>JADFPE010000014.1 GCA_022562495.1 Acidobacteriota bacterium
GCAAATTGGGGGACTTGTGACCGAGGAGCAACGCCGTCCAGGCGGGATGCAACGCCAGCCGAATGCTACCGTACTTATGACCGGGGCCACTAAGTCGCGACCGCTTCGCCGGTCGCACACACTCGTCACGAAGCGCATCTCACAATAGGAGACGTTGGTTGCAGGCGGAGCTTCGTTACTCAGGAGGTAGGGTGCAACCTCTCACCAAGCGACAGCGGGAAATCTTGGACTACCTCGGCGAGTTCATCGAGCAACACGGCTATGCGCCAAGTCTCGAGGAGATCGGGCGTCGTTTCGGTCTGTCTTCGCTGGCCACCGTGCACAAGCACCTGTCGAACCTCCAGGACAAGGGGTTCATTCGCCGGGCTTGGAACAGGAGTCGGTCGGTCGAGTTGGTGCCGACGCGAATGGGGGGACGAGCGCTCGACCTCCCCTTGTTGGGGTATGTCGCCGCCGGGGCCCCGATCGAAGCCGTGGTCAGCCATGAGACCGTCACCGTGCCCGAAGACTTCGTCGGTGCGCGTGACACCTACGTCCTCCGGGTTCGTGGAAACTCGATGATCGACGAGCAGATTCGGGACGGAGATCTCGTGGTGATCGAGGACCGCCAGACGGCCCAGAACGGCGAGATGGTGATCGCGCTTCTGGAGGGTTCCGAGGTCACCCTGAAGAAATTCTATCGCGAGAACGGCCACATCCGCTTGCAGCCGGCCAACGACGCCGTTGCGCCGATCATCGTGAGGGCTGACAAGGTGCAGGTGCAGGGTGTGGTGGTCGGGGTCATGCGGCGCTATTAGCGGCCCAGGTGGAGCGAAGCCGTACCCGTTCGTCGCAGGCCGCATCCCGCATCCCGCCTGGCGGCGTGCTTTCTCGGTTACAGGTTGCCGGTCATGTCCTCCGTCGCGTCCTGCCAGGCGGGCGCGGCATTGCCCACGACGGGTCTCGATACGACGCGAGACTATCACCACAGACTGCTCACGACACACGTTGTGCAAGGAGTCTAGCTGACTGAGATGCTGGAAGGACGGGCTGCACCTGATGAGTGAGCGTACACAGATCAATTTTACGATTGTGCCGGACGAAGAATCAGACGAGCCACGCACCTATGCGAACTTCTGCTCGATCTCCCACACGCCCTTCGACTTCACCTTGACGTTCTGCGAGGTCCTGCCACCAACCGAGAAGGCGGTCCGCGCGGCAGCGGCCGAACGGGTCTTGAAGGCGCCGGTACGGGCACGGATCGTCGTGCCCATGGGCTTCGTGCCGAACTTGATCAACGCGCTGCAGGAGCACCTGCGCGCCTGCACCGAGTCCGGTGGGAGTCCTGGCTGGAACAAGCCGTCCGTGCATTGACGGCAAAACACGCGTCTGCTGGCAAGGCTGCCCCGTCCTCGCTCGTCGGGGTCAAGCGCAGCGCCCTGCGGCAGGGGCAGGGCGTCCCGAGTGTGTCGAGGGGCGCCGGCCGAAGGCAGACGCACGGTCATCACGGACTGCTAGGATGAGGGCGTGCCACGCAGACGCGACAGCCCGCCGCCGCAACCGGCACATCCCCCAACGGTCACCCGTCGGGTTCTCCGATTACTCGAAGCACAGCATCCAGACGCCGGCACGGAACTGACGTTCCGGAACGCGTACGAACTGCTGACGGCCACGATCCTGTCCGCGCAGTGCACCGATGAGCGGGTGAACCAGGTGACCCCGTCCTTGTTCGAGCGCTATCCGACCCCGGCGGCGCTGGCGAAGGCAACACCGGAGGAGATCGAGCCGCAGATTCGGCCGACCGGCTTCTTCCGCACCAAGTCCCGGTCACTGGTCGGCATGGCGCGGACCTTGGTCGGGCACCACGGCGGCGAGGTGCCCGCGGATCTCGATGCGCTGGTGCGACTGCCGGGTGTCGGCCGCAAGACGGCCAACGTGGTGCTCGGGCACGCGCTCGGGGTGCCTGGGCTACCGGTCGACCGTCACGTGCTCCGCGTGGCGAACCGCCTCGGGATTGCACGATCCGCGGACCCGGTGGTCGTGGAGCGGCAGCTGGGGGCCGCCCTGCCGAAGCCGCGATGGACCCTGGCGTCCGACACGCTGATCCTGCATGGACGCCGTATCTGCAAGCCACGTCCGCTGTGTGACCGATGCGGCGCCCGGAAGATGTGTCTCTACTTCGCCGACGGCGGAGGCACCGCGCCGGCGCGGGGTGCGGGCCGGTCGCGCCGCCCGACCAGTTCGCGGAAAACTCCTGTCCCGTAATCGTGGTGTTCAGGGCGGGGTGTCCGGCCTGGCGGTGCGCCAGGGACGTAGTCCGTGAACCACGTTTGCGGGACACGAGACATCTCTCACAGGTAACATCGTCACGTGTGAAGCCCGTGTTCACGACACGCCGAGATGTCTAGCCGTGCATGGTCAGAGTCCTGCGTCACACCGAGACTGCTGATGCGCCCGTTCGGCAACGTGCGACCAGGGAGGAGACGGGCAGTATTCGACTGCGGCGCAACGCTGCCAGGTGGGATGCAGCGGCGTCGAATGTCGCTGGACGATCACCACGAGCGGCGAGATGACGCGCGAGCGGTTCGAGCGGCTGGTGGTCGACGCGCTCGCGACGATGCCGCCACGTTTTCGACAGGCCGTACACAATGTGGCGGTCATCGTCGAGGATGCACCCACTCGTGAGCTCCTCGACCACGTGGGAATCGACCCGCCGGACACGCTGTTCGGGCTGTACGAAGGAGTGCCGCTGCCCGAGCGGGACTGGACCCACGGCAACGCCTTGCCCGACCGGATCACCCTCTTTCAGGAACCGATCGAGGCAGCGAGCCAGAACGACAACGAGATCGTCGTGACCATCGGCGAGACGGTCATTCATGAGTTCGGTCACTACTTTGGGCTCAGCGAAGCACAGATCGAGGAGATCGAGGACCGCTACTGGCACGGGGACCGCGACTAGACCCGGCGCCTCCAGACCGCCGGCACGCAAGCGGTTTGGCCAACATTTTCTCGAGCCAGTCTGGGTCTCGAAGTTGCTGGCGGTGATCCGGCCCGAGGCGGATGAGCTGTTCATCGAGATCGGGTCTGGCACCGGACAACTCACTCTGCCGATCGCCGCCGCCGGGGCGCAGGTGGTTGCGGTCGAGATCGACCGCGAGCTGGCGGCAGGGTTGCGGCGGATTGCCCCATCGCGCGTGCAGGTCGTCACCGACGACATCCTGTCCCTGGACCTCGTGGATCTGATTGCCGATGCCATCGGCTCGGAGACTCCCCGACCGGTCCGTGTGGTGGGCAACCTGCCATTCAACCTGGCGTCGCCGATCCTGTTTCGGATCTTGGGTGCCCAGCGCGCGGCCCGGTCCTTCCGCGACGCCACACTGATGCTGCAGCGCGAGGTCGCCGACCGCGTCGTCGCCTCGCCGTGCTCGAGGGCCTACGGGCCCCTGGCTATCCTGACCCGTCTGGCCGCCGACGCGCGGCGCGTCCTGAGCTTGCCACCCGGAGCCTTCCGACCACCGCCGCGTGTCCGAGCCGCGGTGGTCACGCTCGATTTTCGGCCCCCGTCGATCTCGATTGCCGACCCGGCCCTGTTCGAGCGGATGGTCCGGAGTCTGTTCACCCACCGCCGGAAGACTTTGCTGAACGCGCTCGCGCCGTTTGCCGGCATCGTCTCGGCGCTCCCACCTCGCGAGCTGCTCGACCGGGCCGGGCTGGCGTCCGATCGGCGCCCCGAAACACTCGACCTCGAGGATCTGGCGGTGCTGGCGGAGACCCTGGCAGGCCGCTGAACATGGGGCGCCTCGCTAGCCCCCGCGTGGCGGGCTGTGAGAAAAGCTCGTCTCGCGAGGCGGAGCCTCGTGAGACCTGTGCTACAGTACTGGCGGTTCGTTCCGACGACTCAGGCGCCGGAAATGCTGAGTCGCTACGACGGGCCGCATCCGGTTGTCCTGCCTTCAGACGCACCCAGGCGTCTGACACCGAAGGAACGGTGACGCCGGTCCCCACCGGCGATGCTGCGTGTGCCGCGCTTCCCTTGGCGGATGGACACGTCGCGGCATCTTCCTCGTTGCGTCCCTAGCAGTCCGTGGTGAACGTGTCGCGTCGCGCCGAAGGTCGTCGAGATCGACGCTGCGCGCGGATCCTGTGAGGCGTCACGAGGGCGTACGTATCGCAGTGGAGCGGGTGTTTCCCGAGCAGCCGGGTCGGCGCCAGCTCGTGCTGCCGGTCATGCTGGAGATCTGACACGTGGCTGGATCGACATTGTCCCGACGGGCGAGCGAGTTCCTTGGCGTGGTGTTGTTTGCCACCGCGCTGTTCTGGCTGATTGCCCTCGCGACCTACGACGCCGCCGACCCGGTGTGGTTCTTCAACACCGGTGGGCAGGAACCGGTTACGAATTTCGCGGGACGCGTCGGAGCGTTTCTGGCCGAAATGTCGTTTCAGGTCGTCGGGTTCACCGCCTACCTCCTGCCGGTCGTGCTCGTGACCCTCGGGTGGCACAGCTTCTGGTGCCGGCAAATTGAAGCGGCGTACACCAAGATGATCGGGCTGGTCCTGACGGTCGGATGTGCGGCCGCCTTCGTGAGCCTGGCTTTTGGCGCGTTCGACCCGTCGGCACGCACCTTCCGGGCCGGTGGCTATCTCGGCGGATGGCTTGCCGACCTGCTCGCCGGGTATTTCAACCGCACCGGCTCGATCATCGTGATCCTGACGCTGCTCTTCCTGGCGCTCATCCTCACCACACAGCTGTCATTCGGCCGGTTGTGCAGCGCCACAGGCGCGACGGTGGCCAGGACCTGCGCGCGCGCCACCCGGCTCCTCCGCGGCTGGTGGGCAAACCGGCGCCGGGAGCAGGAACGGCAAGGGGTGCTCCGGAAGCACCTGGACAGGACCGGCGCCTCGTCGGCACGTACCGAGGTGCTCGCGAAGATACCCACGCGGAAGGAGAAGAGACGGGGTCGCCCCCCTCGGGCAGCCCCGACCGTCCCGGCGCCCGCGATCCGGGCCACCCAACCGGAGGCGCTCCCGTTGCCGCTGTCCGAACCGGTGTCGAAGACACCCGCCGAGCGCAGGCAGGGCGCGTTCGCCCTGCCGCCCTTGTCCCTGCTGGACCCACCCCGCCAGCAACACAAGTTCGACGAACGGGAGCTGATGGACAACGCGCGGCTCCTCGAGGACAAGTGCCGCGAGTTTTCGGTCGCCGGGTCGGTCGTCCAGATTCACCCCGGCCCGGTGGTGACCACCTTCGAGTTCAAGCCGGACGCCGGCGTGAAATACGGCAAGGTGACCAGTCTGGCCGACGACCTGTGTCTGGCGATGCGGGCCGAGTCGGTCCTGATCGAACGGTTGGCCGGCAAGTCCACGGTCGGCATCCAGATCCCGAACCGTCTGCGGGAACAGATCTCGCTGCGCCAGATGCTCGAGTCCGAACCGTATCGTCAGTCGAGCTCCAAGCTGACGCTGGCCTTGGGTCGGACGATCCATGGCGAGCCGGTTGCCAGCGACCTGGCCACGATGCCGCACCTGCTGATCGCGGGCGCGACCGGCACCGGCAAGAGCGTGGCGATGAACGCGATGCTGACCAGCATCCTCTTCCGGGCGACCCCGGCCGAGGTGCGCCTCATCCTGATCGACCCGAAGCGGCTGGAACTCGGGATGTATGAGGGCATTCCACATCTGCTGACGCCGGTCGTGGTCGAGCCGAAGCTGGCCGCCAATGCATTGCGGTGGGCCGTTCACGAAATGGAGGAACGCTACAAGCAGCTAGCGGCCGAAGGTGTGCGGAATCTCGAGCAGTACAACCGGAACGTCCGCCGGCAGCTGCAGGAGCGGCCGCCCACGCAAAAGGCGAGGGACGCCAGCGGTGATGTGAAGGACGACACGCCGCGACCGCTTCCGGCCATCGTCCTGGCGATCGACGAGCTGGCCGACCTGATGATGATCGCCCGGAACGAGGTCGAGGAGTCAATCGCCCGTCTGGCCCAAATGGCGCGGGCGGTCGGTATTCACTTGATCCTCGCGACCCAGCGACCGTCGGTCGACGTGATCACCGGGCTGATCAAGGCCAATCTGCCGTCCCGGATCGCCTTTCGGGTGTCCTCGAAGGTCGACTCTCGGACGATTCTCGACGGGAACGGGGCCGAGGCGCTCCTGGGCCGTGGAGACATGCTCTACCTGCCCCCCGCTTCGTCGCGCGTCATCCGGGTGCATGGACCCTATATCTCCGAGCAGGAAACAGCTCGGGTGTGCGGCTTCCTCCGGAAACAAGGCCGTCCGACGTATGACGCGGCGATTATCGCGGAGGACAAACAGGCCGACGCCGTTGCGTTCGAGAAGGACGACCTGTATGACGAAGCCGCGCGGCTGGTCGTTGTGGCCGGGCAGGCCTCCATCTCCTATCTGCAGCGCAGGCTGCGCATCGGCTTCAGCCGGGCGGCCCGGCTCGTCGACATGATGGAGGCCGACGGCCTGGTGTCCGGCGGCAACGGCGGCAAAGCGCGGGAGGTGCTCGTCGCGACGGACTACTTCGAGCAGATCGACATGCAGCTTCGTTAGGGTCCTGTCTCAGAGCGGTCCGGAACATCAGTCCAGGCGTCGTCCCCGTGGCGCGTCCGGCTGCTGCACGACGCGACAAGGGAGCACATTGGGCATGCATGTGAGACCGAGGAGCAACGCCGCCAGATGAGATGTCTCGCCCGCGAATCGTGTAGCAAGTCTCTGAGACAGGGTTCTGGAATGGCCCCCCGCCGCGTGTTTACCAGTTTTTCACGGAATGCGCTACAGCTTTACATCTCTGCGGTCGATAGAGCGGCTGAATCGGTGTCCATCTCTTGGAAGATCAGGCCATGACTCGACGATCTGCGACGTTGCTGCAACCCGGGCGAGTGCCGCTCCGTCTCGCTGTGCTCCTGTTGGTCGCGCTGGCAGGCACCGCGCCGATCTTGGCGGCCACCCCGAAGGACCTCTACACCGCGGCGCTCACCGATGAGCGTCGCCTCCGGGCCCCGGCAGGCGAACCAGCGACGCTCGCGCAGCTACGAGATGCCATCACCGCGTACACGGAGATCGTCCGCCGGTACCCCCGGAGCGGGTACAGCGACAACGCGTTGTGGCAGGCCGCTGGGCTGGCCATCCAGGCGTTCGACCGCTACCGTCAGCCCACCGATCGTGATGCCGGCATGAAGTTTCTCCGGATGCTGGAACGCGAATACCCTTCGAGCTCGCTCGTCCCACGCGTGGCGGACCGCCGTGAACAGCTCCGCCGCCTTGACGAACCGGTGCAGATCCGGGCTATCCACCGGGAACCGCTGGCCGATGTCGTCCGTGTGACAATCGAGTTCGATGACGAGGTGCGCTACGACGCCGAGCGGCTGGAGGGACCGGCGAGATTGTTCTTCGATTTCAGTGGGACGTATGCGCCGCCGCCGCTACGCGACGCCACGCTGGCGTACGATGACGGCGACATGGTCCGCGAGATCCGACTCGGCCGTCACCCCGGACAGACGACGCGCGTCGTCCTCGACATCGAGGATGTCGACACCTACAGCGTGTACTCCTTGTACAACCCGTATCGTCTCATTATCGACGCGGTGCGGACTCCGTCCATGCAGGCGCGTCGCCTGGTCCTGGACACGTCACCAACCCTGGCAGCCCGCGGTGAGGGTTCGGCTGCACGCGACCGGCACCCCTCGACACACTCGGGACGCGTCGAGCCTGCCGACGGGCGGTCGCTCCCCGTTGCCAGCGGTGATCCTCGGTCGAAGACGACCGGGATGTTCTCTCGTCGCGCCGAGGAGCAGCCGGACGCGGTTGCGTCGAACGACACGCCGGCCGCGCCCGTGTCCGGCGGCGAGGCGCGACAGCTGCCCTTCCCCCCGGCCGCATCAGTGGAGCCGGACGCGTCTGTGAATCCGCACACGGCGGACGTCGCACCACGACGCATGACCGCGTCGGGCCTGCTGCCCATGCCGGAGGGTTGGGAGGGTCGGCTGCTCGACCCTATTCTGCCGGCGCTCGAGCCGGTCACGACGGATCTGGTCGACACAGCCTCCGCGATCTCGACGCAGGAACCGGTCACGGATGTTGCATCGGCGGCGGCGGCAAGACCCGAGGTGACGCCACCGCCCGCGAGCACCCGCACCGCGATACCGGCAGAACGTGACGAGCTGGCCTGGCCACACGTGCACGACGTCCTCTATCCGAACCTCGGGTCAGCACCGTCGCTCGAGACCGCCGCTGACCTACCGTCGACCAACGCGCTGGTCTCGGTGACACCGCTCCGAACGCCCAACGCGGTCGCGCCGGCCATTCTTGTGTTTCCGATGTCGATGGTCGATGTGCTGCCGCTCCCGCGTGTCGAACAGACGGTTCAGATCTCGCGACCGGCACCTGCCTCTACCGAATTGCCGGGTGCTGACGTGGCGGTGGAGTCGTTTGGAGACGCCCCGGCGCGTCCGGGCACCGAGACGGCAGTTGCCAACTCCAACGGGGGCTTTTCGCTTGGCCGTCAGCTCGGGCTCGGCGTGTCGCGAATCGTCATCGACCCGGGGCACGGGGGCTACGATCCCGGCGCCAAGACTGGCGCGCTGACCGAGTCTGCGCTGGTCCTCGATGTGGCCAGGCGCCTCGAGGCGCGTCTGACGGCCGAGACCGGCATCGAGGTGATCCTGACGCGTCGGCGTGACGCCTATATGCCGCTCCGCGCCCGTACCGAGCTCGCCAACCGGGTGGGCGCCGACCTCTTCCTCTCCATCCACGCCAACGCCGCCAGGGACCGGCGTGCGCGTGGTGTCGAGACCTACTATCTCGATCTGGCGACCGACCCAAGCGCGCAGATAGTGGCGGCGCGCGAGAACGCCACGTCTCGAGAGGGCATGCACGATCTGCCGAAGCTGGTTCGGTCCATCACGATGCACAACAAGCGAGACGAATCCCGCGACCTCGCGAAAATGGTGCAGCGGAACCTGATTCGCGCGGTGCGCGAGCTGTATCCTGGTGCGCAAGACTTAGGCGTGAAGCAGGCGCCGTTCGTCGTGCTGATCGGTGCGAACATGCCCAGCGTCCTCGCGGAGATCTCCTTCCTGACGAATATCGAGGACGCAGCCTTTCTCGCGACCGACGCCTACCGCGACCGGATCGCGGACGCGCTCCTGCAGTCGATCCTCGAGTACCAGCGGACGCTCAAGCCGTACACGGGCGTCACAGCCGAAAACAACGACTAGCGAGACGGGAGATGTAGGTCCAGGCGGGTCCGGTTCGACGCATCTCCATTCAGCGGGTTTGACGGGCTGAGGCGCCGCAGCCCGATCAGGGCGCCGGCGAAGAGCAACGCGAGCAACACCGCGCCGAGGACGATCACGCCGCTGAAATTGAGGGCCCCCACGAGCACGTCGGCAACGGTAATCTCCTCCGTTACCGGGTCTGTCAGTTCGATGATCAGCGGTGTGAGCGGCTGTTGCTGCACTCCCGGATTCTACTACACGCACCCCCGTCCCGCCCCCGTTTCTACCACGCCACTTCGAACGGGAGCGCGGCGAGCGTGCGCACACCCACGCCGGTAGCACCTTTCGTGTGATGGGGTTGGGCCGTGTCATACCAGGCGGTGCCGGCGATATCGAGATGCGCCCAGGGGAGTCCACCGCTGAACGCCTTCAGGAACATCCCGGCGGTAATCGCTCCGCCCGGCCGCCCCCCGACGTTCGTGAGGTCGGCTGTCTCGCTCTGGAGCTGCTCGGCGTACTCCTCGAACATCGGCAGCGGCCACACACGTTCGCCCGCCCGGTCGGCCACCTGCCGGACCGACTCGACCCAGGCGTCGGGCGCGCCGAGCAAGCCCGATGCGTGATGTCCCAGCGCGACGACACAGGCACCCGTCAACGTGGCGATGTCGACCAGGTGCGTCGCACCGAAGCGCTGTGCCAGGGTCAACGCGTCCCCGAGGATCAGCCGGCCCTCGGCGTCGGTGTTCAGCACCTCGACACGCTTCCCGTTCGCCGCCGTCAGCACGTCTCCTGGGCGAATGGCTCGTCCGCCGGGCATGTTCTCCGCCGCGGGTACCACACCGATCACACGAACCGAGGGCGCCAGCCGCCCGATCGCACGCATCGCACAGACCACGGCCCCGCCCCCGGCCATGTCACGTTTCATCCGCTCCATACCGTCGGCCGTTTTGATCGAGAGCCCCCCGCTGTCGAAGGTCACGCCCTTCCCCACCAACCCGAGGACCGGACCGGGAACGGCGTCCTCCGGCTCATAGCGCATCACGATGACACGGGGTGGCTCGACGCTCCCCTGGGCCACACCCTGCAGCAATCCCATGCCGTGGGCCGCAATCGCCTGTTCGTCGAGTACCTCGACCGTGGTGTGCGGTCCCGATGCCAGCTCGCGTGCGCGGTCGGCGAACACACGGGGCGTGAACAGATTGCCGGGCTCGTTGGTCAGCTCCCGCGCAAGGTTTGAACAGCCGGCGAGCAGCACCCCGCGCTCGACCGCCGCCCGTGTCTGGGACGCCACGTCCTCGCCGAAGTACAACTCGACGGAGATTAGAGGGGACGAACTATTGTCCTCGCTCTTGAACCGTGTGTCTCGGAAGGCCCCGAGGAGGACACCCTCCACCGCGGCCTGCGCCATCGGGGCTCTCTCGCCAGCTGCCCGGCACACGAAGACGAGCCTGCGGACGCGACGATCCCGGGCTGCCAGGCCGGCGGCGCCCGCTACCGTACGGGCGCGCGACGTGTCATACCGTGCGCGGGTACCTGCACCGACCAGCAGCACCCGCCGTGTCCGCCACGTAGGGGTGGCCACATCAGCGAAAAACAGCTCGTGCGTCTTGCCCCTGAGTTCGCCGGAGGCTCGAGCACGGTTGATGGAGCCACCGAGCGCGGCGTCGAGACTCCGGAGTTCCTCAGAACCCTCGTCCTCGAAGACCGGCGCGCACATCAGGTCCGCCTGCACCTCTCCGAGCTCGCCAAAGACACAGCGCACCGGTGTCTCGTCCGCTCCCGTATGCATCGGCAAGATTATAGCGTGGGAGATCGCACACGGCTGGTCACGCGGCCCGGCTCGCGCTACAATCGCAGCATGCCTGGTCGCGATACAGCACGGAAAACACGCGCGCTCCTGATCGGCGCGATCGTGCTCACGGTCATGTGGCTCTCGGTGGGAACCGTCGCCCAGGACGACCGCCCGGAGTTGACCCTGCGTGCGCGTCCACGGGTCGCCTTCGCGCCAGCGGAGATCTCGTTCACCGGGGTCCTGCGAGGCGGTGCGGACGACTACGAGGAGTTCTACTGCGTCAGCGCGGAGTGGGACTGGGATGACGGAACGAGGTCGGAGAGCATCTTCGACTGCGAACCCTATGAACCGGGCGTCAGTGAGATCCGCCGCCGCTTCTCGCGCCGGCATTCTTACGATTTTGGCGGACGCTACGAGGTGCGCCTGACCCTCAAGCGGCGTGACGATGTGATCGAGCTCGTCCGCACCAGTATCGTCATCCAGGGCACCGGGTTGCCCGGCGAGTAGGCGGTCACGACCTCCCGAGTCAGGCTCCCCCGGCACAGCCGGAGGAGCCTGACTCGGGTACGACCCGCACCCGGACTCCCGCCATCTTCCCGTCCACGAGCCGAAAACCCCGCGTCTCGTTTATCACGAGAAAGACAATCAGATACAGGAACCCGGGGGCGGTCGCCTCGCGTTCGTCCCGTGGGGACGGCAATGCCGCCGATGCCGGATGTGAGTGGTACGTCCCCACGACCGCCAGCCCCGCCTTACGTGCGGACCTGATGGCGGCGAAGTGGTCGGCGGGGTCTACGAGATACCGGGTGGGACTCCGGCGCAGGTTGCGCGCCGCATGGGCCATCTCGATCCGTGTGCCGGTTCCGACCAGCAGACCACAGCACTCGTCTGGTGCCGCCCGTCGTGCGTGCGCGACGATCTCACGGAACACCGAGGCGCGCACGAGTACGCCGCCGGCCGCCGGTGTGCCCGTCACTGCGAGCGTGTGGTGGGCCGCAGCTCCGCCAGCCGGGCCCGCCAGGTGCCAGCCGACTCGAAGACCCGGTCGATCTCGGTACTCGACGTCAACCCCCGCCGCAACGTTTCGAGCTCGCGAATCAGGTCGTCGAGCGCATCTCCGATCGCGTCGGCGTTCGAGCCGCAAATGTCCCGCCAGATGTGCGCCGGGCTCGAGGCGAGCCGGGTCGCGTCGAACAGTCCCCGGCCCGTCAACGCGAGTCCCCGCTCCCGGGCGGTGGTGCCCACGACGTGCATCAGGGCGCTTGCGGTCAGTTGCGGAAGATGGCTGACGATGGCGAGCAGCCGGTCGTGCTCGGCGGGGTCGATGACTTCCGGCTTGGCCCCCAGCTCGCGGACGAAGCTGCACAACCGCTCCAGTACGGCCGCGTCGCCGTCGCCCTCCGGTGTGAAGAGCCAGGGGCGGTCCACGAACAGATCGGACCGGGCGTATTCGATTCCGCTACGCGGCGCACCCCCCAGCGGGTGCCCCCCCACGAAGGTGAATCGCGATGGCAGCATCCGGGCCGCCTTGACGGTGGTGCGCTTCGTGCTTCCCACGTCAGTCACGACCGCCGGTGTCGTCACGTAGCGGTCGAGCTCCGCCAGCCGCACGATGTTCTGTTCCACCGGCGCCGCGAGGATGACGAGATCCGCCTCGGCAATGACCACCGGGTCATCTGCCGCGACGTCGATGGCGTGCAGCACCATGGCCTTCTCGAGCACCTCTTTTCGGTCGAGTCCGATGACGAGTGACGAGGGCCAGTGCTCTCTGACGGCGAGTGCAATCGAGCCACCAATGAGACCGAGACCGATGATCGCCACCTTCTCGAAGATCGGTGGCGACCCGCTCGCGGCCCCCGGTTGGATCATCGGGAGCGTCTTAGGTGGTTCTGGCAAGGCCGTTGACCTCTGCGCGGCTCGATGGAATCCGTGTTGCCGGCGAAGCCCGCCGGATTCCCCTGATTACTGACTTCTGACTCCTGACTTCTTGGGACCCACGTCAGGCTCCCCATCCACGCCGGGCGACCGGCTCCAGACAGATGCTTCGGCCAATGGCCGGGGCGATGATGCGCAGCTCCGCCATCAGCCGGTCGAACTGCGGCGGGAAGATTGACTGTGCACCGTCGCTCAATGCGTTGTCCGGATCCGGGTGCACCTCGATAATCAGTCCGTCGGCCCCGGCGGCGATCGCTGCCCTGGCCATCGGCGTGACCTTGTCCCGCAACCCGGTTCCGTGACTCGGGTCGGCGATGATCGGCAGATGACTCAGCTTGTGGATGACCGGAATCGCCGAGATGTCGAGCGTGTTGCGGGTGTAGCTCTCGAAGGTCCGGATGCCCCGTTCGCACAGGATGACATCGCTGTTGCCCCCCGAGAGCACATACTCCGCCGACAGGAGCCACTCCTCGATGGTCGCAGCGATGCCCCGCTTGAGGAGCACCGGCGTGTGCGACTTGCCGAGCTCCCGCAGCAACGTATAGTTCTGCATGTTGCGTGCGCCGACCTGGAGGATGTCGGCATAGCGCGCGACCAGCTCGATCTGGCTGACGTCCATGACCTCGGAGACGACCTTCAGTCCCTCGGCATCGGCGGCCGTGCGCATCATGCGCAGCCCCTCTTCTCCCAGGCCCTGGAAGCTGTAGGGAGAGCTCCGCGGCTTGAAGGCGCCGCCGCGCAGTATCTTGGCACCCGCTTTCTTCACCGTGGCGGCCGATGCCGCGATCTGCTCTTCGGTCTCCACCGAGCAGGGCCCGGCCATGACGATCACCTCGTCGCCGCCGACCCGAAACTCGTCGAATGAGATCGTGCTCCGCTCCGGCTTGAACGTGCGACTGGCCAGCTTGTAGGGCTCGGTGATTCTCAACACCTCATGGACCCCATCCATGACCTCGATGAGTCGGGTGTCGAACGACCGGTTCCCACCGACGGCGCCCAGCACGCTGCGAAGTTGTCCGGTCGAGCGATGAACGTCGAACCCCTTCTCCACGAGCTGTGCGATGACGTGCTGCACCTGTTCCTCACTGGCGCGTTCTTCCATGACCACAACCATGACCTGTCATCCTCTCCTGACCCTGCGTGCGCGCTACTCCACCCCTGCGCCTGTCGAGCGCTCCAGACGCCGGGCCTCGTCGATGATCCGCTCGAACAGCCGCGTGATCGCGTCAGCCTCGAGCGGGCCGTCGTTCCGTGACCGGACCTGCTGCAGCACCTCGATCTCTCGCTCCGGTTGATACACGTCCAGCCCCACCGTCTTCTTCAGTCGCCCGATCTCCATGGCACAGCTCGCACGCTCGTTCAGTAACGTGACCAGCTTGGAATCGAGCTCGTCCATCCGTCCCCTGATCTCGGTGATCCGTCGATCCACCCCTGCGGCATCCAGCCGCGCAGGCGGCCGGTCTCCTGACGTCATGTCACACTCGCGCCTCCTTGCGCGTGCCGAAGGGCCCGGTCGAGCATAACGTCACCGCTCTGACCGCCGATCCATCCCGTCTGGCGGCGTTCCTCGACGGTCGAATTCTGCCGGTATGCTTCCTCCTCATACCCTGCGGGGGCCGTGCGCGGCGTCGATCTCGACGCCCACAACATGCGAACGTCTTCTCGACCGGACCGTATCCGCCCGTCCGATCAACCAGTCTTCAGCTCCGCGACGTAGCGCTCGACCGTTGCCACCAGGTCCGGCGAGTCCGCCGCCCGTGCGATCACGTCTACCAGCGCGCTGCCGACCACCGCCGCGTCGGCCCACTCCCCGACCTGCCGCACGTGCTCGGGCCGAGACAACCCGAATCCGACCGCGATCGGAAGCGCTGTCAGTGCGCGAATTCGTTCGACCAGGGCGCGCGCACCCGAGGCGACCTCCGCGCGTGCCCCGGTGACCCCCAGCCGGGAAATCCCATACAGAAACCCCCGCCCCAATTCGGCGGCCGTCCGGATGCGCGTGTCGGTGGTGGTCGGGCTCAGCAGGAAAATGGGGTCGATGCCGGCATTCACGACCGTCTGGCGGAACGGTCCTGCTTCTTCTATCGGCAGATCCAGAACCAGCACCCCGTCCACACCGGCCGCCGCGGCCCGCGCGACGAATGCGTCGGTGCCCATCTTGAAGATCGGATTCACATAGGTGAAGACCACCACCGCCGCCTGGACATCGGCTCGCACCTGCTCGATCAGATCGAGCGTGCGCGACAAGTTCCCGCCGGCCGCCAGGGCACGCTCCGAGGCTCGCTGGATGACCGGACCGTCAGCGAGCGGGTCGGAGTACGGTACTCCGACCTCGAGGACATCGGCCCCCGCCCGGTCCAGCCCGCGGAGGATCTCGGCTGAGCGTGCCGCGTCCGGGTCACCACCGGTGACGAAAGTCACCAAGCCGGTTCGGTGGTCGGCGCGCAACCGGGCGAAGACGTCCGCAATTCGAGACGTCACGTCCCGTCCTCCCGCTGTGGTGCTCCCGCGACCCCGACCGGGGAAGTACCGAGCCCGCGGGCCTGGAGGATCTCAACGTCCTTGTCCCCGCGGCCCGACAGGTTGACGAGGACGACCTCGTCACGACCGAGCGCCAGCGCGACCTCCCCAGCGTGCGCCAGTGCATGGGCCGACTCGAGGGCCGGGAGGATGCCCTCCAGGCGTGCGACCCGCTGGAACGCCTCCAGCGCTTGGTCGTCCGATACCGAGGTGTACTCCGCGCGGCCCATGTCGCGCAACCAGGCGTGCTCCGGCCCGACCGCCGCGTAGTCGAGACCGGCTGACACCGAATGGGTCGGCTCGATGTTGCCGTGCGCGTCCTGCAGGATGACGGTTCGTGTGCCCTGCAACACCCCGACCGTCCCGGTAGCAAACCGTGCGGCATGGCGACCCGATACAATCGCGTCACCTCCCGCCTCCACGCCGATCAACCGGACATGTCGGTCGTTCACGAAGCCATCGAAAATCCCCAGCGCGTTGCTCCCCCCGCCGACACACGCGACCACCGCCGTCGGCAACCGCCCCGCCAGCGCCAGGACCTGCTGCCGCGCTTCGGCGCCGATCACCGACTGGAACTCCCGCACCATGAGCGGATAGGGGTGGGGGCCCAGCACTGACCCGAGCAGGTAGTACGTATCCTGGATGTTCGTGACCCAGTCGCGCATCGCCTCGTTGATGGCGTCCTTCAACGTCCGACTGCCGGCATCGACCGGGGTGACCCTCGCCCCGAGCAGCCGCATCCGGACAACGTTGAGCGCCTGTCTCTCCATGTCCTCCGCACCCATGTAGACCTCGCACACGAGGTCGAGGAGGGCGCAGGCGGTCGCCGTCGCGACCCCATGCTGGCCCGCTCCCGTCTCGGCCACCACGCGACGCTTGCCCATGCGGACGGCGAGCAGCGCCTGACCGAGCGCGTTGTTGATCTTGTGCGCCCCAGTGTGGGCGAGATCCTCACGCTTGAGCAACAGGCGCGCGCCGCCAAGCTGTGTCGACCAGCGCACGGCTTCGGAGACCGGCGTCGGCCGACCGACGTAGCGATTGAGCAGCGACGTCAGCTCGTCCTGGAACGCCCGATCCGACCGTGCCGCGAAATAGGCGGTCCCCAACTCCTCGACCGGGGCCACCAGCGTCTCGGGCACGAACCGGCCACCGTAGGCCCCGAAATACCCGCGCGCATCTGGGTCGCGCAGTCCAACACTCCCGCCCGCCGGGGGCACCGTGGCGTCCATGGTCGTCATGCCTGTGTGGTCCGTTTCATGAATACGGCGAGGCACCGAGGGCCGTCACCATCAGCGCCGCGCCAGTCGCCGCGATCACCGCTTCGAAGAACGCTCGCATCCGCTCTGGGGCCTTGATCCCCGGTCGCGACTCGACCCCCGAGGACACGTCCAGGCCATAGGGTGCGACGTGTCGCACCGCCTCAGCGACGTTCTCCGCCCGCAATCCGCCGGACAGGATCGTGCGGCGCCGCCGGGCGATTCGCGCGGCCAGCGTCCAATCGACCGAACGCCCGGTGCCGCCCCTCCGCACCGGGTCGAACGCATCGAGCAGGACCGTTGCCCTGGACCAGACCGCATCGACCGCGTCCGGTGTGCTCCCGGCCGACAGTCGCACCGCCTTGATCACCCGCCGGGTACACCGCGCACAGGCGTCCGCCGATTCGTCGCCATGCAGCTGAACCGCCCCGAGGCCGACTCTGTCGGCGATCGCGTTGACCTCGTCGATCGCCTGATTCACGAAGACCCCGACGCCGGCCACGTGTGGCGGCAGCGCGGCCAGGATGTCCGCCGCCGCCGCCGGTTCCACGAAGCGCGGACTCTGGGGCCAGAAGACGAACCCGACGCAGGCGGCGCCGAGCCGCGCGGCAAGCGCCGCATCCTCGGACCGTGTGATCCCGCAGATCTTGACCGGTGTCATCACGCCCCACCCGCCACGACGCCGCGCACGGTCGTCCCGACGCCGCCGGATGCCGATCGCGCACCGTCGAGCAGTCGACCCAAGGTCTCTCCCGGCTCCGGCGTCGTGACGAGCGCTTCGCCGATCAGGAACGCGTGATATCCCGCCGCCCCCAGTTCCACGAGATCAGCGCTCGTCCGCAGACCGCTCTCCGCCACGGCCACGGTCCCCGGGGGGATCTGCCCGACCAGGCGGCGCGAGGCAGTCATGTCGACCGACAGGGTGCGCAGGTTGCGATTGTTCACGCCGATGACGGTCGCGCCGGCCCGCACGGCGCGTTGCAGCTCCGCCCCGTCGTGCACCTCCACCAGCGCCGCGAGCCCCAATGATGTCGCCTCGGCGAGCAGGGCAACGAGCTCGGTGTCGTCGAGCGCGGCCACGATGAGCAGGACCGCGTCCGCCCCCGCCGCCACCGCCTCGAGGAGCTGATACGGCACGACGATGAAATCCTTGCGCAAGACCGGCAGATCGACCGCGGCGCGGACCGCCCGCAGATGGTCGAGCGCTCCGTCGAAGAACGTCGGTTCGGTCACCACCGACACCGCGGCGGCCCCGTTCGCCTCGTAGGCGGCCGCGATCCGGTCGGGGTGGTAGTCCGCCCGAAGTATCCCGCGGGACGGCGAGCGCCGCTTGCACTCCGCGATGACCTGCACACGGCCGGGCGCCCTGAGCGCCGCGACGAACCGCGCGCCCCCCGGTGTGGCCGATGCCGCCTGCGCCGCGAGCGCGATGGCCGGACACCGCCGCTCGCGCTCGGCGGTCGTCTGTCGGGTCGCCGCCACGATCGTCGCGAGCAGGTCCGGTCCGAGCTGAGCGACGGGGTCCCTCACACCGCACCTCCCGTTCCGTCGTTCGACACGGTTGCGAGTCGAGTCAGCGTCGCCTGGGCCCGTCCGTCGTCGAGGGCCGCGGCGGCCATCGCCACCCCTTCGACCAGACTGTCGACCCGCTCCATGATGACGAGTCCGGCGGCGGCGTTCGCCAGCACCATGTCGCGCGGAGGGCCCGCCTCCCCCGCCAGGACCGCACGGGCGATCGCCGCGTTCTCCTCCGGCGACTCCGCACGCAACGTCTTGGGGTCGACCACCGGCAGACCGAAGTCGTTCGGGTGGAGATAGAACGTCCGAACCCTGCCGTTGCGGCACTCCGAGACCTTGGTGTAGCCGGTGGTCGACACCTCATCCAGCCCGTCCGCCCCATGCGCCACCCACGCGCGGTCGGAGCCCAGCTCCCCCAACACGCGCGCGATCAGGTCGGTGTGGTCCGGACGGGGCACCCCGACCAGCTGCCGGGTGACACCGGCCGGGTTCGTCAACGGTCCGAGGAAGTTGAAGGCGGTGCGCACGCCGAGCTCACGGCGCGCCGCTGCCGCATGACGCATCGAGGGATGGAACGTCGGGGCGAACAGAAACGCGATCCCACATTCGTCGAGGCACCGTTCGGCCACAGCCGGCGGCGCGTCCACCGCCACCCCGAGCGCGCTGAACAGATCCGCGCTGCCGCATCGGCTCGAGACCGCGCGGTTGCCGTGTTTGGCCACACGGATGCCGCACCCTGACAGGACCAGCGCCGCCAACGAGGACACGTTGAACGTCGAGGCGCCGTCGCCGCCGGTGCCACAGGTGTCGAAGAGATCCTCGTAGGGCTTCGACAGCTTGACGGCGTTGGCGCGCATCGTCATCGCCAGCCCAACGATCTCGGACGGTCGCTCGCCTTTCATCGACAGGGCGATCAACAGCCCGGCGATCTGCGCCTGGGTTGCCCGTCCGGCCATGATCTCGTCCATCACGGCGGCCGCCTCGTCCACGCTCAGATCCTGACGACGGTGCAGCTTCTCGATCAGGGTTGCAAACATCAGCACTCCAGAAAGTTTCGCAAGATCTGCCGACCCACGCCTGTCAGCACGGACTCAGGGTGGAACTGGACGCCATGTACACGCCACTCGCGATGCCGTAGACCCATGATGGTGCCGTCGTCCACTGCCCGTGCCGTCACCTCGAGCTCGGGGGGACAGGTCTCGGGCGCCACCGACAGCGAGTGATACCGGCCCGCGGCGAAGGGGCCCTGGATCCCGGCGAAGACCCCCCGACCGTCATGCTCGATCATCGAGCGCTTGCCGTGCATCAGCACTGTGGCCGGCGCGATCGCCGCGCCGAACGCGAGCCCGATCGCCTGATGTCCGAGGCAGACGCCCAGAATCGGTATCGCCGGGGCAAACCGCCGGACGGCGTCGACGGTCACGCCGGCCTGTTCCGGCCGACCGGGCCCCGGCGAGATGACGATGCGGTCCGGCGCCAGCGCTGCGATCTCGTCGACCGTCACGTGGTCGTTGCGACGAACCTCCAGGACGGCACCCAGCTCCCCCAGATACTGGACCAGGTTGTAGGTGAACGAGTCGTAGTTATCGATGACTAACACCATGACGCGTGTTGTCAGGCCGTCAGCACGAGGCTTGAACAATGCGGCGAAGCCGTCCCGCTTCTCCGGCCTCCTGCCTCCGATCTCCTGTGTCCTTGAGCATTCCCGCTTACACCATCTCCAGTGCCCGCAGGAGCGCCGAGGCCTTGTCGCGGGTCTCGTTGAACTCCGCGGTCGGGTTCGAGTCGGCAACGATGCCGGCGCCGGCCTGCACGTAGGCCCGACCGTCCTGCATCGTGATCGTCCTGATCGTGATGCAGCAATCGAGGTTGCCAGCGAAGTCCACGTATCCGACGGCGCCGGCATAGATGCCACGCCGTGTGGGTTCCAGCTCGGAGATGATCTCCATCGCCCGGATCTTCGGCGCGCCCGAGACCGTGCCGGCGGGGAAACAGGCCGCCAGCGCGTCCAGCCGGTCCTGTCCCTCGCGCAGCCGCCCCTCGACGCGCGATACCAGATGCATCACGTGTGAATAGCGCTCGAGCCCCATGAACTGCGCCACGCGCACCGTGCCGTATTCGCTCACCCGGCCGATATCGTTCCGACCCAGGTCGACGAGCATCACGTGCTCGGCGCGCTCTTTCTCGTTCTGCGTCAGCTCTTCCGCCAGCCGTTCGTCCTCCGCATCGTCGCGCCCGCGCGGCCGCGTGCCGGCGATCGGGTGGGTCACCACATGCCGTCCCTCCACCCGAACCAGCATCTCCGGCGACGCGCCGACGATCGACAACGGTCCGATCCGGATGAAATACATGTAGGGTGACGGGTTCACATGCCGCAACGCCCGGTACACGGTGAACGGGTCGGCCGTGACCGAGGTCTCGAAACGTTGTGAGAGCACGACCTGATAGACATCACCGGCGGTGATGTGGTCCTTCGCCACCAGCACCGCCTGTTCGAACGCTGCCTGGCTCGTGTTCGAACGCACCACGAGCGGGGTTCCCGCTGTGACGGCCGGCTCCGACAGGCTGCGCTCGAGCTCAACCTCGAGAAAGTGGATCTTGGCGCACGCGAAGCGATACGCGGTCTCGAGATCCGCCCCGGGATCCACACGCGCGTTGGCGATGATCAAGATCCGGTGCTTCACATGGTCGAACGCGAGGATCGTGTCGAACACCATGAACACCGCGTCGTCGTCTCCCGACGATGGCGCGTTCCGCTTCGACCAGACCGCCTCCAACGACGGCTCGAACCAGCGCGCGGCCTCGTACCCGAGGAAGCCGACGGCGCCTCCCGTGAAGCGGGGTAGCCCGGGCACGACCGGCGCGCGGTAGTCGCTCATCAGGCTACGCAGACGGTCCATGAACGACACCTCTTCGGTGGCGGTGACGCCGTCTTGCTCGACGAGTGTCAGACCGTCCCTGGCCCGCAACACCAGGAACGGGTCCTTGCCCAGGAAGGAGTAGCGCGCCACCTGTTCCCCGCCCTCCACGCTTTCGAAGAGAAACGCGTAGTCGGCGTGCTCTGCCACTTTGAGAAATGCCGAGAGCGGTGTCAGCAGGTCGGCGCGAATCTCCTTGCAGACCGGCACGAACGTGCCGCGCGTGGCCCGTTCCTGAAAGGTCTCGAACGACGTGTGGCTCATACCGATCCTCCGGAGATGTCCAGCGCGTTCAGTGCCGCCGTCCTGAACAGCTCGGCCGACGGGCGCGTCCCGGACCACCACTCGAACTGCCGCACCGCCTGCGCCACCAGCATGTCCAGCCCCCCGATCGTCACACACCCGGCCGCCGCCGCTTCTCGCAGCAACCGCGTCCGACCCGGGTTGTACACGAGGTCGTAGACCGTCCTCCCCCCACACAGCGACGCCGCCGGTACCGGTGTCGCCGTGACCCCCGGGGCGGTCCCCAGCGGGGTGGTGTTCACGAGCAGGTCCCAGGACCCCGGCCGGGGTGGCAACGGTCCCACGGTTCCACCGGCCAGGCGCGCCACCACCGCGGCTCGCTCTGGCCGTCGGGCACAGATCGTCACGTCGGCCCCCCGGCTGGCCAGTGCCACCGCGACCGCCCGCGCCGCGCCGCCCGCACCGAGCACGGTGCTGCGTAGTCCACTGACGCCGCCACGCGCGTCGAGCGGCGCGAGGAAGCCGGGCCCGTCCGTGTTCAGCCCGACCCAGCCCTCCTGGTCCGCGCGCACCGTGTTCACGGCGCCGACCTGCTGGCCCAGGGTGTCGACGCTGCGGACATGATCCAGGATCGATTCCTTGAAGGGGGCGGTCACGCTGAGCCCTGCCACGCCGAGCGCGTCGGCGAGCGTCATGAGGTCGTCGGCACCGGTCGCTTCGAAAGGCACGTAGATTGCGTCCAGACCGGCTGCCTCGAATCCGGCGTTGTGCATCGGCGGTGACAGCGAGTGCCCGATCGGCGCACCCGCCACGCCATACACCACGGTCGACGCGGAGGTTCGCTTGACCCGATACCGGTGCACCATCTCCGACAGACACACCTGGCCTGGCGCAACGCCCTCGCCGGCATAGGTCCAACAGGAGCCGAAATGCGCAGGCAGGAGACGCGTCGGGACGCCGGCCGCTCCCATGCCGACGAGCACCAGTCGTTCCCCCCGGTGGGCGCGTCCCAGCCGCAGCAGCCGGACCACGTCGCCGGCGGAGTGGGTGTGGACGGCCAGTTTGACGACCTCGGCCCCGGTGCCACGCATCGCCCGATACCGCTCATCGAGATCGTCCGGGGTGCCATCGAAATCGTGCATCGACAAAACAATGTTTCGCCCTTGCCGTTCCGCGATCAGCGCCTCGAAGCCACCCCGCCACTCGAGATCGACCCAGTCGGCGCCCAGTAGGAGCGCCCGATGCAGGATGTCGTGACGCTCTGCCTCGGAGCCCCGGAAGCGTCCGCCCTCCCACACAGGACGGCACGTGACGAGCACCGGGCGGGTTCGGTCCGCGAGCGCCCCCTCCAGGTCGAGATCGCGCACCGTGTCGAGCCTGAGCTCGACCAGGTCGGCCCCGTCGGCATGGCTCGCCTCGTCCCGGCGAGCGCGCAGCTCGGCCGTCGTCTCGGCCGTCACGGTGGCGCATAGCTGAGCACACGGCATCTCGTGTCCCGAGTCAGAAGTTCGCAAGCATTTTCGGCACAAAAAAACCTCTCCACCCGGTGGGTTGGAGAGGCTTGTCATTGCTGTCTGCGTGGGCTGCGGTCAGGATGGCAGGCGCGCCTCTCCAGTGCTGGTGAACGCGTAGTACCACCACCAGGACGCTACACGCCCGCCTGGCGCCGCGACCACCGGACACATCCGACTTGCTGTCACCTGCTGCACCTTCACCGTTTCTTCCCGGAGCCTGACTGCCTAGGCTAGCAACCTGTCGCCGTCGTGTCAATTTCGACCGCCGCGTCTCACAGCCCTTTTCTCCTTGACCCGTCAGCATTTTCTTCGATATAACCTACCCAAGGTTGTACCGCCGACTCCTCAGACGCCGGTCGGCCGAGCATGGCCAGGTTGCTTCTCTCACGACTCCGCTACGCGCGGGCTAGCCATCCTCCCGAGGCGGACCGGTCTCAACGCTCGACGGTGTCGCCCGGAGAAGAGGCCTACGGGCATTCTTCCTGCGCGCCCCTGACCATGTGATGCCCTCATGAGCCATCGCGAACCGCAACTTCTCGCTCTCATCCTCATCGGTGCCTTCCTCGTGGTGCTGCCGGCCGCGACCGTGACGATGCCGGTCGACGAGGTGGTCGCGGGCATGCACGGCACCGGGATCACCGTGTTCCAGGGCACAGAACGCAGCGAGTTCTCCGTTGAGATCATCGGCGTCCTCGAAAACTCGATGGGGCCGCGGCGCAATCTGATCCTGGCACGCCTGGCAGGGGGTCCGCTCGCCGAGACCGGCGTCATCCAGGGGATGAGCGGCAGTCCGGTCTATGTGGACGGACGGCTTCTTGGCGCCGTCTCGTACTCGATGGGCTCGTTCTCGAAGGACACGATCGCCGGCATCACGCCGATCGACGAGATGCTGAGGGACGATTCTGGGCCTCCCGCACGCGTAGCTCGAGCCGTGCCTCGCCTCACGCTGCCGCTGGCGCGCGACACCCTGACATCCCTGTTACCGAACCGGCTCACGCGTCCCGACCCGTTTACGGTACGCCCCGGTGACGTCAGCGCGGTCGGTCTGCTCGGCGAGACCGCCGCCACACTCGGCGTCCAGCTGCGACCGATTGCGACGCCGCTCGTTCTGACCGGGTTCACAGCCGAGGTCATCGACCAAATCGCGCCCATGTTTCGTGCCGCCGGCATGGTCGCAGTGGTCGGCGGCGCCCTCTCCGCCCAGCGGATGCCGGACGGCCCCCTACAGCCAGGTGACGCAGTCGGGGTCAGCCTCATTCGGGGCGATCTGTCGATGGCTGCCACCGGAACGGTGACCCTGGTCGACGACGGTCGTGTGTATGCCTTCGGCCACCCGTTCTACAGCCTCGGCCCGGCCCGCTTTCCGATGACGCGCGCCTACATTCACATGGTGCTGCCGAGTCAGGCGATCTCCGCGAAGATCGCGGCGGTCGGGGAGGTCGTCGGTACCATCGACCAGGACCGGTCCACCGGGATCAGCGGCAGCCTGGGGCCAGGGCCGCGACTCGTCCCGCTGCACGTGTCGCTGAACGCCCCCGACCGCAACCGCGTCGACACGTTCGACTTCGAGATCGTCGCAGACGAGTTGTTCACGCCATTGCTTGCGTACAACGCCATGCTGAACACCCTGTTCACGCATAGTCGCGAGGTGGGGTCGGCGACCTACGTCGTTCGTGGCCGGGTGGAGCTGGCCGGTCACCCACCGGCGACGTTCGAGGAGACCTTCAGCGGGGACGCCGCGACCGTGCTGGCGGCGCTCTACGTGGCGGGTCCATTGACGGTCCTGCTGAACAACGGCTTCGAGTCGGTGACCGTTGAGGGTATCGACGTCTCGATTACTGCGTATGATGACGTACGCATCGCGGAGCTCGAGCGCGTCTGGCTCGACGACCCACGACCGCGCCCGGGCTCCACCGTCCCGCTCCGTATCGCGGTTCGAACCCATCGCGGCGACGAGATTACCCGGACGATCATGGTGGATCTGCCGGCCACCGCGCGTGGTCGTCTGCAACTCCTCGTCGCGGACGGCACCACGCTGGCGCGGCAGGAGCGGCTGCAGTTTGGACAACGGCTCCAGGCCACCGATCTGAACCAGCTGATCGACGCCGTGAACACGGCACGGCGGAACGACCGGCTGTATGTCCAGCTGCTGCGCCCGGATGCTGGTGCGGTCGTGAACGGGCGGCGGCTGAGATCCCTGCCCCCGTCAGTGCTGAGCGTGTTGAGCGCCGACCGGAGCAGCGGGCGCTTCACACCGCTGCGGAACGCGGTCGTGCGGGAGTGGAGTATCCCGCTGGACCACGTCGTGTCCGGGTCGCGCGTCGTGACCATCGATCTCGGCACCTAGCGCGAGCGCGGCTCCGCGTCGCTCGCGCTAGCCGAGCTTTTCTCAGAGCCCCGCTACGCGGGGGCTATGCGCCTTTGAACGGAGGTTGTCGTGGTGACAGGAAAAAAACACGAGGACGACTTGGACTCGATTGTCACGACACACGGCGTTCAAGGGTCTAGCGCGGCCTCGCAGACATCCCGTTCTCGCAGATGATGTACCTCCGGCGGCTGGTTCATCATCCAGAGTCGAACCAGTCCGATCGTCCTGCCCGTGTACGGCGTGCCGTCCTCTCCGTCGCCCTCGGTCTCTCCATCACGATGTTGACCGGGGCGACGCCGATCTTCTGGCGTGTGTCGACGCAAGAGGAATTTCTGCGTGGCGACGTCGAGTCCTTGTCGGTCGATGCCGATGGTCATCTCGTCCTCGGTCCAGTGAGCGACGCGTTCTTCGACACGACGGCGCCGATGCTGTGGTCGCTTGCCAGCGCGTCTGACGGGGCGCTCTGGGTCGGGAGCGGGAACGACGGTCGGCTGTATCGCGTGGAACCGGATGGCGGCGGGCGCGTCGTCTTCGACGCCGACGAGCTCGACATCCATGCCGTGGTGGCCGACGTCGGGGGCGCGGTGTTCGCGGCCACCTCGCCGGACGGGCGGGTCTACCGGGTGACGCCCGAGGGCGAGACCTCCACGGTCTTCGACCCTGACGACACCTATATCTGGGCGCTGGCAGTGGCGCCCGACGGGACCCTGTATGCCGCGACCGGGGACGCGGCCCGCATCTACAAGATCGGCCCGCAAGGTGAGAGCGAGGTGTTCTTCGAGAGCGACGCGACACATGTGCTCTCCCTCGCGTTCGCGCCAGGGGGCGTGCTGTTGGCCGGCACGGAGTCGCCGGGTCAGGTGCTGCGCATCGACCCGGACGGGCGGGCGTTTGTGCTGCTGGATGCGCCCTACGCAGAGATCCGGTCGTTGCGCATACAACCCGATGGCGCCGTCCTCGTCGTCGCGGTCAACGAGCCAGGGGCTCCGGTGGCCTCCCCGTCCTCGAGCACCGATGCTCCGAGCACCGCGAGCACAACCGTATCCACGGTGACAGTGACCACGAGCGTGACGGCCGTTGTCGTCGCAGACACCGCCGCGACCTCGACGTCGCGAGGGTCCACGAATGGGGGGACGGGGAATCGTGAGACGAAAGGCGCCGTCTACCGAATCGCGTCGGACGGGCTGTGGGACAAACTGTGGAGTTCGGACTCAGACACCCCGTATGACGCGGTGTTCGACAGCGCCGGTGCGCTACTCGTCGGCACCGGCCCAGACGGGAAGATCTATCAGGTGTCCGACGACCCCCCGCGGACGGTGCTCCTTGGACGGGCGCCGGCCCAGCAGGTCATGCGTTTCCTGCAGCAGACGGATGGGTCCTTCCGCTACACGACGGCCAACCCGGGAAAGGTGGTCCGGCTCACGAGGGTGCTGGCCCAACAGGGCACCTACGAGTCGGAGGTCCGCGACGCCGAGACGGTCGCCACCTGGGGCACCATCAGCTGGCGGGGGGCGACGCCGGGTGGCAGCCGCATCGAGCTGTCGAGCCGATCGGGGAACACCGCGATTCCCAACGCGACCTGGAGCGACTGGTCGGCTCCCTACACCAACGCTGCAGGCACGCGGATCGCCAGCCCGAAGGCGCGCTACTTGCAGTGGCGGGCGACGCTGTTCGCGGGGGACGTCTCGCCGACCCTCACCTCGGTGACGGCCGCCTATCTGCCACGGAACCTGCGGCCCGAGGTCACCGAGATCATCGTGCATCCGCCCGGCACGGTGTTCCAGCAGCCCTTCAGCAGCGGCGACCCGCCGGTCGCCGGGCTCGATGACGATGCCGCGACTGAGTCCAACGGGGCGGCTGTGACACTAGGGCGTCAAGGCTATCGCAAGGGTCTCCAGACGTTCGTCTGGAAGGCGACCGATGAAAACGGGGACCAGCTCGAATACGCCGTCTCCTATCGACGGGAGGGTGAGACCGTCTGGCACCCGTTGCGGTCCGCTTCGCGGGACACGGTGTTCGCGTGGGATTCGTCGTCGGTGCCGGACGGGACCTATCGGATCAAGGTCACGGTGAGCGATGCCCGGTCCAATGCCCCGGACACCACCCTTGTCGGAGAGCGCGAGAGTCCGGTCTTCGACATCGACAACTCCGCCCCGCGCATCGAGATGGCAGCTGTGCGGGACGAGGGTGGGCGGTCGGTCCTGCCGTTCACGGTGCGCGATGACCAGTCTGCGATCCAGCTCGTGGAGCTCTCGTTGGGGACCGACACCTGGCGGGTGCTCTACCCGATCGATGGCATCCCCGACGGGCTGGTGGAACGGTTCGAGATCGTGCTCGACGACCTGGGTGAGGGCACGATCATCATCCGGGCGACCGACGCGCTACGGAACACGGTGACGGTATCCGCACGCTGAGAGAGACCTCACAGGAGACAGGAGGCAGGAGGAGCCGGAAGGCTTCGCCGTGTTCTTGAGCCACCTGCCACACACGAGATGCCGCCAGCCAGACACGCTGCAACGACGAGACCGATGGAGGAGCGATGAAGCGGCTCGCCATCGGCGTGCTGCTGGCGGTGGCGATGGCTGGGGTCTTCCTCTACACCGGGGTGACCCGCGACACCGAGTATCGCCGGCTGGTCGCGGCCGGGGATGACGCGCTTGGTCAAGACCGGATCTTCCTCGCGCTCGAGGCGTTCAGCGGCGCCATCGCGTTGAAGAGCGAGAGCATGCTCGCCTACCTGAAACGGGGTGAGACCTACCACCGCTGGGGCGATCTGGCTGCCGCGATGCGGGACCTGACCCGAGCCAGCGCGCTCGCCCCCGGGGCCACCCGCCCCCTCGAACGACTGGGTGATGTGTCACAGGAGCTCGGTCACCATGAGGAGGCGGCGAGACACTATGCCGCATATGTGGCGCTCGATGACCGGACACCGCGTGTCCTGTACAAACTGGCGCTTGCACATCATCGCTCCAGGCGCACCACGCGCACCATCCCGCTGCTGCGTCAGGTGATCGAGCTTGCCCCGATGATGCCGGAGGCGCACTACCTTCTCGGCATCGGCCTGTGGGATCAGCGTCGATTTGCCAAGGCCATCGAGGCGCTCACCGAGGCGGTCACACTCTCTCCCGGGTTTACCGCCGCCCGTGAGGCGCTGAGTGGCGTGTTTGCGGCCGAGGGCCATCTGGACAAGCAGGTCGAGCAGCTCGAGGCGCTGGCCGCCCTCGAGACGGACCGGCCGGCACGGGATGTAGACCTCGGGCTTGCGTATGCCCGTATCGGTCGCACCGACATGGCGGTGCTCGCGTTGGGACGCGCAGCCGAGGAACACCCGGAACAGCCACTGGTGTACACCGCCCTCGGTCGTGTCTGGCTCGACATTGCCCGCACCACGGACGACCGTATCGCGCTGAGCAAGTCGCTGGGCGCACTCCAGTCGATTCCGATGGCGACCGCATCGAGCGAAGCGCTGACGCTGCTGGCACGCGCGCTGTTGCTCGCGGGCGAGGTTGAGAACGCGGTGGCGGCGCTCGAGCTCGCCACCGCGCGGTTTCCGCTCGACCCCTCCGCCTTCGTCGAGCTCGCGGATCTGGCATTGCACGAGGGTGACACCGCACGGGCGCGTCAGCTCCTCATCGCCCATGACGCGCTGACGGCGAACGAGCCCATCGGCTCGCGCGTGGCCAGACTGACGCGGATCGCCGACCTGTCGCTCGAGCTCGACGACCCCGCCGACGCCGTCGTTCGCTTCAGACAGGCCCGAGCGCTCGGAGAACCGAGCACCCGGTTGCTCGTTCGTCTCGCCGATGCCGAATGGCGTACCGGTGACCGCGCTGCCGCCCGGTTGGTCATCGCCGACGGGCTGGCACAGTCCCCGAGGGACCGCAGCCTGCTCGCGCTGCAGCGGCGGTTCGACTAGTGATGGTGCATCGACGATCGTCTGAGCGGGTCGAGGCGCAGCGCTAGCGAGGCTCCGCCTCAGACCGTCCCGACCCGGCTGGCTCCGCCTCGCTAGCCGAGCTGTTCTCACAGCCCCGCTACGCGGGGGCTCGACTCCTTGAACGGAAACTGTCGTGGCGAGAGCGACAAACACACGATCGAAACTTGACTCGATTGCCACGATAAACGTTGTGCAAGGAGTCTAGCGTCCCTGCGACATGCTCAACGGTCTCATCGTCTTCGTCGCGCTGACCTCCGTCCTGCTGGCCGCGTTCTCTGGCCAGATGCAGGCGCTCACCGACTCCATCCTGACGTCCGCACGTGGCGCCGTCGACCTCGCGATCGGGCTGGTCGGGGTCATGGCGCTCTTCCTCGGGCTGTTCAAGGTCGCCGAAGACGCCGGACTCTTGCGTCATCTGGCTCGTCTCGTCGGTCCGGTGCTCCATCGCCTTTTTCCTTCCGTTCCGGTCGGAAGCCCGGCGATGAGCGCGATCATCCTGAACATCTCGAGCAACATGCTGGGGTTGGGGAACGCGGCGACCCCGTTCGGGATCAAGGCGATGGAGGAGCTCGACAAGCTCAATTCGAAACCTGGCACCGCGACCAACGCCATGGTGATGTTCCTGGCGATCAACACCTCGGCGCTGGCGATCCTGCCGTCTGGCGTCGTCGGGATGCGTGCGTCGCTCGGGTCCCAAGACGCGATGGGGATCTTCATCCCCACCTGGTTTGCGAGCGGTTGTGCCACGGTAGTCGCCGTGACCGCGGCGGTGCTCCTGAGCCGGTTCTGGATCTACCGGAGCACCGAGCCAACGGCGTTGACGGCCGCCCAGACCGGCGACATGGCCGTGGTCGATGAGGGGTCCCTCGCCTTCGACGCACCTGAGGCGCTGGCGCCGAAGCCGGTGCGCCGCTGGCTGGGCCGGCTGTTCTGTCTGGTCCTGGCCGGTCTGCTGGCGCGATTCGTCTGGGACAGCCGGACCGAGTCGACCGCCGACATCATCACTGATGTCACCTCCGCCTGGATGCTGCCAACACTGGTCGCCATGCTCATCCTGTATGGGTGGGTGCGCGGGGTGCGGGTCTACGACTCGTTGGTGGAGGGCGCCAAGCAGGGCTTTCAGGTGGCGATTCGCATCATCCCGTATCTGGTCGCGATCCTCGTCGTCGTCGGCATGTTCAGGGCCTCGGGTGGCATCGACCTGATCGTGGTTGTCATCTCTCCGTTTACCGCGATCATCGGGTTACCCGCCGAGGCGCTGCCGATGGCGCTGCTCCGGCCCTTGACCGGAGCGGGGGCGTACGGCGTCATGACCGAAACCATGCAGGTGTACGGCGCCGATTCACTGATCGGCTACATGGTCAGCACGTTCCAGGGCAGCACGGAGACCACGTTCTATACGCTCGCCGTCTACTACGGGGCGGTGGGTATCCGTGAGACCCGGCACACCGTGCCGGCCTGTCTACTCGCCGACACCGCCGGCATCCTGGGCGCGGTGTTCATCGTCAACCTGATGTTTGGCTAGTGCGTGGCCTGCACGGGTGATCGAGGCCGAGCCGCTTCAGCAGCTTCGCCAGCCCCTGTCGCGTCACACCCAGCGCCACTGCCGCTTTCCCGCGCCGACCGCCGGCCCGGGCCAGCGCGCCACTGACATACCGGCGCTCGAACACCACACGTGCCTGTTGCAACGTCTCGACGTCACTCGTGTCTCCCGCGATACAGCCAGGCAATGTGGACGGACCGACGACCCCGCAACGGGGCCCGCGCACGACCAGCGAGGCGATGACGTTTTCCAGCTGCCGAACATTGCCCGGCCAGTGATACTCGGCCAACGCGGTCAGCGTCGAGCGCGCGAGGACGGCGCGGCTCCCGGTGACCGACTGCGCCCGCCGCCAGAAGTGCTCGGCGAGCAGGAGCACGTCGTCGTCTCGGTCGCGCAGCGGCGGCACGACGATCCGCAGCACGTCGACCCGATACAGGAGATCCTCGCGGAATCGGCCCGTCAACACGTCCGCCTCGAGCGGCCGGTTGGTCGCCGCCACGACCCGTACGTCGACCCGGCGCGGCACGTTCTCACCGATCCGGCGGATCTCACCGTCCTGGAGCGCCCGCAGCAGCTTGGCCTGCGCCCGCGTCGACAGCTCGCCGATCTCGTCCAGGAACAGCGTACCCCGATCCGCCGCTTCGAAGAGCCCGGCGTGTTCGGTCACCGCACCGGTAAACGCGCCCCGCGCGTAGCCAAATAGCTCCGCTTCGACGAGCTCATCGGTCAAGGCCGCGCAGTTGACCGCGCCGAAGCTTCGGTCGGGCCGCCGGCTGAGCCGATGGATTGCGTGCGCCACCAGCTCCTTGCCGCTCCCGCTCTCCCCTGTCACCAGCACGGCATACGGGGACTCCGCGACACGGCGCACCGTCGCCCGCAACTCGTCCATGGCGTCGCTCCGGCCCAGGAGTCCCAGATCATCCGCCCTCATCACGCTCGGCACCGGTCGGCTCCCTCCACCAGCCCGGAGGAGTGCAAGAAACCGGCCTGCCAGTCGGGACGTGCGACCCGAATGTTTGCGGGAGTTCGCGCGGCCGGCGCCGCACCGGGGTGGCAAGAAATTCGTGTGCAATGCCGGTCTGGTGTCGCGCTTTCTCCCCTTCCCGGTCGTCCCCATCTGCTGTTCGGCCCGATTCTGCGAGATCCCACCGACCTGCTGCATCCGGTTCACGCAGTACGCTGGGGGAGATCGACCACGATCAGCAATTCACGCCCTCGCGAGCCCGGCGGGTTCGCGTCCGCAGTGGTTGGCCATCCCGCGCTCCATACCCTACACAGCGAAGCACCGGTGAATGGACACGGACCGAGACGAATGACACAGCGTCATCGGGGGCATGATGACCCGCTTCGGGCAGTGTCGCACTTGTGGTGTCGGCAGGCATTCGGCACAATGGCAACGGCTGGATCACGGCCTGCGAGGACTGCGGCACACCAAGGGAGGGGATTGTCCAATGCGCCCCATGAGTCAGGCGATCATCGAGTTGACAGCGGAGACGACCCAGCAGGGTGTTTCCAGACGACATTTCATCAAGGGCGCCATCGCCGCGAGCGCGGCGGTGTCATCGGCCAACTACCTGTTCCGTGCGAACGGCGGGGCGTTGCTGGCGCAGTCTCCGGCGGCCGGGGCCGTTGAGCGGCTCATCACGCTCAACATCAACGGCCGGAGCCGGCGGCTCGAGGTCCCGCCGATGGAGACCCTGGGCTTCACGCTGCGCTACAAGCTGGGGCTGACGGGCACCAAGATCGGGTGCGACCGCGCCGAATGCGGCGCCTGCACGGTGCTGGTCGACGGCGTGCCGCTGTACTCCTGTTCGCTGCTGACGCACACGGTGCGGGGCCGCGAGGTGACGACGATCGAGGGGCTCGAGGCCGAGGATGGCACGCTGCACCCGATGCAGCAGGCGATCCTGGAAGAGCAGGGCTTCCAGTGCGCGTTCTGCATGTCCGGGTTCATCATGAACACGGTCGCGCTGCTCGACAGCAACCAGAACCCGACGCGGAAGGAAGTGGCCGAGTGGCTCTCGGGCAACCTGTGTCGGTGCGCCGACTACGACAAGATCCTGACGTCCGTCATGCGGGCGGCGGAAATCACGCGGGGGGCCTGACGTGGCTGATTACAAATTGCTCGGGAAGAACTACCAGACACCGGATCTCTACGCGAAGGTCACCGGGCGGTCCAAGTACGCGGAGGATTTCCGTGCCGAAGGCATGGTCTTCTGTAAGCTGCTGGTCAGCCCGATGCCCCACGCGCGGGTGCGGTCGATCGACACCAGCGCGGCCGAGGCGCTGCCGGGGTTCGAAGGCATCCTGACTGCCGACGATATTCCGGAGGTCAACGCGCCGGGCGAGGCGTCCCTGACCAACGAGCCACTCTACGAGGGCGAGCCGATTCTCGCCGTGGCGGCGGTCGATGAGCAGACGGCGTCCGAAGCGATCGAGCTCATTGAGCTCGACCTCGAACCGCTGCAGTTCGTCCTCGACCCGCTCGACAGTCTGCGTCCGGGTGGACCGAACGCGCGGACCACGCAGACCGAGGAGGGGACAACCGTCGGCGTCAACACCATGCTCGGCCGCGAGCTGGGTGAAATCAAGTGGACCGAGGACGACGTGGCGGGGGTGGAACCGGGGGAGATCCCGATGGAGGCCCCGGCCGGCGCCGAGTGGGAGTATGGCGATCTGGCCGCCGGGTTCGCCGAGGCGGACGTCATCATCGAGGAGCACTCCTACTTTCAGTCGCTGTCGCACCAGCCGCTCGAGAGCCGGACGACCATGGCCTACTGGGACGGCGGGAAGCTCTATGTCTTCCCGTCGGTCCAGAGCACGGCCCGCGCCGTCGGGCCGATGGCGCGGTATGCGGGGATTGAGCCGTCCGATGTGGTGCTCATCAACGAGTTCACCGGGGGCGGGTTCGGCAGCAAGATCAGCGGGTATCCGCAGGCACAGATTCCGATCCTGCTGTCGAAGAAGATCGGCAAACCGGTGATGATGCGGGTGACTCGGCGTGACGAGACCTCGTTCGGCAAGGCGCGTCCGGGCGTGCAGGCGCGGATCAAGCTCGGGATGCGGAGCGACGGTCGGATCACCGCATTGGAAATCCACGCCATCGGCGACGGTGGCCCGTACGGACGGTCCGGTGATCACATGAACGTCGGTGGCATGGGGTCGCTCGCGTACCAGCCGCTGAGCATGCGGATGCGCGGCACCGGCGTTTACACGAACACGCCGCCGCGTGGCCCGCAGCGTGGGCCGGGTGGCGTCCAGTCGATGACGATGATCGAGCCGATCATCGCGAATGCGGCCAAGCAGCTCGGGCTCGACCTGGTCGAGGTGCACAAGATCAACGCGCCGGAAGGCCAGGCGCGATTCGGCGCGCCGGGGCGGACCGGCGAGCAGGGCAACGTGTCCAGCGCGTTCGTCAAGGAGGCGATCGACAAGGGCGCCGAGCTCTTCAACTGGCGTGAACGGGTGCAGCGTAGCGGCCGGCGCAACGGCTCGAAGGTGACCGGCATCGGCATGGCGCTCAGCACCTATGCCGCCGGCGCCTCGGGGGTCGATGGGTTGTTCGTCATCAAGCCGGATGGCCGGATGTACATCAAGTCCGGTATCGGGAACCTGGGCACCGGGTCGACCTTCGATATGATGCGGGCGGCGGCCGAAGGCATGGACATGCCGTGGGAGAAGTGCGAGGTCGCCTGGGGAGACACCAGCCGGCATCTGCCCTGGAGCTGTTCGCAGGGCGGCAGCTCCACCGCCCACGCCCACACGCGGGCGAACTGGGCCGCGGTGCTCGACGCCCGTCAGAAGATGCAGGAGATCGCGGCGCGTGACCTGGGCGGGTCGGCGAGCGACTACGAGACCGGCGGAGAGCGGGTCTATCGCCGGGGCAATCGCTCACAGGGGATGAGCTTCGCGCGGGTCGCCCAGCGGGCCATCGAGCTCGGTGGTACGTATGACGGCCACGAGCTGCCAGAGGACATCAACGGGATGACGACGGCCTCGGCCACAGCGCTGGCCGGTCAGGGGCTCATGGGTGTCGCGAAGGACAACTTCGAGGAAGGTGGCCGGCGGATGTCGTTCGTCGCCGGGTTCGCCGAAGTCGAAGTGGACGTCGAAACCGGCGACATCAAACTGATCGACTACGCCGCTGGATGCGACGCTGGTACCATCATCCACCCCAAGACCTTCGAGGGACAGATCTTCGGCGGCGCGATTCAGGGCTTCTCGGTGGCCCTGAGTCAGAAGTGGGTCTACGACCGGCGCTGGGGGCTGATGATGGCCAAGCGGTTCTACAGCAACCGGCCACCGGGGTTCCTCGATGTGCCACATGAGCGGCCGATGAAGTGGGGGGCTGCGGATCTGCCGGACCCGTTCAACCCGCTCGGCGCGAAGGGGATCGGCGAGGCGGCGCAGGGCGCCGGGTCGGGCGCCGTCGTCGTCGCCATCGCGGATGCACTAGGGCAGGCGGACGGCTACTTCTATCGTTCGCCGGTGACACGAGACATGATTCTGACGCAGCTCGAGCAAGCTCCGACAGGCCACGATCGGCTGACGGCTCACGTCTGAGGAAGGGGAGGGCGATATAACCATGGCCGTAATTCGCGACGTAATACCTCAACTCGAGCTGTTCCAGCCGACCAGCGCGGACGACGCGCTGGCGCTGCTGGCCGAGCACGGGTCGGATGCATGGGTGTATGCCGGTGGGCTCGATACGCTCGACTGGTTC
>JADFPE010000211.1 GCA_022562495.1 Acidobacteriota bacterium
GACGTGCGCACCCGCCCGGATGTGAACCGGGGATGGAGGTTGTGCAGACCGCCGCCGTCTGACCCGTTTGGTGCAAAAACAGGCGCAAATCTCACGATCGCAGCGACATGCGAGATCGCTCGCGGTACGCACAGGTACGCAGGAATAAGCAGGAAACCGCTACCAATGGGATCAAACACGGGATCATTTTTCGCCGGTTGGGTGGCCGTGATAGGTGGCCCCTTCAGCTCGGCCGCCAAGCGCCTCCCTACTGCCCCGCATTCTCCCTTGGCGCGTCGAGTCAGCCGGGCGCATCGCCCGTCTCGTCGCGACGCGGGGTGTCGCCACCGACTCCCAGCTCGCCGATGTACGCCCCGTTACGGCAGCGCCAGCGCGACCAGCTGTTCGGTGCTATCTCCACCGCCGACCGCGATCACGATGTACTGCACACCGTCCGCCAGGTAGGTAATCGGCGCCGCAGACGACCGGGCCGGCAGCTCCATCTCGAACACCTCGTCGCCGGTGTCCTTGTCGAAGGCGCGCAGCGTGTTCGACTCGATGCCCTGGCCGATGAAAAGCAGCGTCCTGGTCAGCAGCGGGCCGCCGCTCTTGTCGTAGTTCCCGAGCGGCGCCAGGTCGAGACCGCGCAGCGCTTCGTGGTTACGTGGGCCGTCGCCCAGCGGCACGCTCCACAGCACCTCGCCGGCGTTCATGTCGAGGGCGACCAGTTGCGAGTAGGGCGGTTTGAACAGCGGGAGCCCCCGGGGCCCCGGCAGGTTGCTCACCCGCGGGCGGATCGTCAGATCGGAGCGGGTCGGGTCGCCCGGCTCCATCACGACGAACGAGAAGTGCGCCCAGCTTGGGACATAGAGCCGCGCGGTCTCGGGGTCGAAGGCGGCACCCCACCAGTTGGCGCCGCCGCTCCACCCGGGACGCACGATGTTCCCGCCGAGCGCCGGTGGCGTGTAGAGCGGACCGGCGGTGTGGGGGCTATAGATCTCCAGCGCTTCCGCTCTCAGCTCCTCGGTGAAATCGATCAGATCCGCTTCGAGCGCACCGTTGGTCAGATAGACCGGCGGCCGTGTGGGGAACGGCTGCGTCGGCGAGGTCCGTTCACCCGGCACCGTCGACTGTGGGACCGGACGCTCCTCGATCGGCCAGACCGGCTCGCCGGTCGCCCGGTCGAAGACGAAGGTGAATCCTTGCTTGGTGATCTGCGCGACCGCCTTGATCTGGCGCCCGTCGACGGTGATGTCGATCAGGTTGGGCGCCGCCGGCAGGTCGTAGTCCCAGACCGTGTGGTGGACAAACTGGAAGTGCCACACCCGCTCGCCGGTGTCGGCGTCGAGACAGACCAGCGAGTTGGCGAACAGGTTGTCGCCCGGCCGGTGTCCGCCGTAATAGTCGGTCACGGGCGAGCCGACCGGCAGATAGACATATCCGAGATCCGGGTCGGCGCTCATGTTGGACCAGACGTTGGCCCCGCCAGCGACTTTCCACGACTCGTTGCCCCAGGTCTCGTTGCCGAGCTCACCGGGCTGCGGGATCGTGTGGAAGATCCACTTCATCTCGCCGGTGCGGACGTCGTACCCGCGCACGTGGCCTGGCGGCGCCTCCTGTCGGCCGGTCCCCTCGGTCATCGCCGAGCCGACCACCACCGTGGTGCCGACCACGACCGGCGGGGAGCTGACGGCGTACTGGCTGGGGTCGATCGTCCGGCCGAGCCCCCGCGTGAGGTCGACACGCCCGCCGCGGCCGAAGTCGACGTCCGGCTCACCGGTCTCGGCGTCGACCGAGACGAGATAGGTCCGCCCGCCGGCATAGAAGAGCCGCGCGTCGTCGCCGTCGGTCCAGTACGCCAGTCCGCGCGTCAGGAACCCATGCACCGCCGGGCGGCCCTCCAGATAGAGCCCGGGGTCGTAGCTCCAGAGCGTGTCGCCGGTCGTCGGATCGATCGCGGCGACCTGCCCGAGGTTGGTGGTGGTGTAGAGGACGCCGTCAACCAGCAGCGGTGTGGCCTCGTAGGCATAGGTACGAAACGCGCGCCCGTCCCGGATAATCGGGTTTTCGGCGCGCAACGTCTCGTCGACCGACGTCCAGGTCCAGGCAATCCGGAGCTGGTCGACGTTGTCTTTGGTGATCTGGTCGAGGGGCGAATATTTGGTGTGTCCCGGGCCGCCGCCGTAGAAGCGCCACTCGTCGGGGCGCGCGCCGGTCTGCGCGTGTGCCACGAGCGGAAGCAGATGCACCAAGACCGCCATCGAGATCGCGACGACGGTCATCCTCAGGACAGACTCGACGGCCGGCCGACAGTGCCTCATGATGGTCGTCGCCCCTACGGGATCGCCAGCGCGACGATCTCGTCCGGGTCGCGGCCTGAACCGATGCCGACCGCGAGATACTGCTTGCCGTCGTGCAGGTAGGTCATCGGTAACGCTCGCACGGTGGATGGCAGCTCGATGGCCCGGAGAAGCTCGCCGCTCGTCTTGTCGTAGACGTTCAGCAGCGGCGGGTTCCAGGCATCGCGCCCCGTCGCGGTGAAGAGCAGCGTCTCGGTCGAGATCGGAAAGTTCAGCACCCTGGTGCCAAGTGGGGGCAGGTCGAGGTGTTTGATCGGGTCGGCCTGTCTGGGGCCGTCGCCGTTGGCGATCTGCCACAGGTGTTCGCCGGTGGTCATGTCGATCGCCGTGATCCGGCCATACGGCGGCTTGAAGAGCGGAAGCCCCTCGACCAGCGGCGTGGCGTCGCCGTTCCAGACATAGTCGAACGGGGTGCCGTCCTGGTCGGTGCCGGCTTCGGGCGTGCTCAGCCTGACCAGGTTCCAGTCGGTGAAGGAAGGTACGTAGAGTACTTGGGTGCGTGGATCGAACGACGCGCCGGCCCAGCTGCCTCCACCGACCCACCCGGGGTTGACGAGGGTGCCTCGCTCCGAGGGTGGCGAATACAAGGGACCACCGTCGTAGTCCTGCATGATCTGCAACGCCGTGGCCCGAAGCTCGGGGGTGAAGTCGATCAGCATCTCTTCGGAGATGCCCTGTCGCTCGAACGGTGCGGGTCTGGTCGGGAACGGCTGCGTCGCCGACGTCACCTCACCGGGCACGGTCGACTGCGGGACGGGACGTTCCTCGATCGGCCAGACTGGCTCACCGGTCACCCGGTCGAGAACGAAGAGGAACCCCTGCTTGGTCACCTGGGCGACCGCCTTGATCGGGCGCCCGTCCACGGTGATGTCGATGAGCGTCGGCGCCGCCGGGGGATCCCAGTCCCAGACCGGGTGGTGGACCAACTGGAAGTGCCAGATCCGTTCACCGGTCTCGGCATCGAGACAGACCAGGCTCTGCGCGAACAGGTTGTCGCCTGGGCGATGCCCCCCATACCAGTTGTGCGCCTCGCTGCCGACCGGCAGATAGACGTAGCCGAGCTCCGGGTCCACCGACATCAGGGTCCAGACGTTGACCGCCCCGGCGTCACGCCACGACTGCGCCTCCCACGTCTGGTTGCCGTAGTCGGCCTCGTTCGGGATCGTGTTGAACGTCCAGCGGTGCTCGCCGGTGCGGACATCGTAGGCGCGCACGTGTCCGGGCGGGATCTCGCGTGTGCGTGGGGTATCGCGGATCGACGAGCCGACGATGACGACGTCGCCGGCCACCAGCGGCGCCGACGTCAGGGTGTAGGTGTTCCGCGCCACATGGGGACCGAGGTTCCTGGTGAGATCGACCTTACCCCCATCGCCGAAGTCGGGGTCGAGCGCGCGCGTGCTCGGGTCGACCGACACGAGCGTCGCCTCGGCCCCGCCCGCATAGAACAGCCGCTCGCTGTCGCCGTCAGTCCAGTACGCCAGTCCCTTGCTCAAGAACCCGAGGTTGGTCGGCCGGCCGGCCCGCCAGACCTCCGGGTCGACTGACCAGCGCGTCTCGCCCGTGCCCGGGTCGATCGCCGCAATCTGACCGAGGGATGTGCTCGCATACAAGGTGCCACCGACCTTGAGCGGTGTGACCTCGTGGAAGAAGATGCGGGCGGATCGGGCCTGGAGCTCTTCATGCTGCTCACGTAACGCGGCGTCGACCGAGGCCCAGCGCCAGACGATCTCGAGGTCCCCGAGGTTGTCCTTGTCGATCTGGTCCAGTGCGGCGTACTGGATGTGCCCGGTGTCGCCGCCGTGCGACCGCCACTCGCCGTGTCGGGCGCCCTGCTGCGCCAGGGCCGACGTGCTCGCAAGTACCACGACAACGGCAACACCGACGATGCAATGACGTCTGGGCATGTGACCTCTCCGGACACGCAGCTCGCGTCGCCCGAGATTCCCGTTGTGGCCGTTCGAGTCAGCACAGTTATACACCGACACCCTCCCCGCACGGGCAGATCTCTTCGTCGCACGGTGTTCCGGCCCTAGCGGCCCGTGGTGAACGTCCCGCGTTGCACCGAGACCGGTGATGCGCCCTGCTGGTAAGGCGAGAAGAGGGAAAATACCGGCAGTACTTGACCGATGAACAACGCAACCAGCGGGGATGCAGCGCCGGTCGAATGCAGCGGGATGTTCACCACGGGCTGCTAGCCCGTCAGCTCAGGTAAGATTTACAACCTGACTCCTAGCCGGCTGCGGAAAGACGCCAGCCGGGGGCAGGCACATGCGCGCCCCGCCGGCGTGGGGTCCGGGGCGTAGCCCCGTCTGAGTTATAGAACGCCGAACGACCAGACGACCACTCACGTGCACGACGAACCTTCCTCAATCGACACCTTCGAGGAACGGCTGCGCGAGCGATTTCGAGCGCGCACGGCCCGTTCGGCCGCACTGTACGCGCGCGCCCTCGGTAGCCTTCCCGGTGGCGATACCCGCACCAGCACCTTCTTTCGACCCTATCCACTCTTCGCCGACCGGGCGGAGGGGTGCCGGCTCCACGACGTGGACGGGAACGTCTACCTGGACCTGCTGAACAACTTCACCTCGCTGATCCACGGTCACGGACACCCCCGGATCACGGCCGCCATCGCGGCGCAGGCGGCGAAGGGCACCGTCTACGCCGCCCCGGTGGAGGTGCAGCTCGCGCTCGCCGAGGAGATCACACGACGGGTGCCCTCGATGCAGCGCGTCCGGTTCACCAACTCCGGCACCGAGGCGGTGATGAACGCGCTGCGGGTCGCCCGCGCCTTCACCGGACGCTCGAAGTTCCTCAAGATGGAAGGCGGCTACCACGGCAGCTACGACCCGGTTGAGATCAGCATCGCTCCAGGGCCCGATGGGCCGGTGTGGCCGGCCGGCGAACCGGACGAGGTCGGGTTGTCGCCGGCGCTGAGCGGCGAAGTGCTGGTCGCGCCGTTCAACGACCTGGAGACGACGCTGGGTCTGATCGAGCGGCACCACGAGGACCTGGCCGCCGTCATCGTCGAACCGGTAATGGGCGCCGGCGGCATGATTCCGGCCGACCAGCGGTTCCTGGACGGGCTACGCGCTGCGACGGCTGCCCATCGGATCCTGCTCATTCTCGACGAGATCATCTCGTTCCGGTTGGCGCCGGGCGGTGCGCAGCAGCTGTATCGGGTCGAGCCGGACCTGACCACCCTCGGAAAGCTCATCGGCGGCGGGCTGCCGATCGGCGCGTTCGGTGGGCGCGCGGACATCATGGAGCTGTTCGACCCGCGCCGGTCGGACCGGATGACCCACGCCGGCACCTTCAACGGCAGCCCGATCTGCATGGCGGCCGGTTTGGCAGCACTCGAGCTGCTGACACCCGCCGAAATCGCCCGGATCAACCGGCTGGGCGATCGACTGCGAGACGGGTTTCAGGCGGCGTTCACCGCCACCGGGGTGCGGGGACGCGCGACCGGGCAGGGCTCACTGGTCCAGACCCATCTGGTCGACGGCGAGGTGCGCAACTACCGGGACGGCGCGCGGGCCCCGGCGTGGTATCGGCGAGTGACCCACCTGGCGCTACTGACCCGCGGAGTGTTTTCCGGCTGGCGGACCAGCTTCAACGTCTCGACCGCAATGGGCGAGGCGGAGGTCGACGAGGCGATCGCCGCGTTCCAGGCCGTACTGGAGGAGCTAGCGGCCCACCTGCCAGAGTAGGAAGGTGCTGCGGAAAACGCCAGCCAGGGCGCGCGGCAATGCGCGCCCCGCGGGCGCGGCGTGGGGCGTTGGGGCCCCGCGAAGCGCGCGCGTGGGGTTCGGGGCGCAGCCCCGTCAAAGTACTAGACGCGGGTGGGTCAACCTGCACGCCCACTTCCTCGTCCCGGCGCGTCCGCGCGCTGCCGACGCCAGTAGTAGTAGAACGGCAGACCGGCGATGACGACCGCGAGGCCAGCCAACGAGGGCACGGTCCGCGTGAACAGCAGGTTGACCAGGTACCACGCCGAAATCGCGAGAAAGAGTACCGGTGTCACCGGGTATCCCCAGACTCGGTACGGACGCGGCAGATCCGGCTCCCTGACACGCAACACGATGACGGCCGTCACCGCCAGGCTCAGCAGCAGCTGGATGACGAACCCGACGGCGTTGAGGATCTGCTGATAGGTGCCGGCCAACGAATAGGCGACAGCGAGCCCGCCCACGAGCAGGATGGCCGGACCCGGGGTCCGATGCACCGGGTGGATCCGCGCCAGCGCCGGGAAGAACAGGCCATCCCGCGACTGCGCGAAGAAGATACGCGGGTAGCTCAACAGCTGGGCGTTGAGTGTGCCCATTGCGGAGCACAGCACGGCGAGCGCCGTGACCGAGGCGCCGAGGGGCCCGAGTATCGCCTGCGCCGCGTCGGCCGCCACCCGCTCTGACGCCTGCAGCGCGTCGAACGACAGCACACGCAGATAGGCCAGGTTGATCGTGACATACAGCACCAGCACGATCCCCATCGCCATCAGAATCGCGCGTGGGATCGTCCCCGCCGGGTCGCGCACCTCGCCGGCGACATGCGTCACGAAGTAGGCGCCGCTGAACGAGAATAGCGTGAGCAACATCGCGGAGCCGAGCGAACCGATCGCGTGGGCAGGGTCACGATCGGCCGGCAGGAACGGCGTGAACTGGTCGAAATCGCCCTCCCCGAACGCGAGCCCGATCAATATCAATCCGAGCAGCATCCCGACCTTGAGCACCGTCAGCACATTCTGAGTCTTGCCGCCGATCCGGACACCCAGGTAGTTGACGGTCGTCAGGATGCCGATCAGCCCGGCGGCCACGACCCGCTCTCCCCACGATCCCGACGGCATGAACCGTCCAAACACCTCGCCCGCGTACACCGACGCCATCGCCGCCACGACCGCGATCGCGCCGGTCGCGTAGGTGAAGCACATCATCCACCCGAAGAGGAACGCGGCCGGGGTTCCGGGGAAGGCGCGTTTGAGAAAGGCGTAGGTGCCGCCGGTCTCCGGAATCGCCGCCGCCAGCTCGGCGAAGCACAGCGCGCCGCACACGGCGAGCAAGCCCGACAGCACCCAGGTCACCAGGAGCAAACCGGGCGACCCCACCTCTCGCGCAACATCGGCCGGCACGAGGAAGATGCTCGCGCCGATGATGCCGCCGACGACCAGGGTGGTCGCCTCGAGCCGCCCGAGGCCGCGGTCGAGGGTGGTCACGGCTATCAGTGTAGTGATCGCACGATCGCTTGTGCGAGGGTATCGCCGCGCCCGTCTCGGTGTGATGCAGGCCTGACGATAAGTAGCACTGCCGGGGTCGCTCCGGCCCGGACACTGCCGTGCGGAGGGGGCCCGTCGCCGCCGAGTCTCACAACCGGGGCGTAGAGCAACGGCCGGATGGTCCTGGGCACAGTTCCGGGCACAGCGGCCCTGGAGCCGAGCCACCGGCACCGAAAACAGTCAGAAACGCTAGGGAAAATTGGAGGCGCCGCCCGGATGTGAACCGGGGATGGAGGTTGTGCAGTCCCCCGCTGCCGGTCAGAAACGTTCGAGAAAACGCTAGTTTCTGAACGAACTCGAACGACACCAGGTGCTGGAATGAGCACGAGTGAGCAGGAGGTGGCTCCTCGCGGGCATAGTTTCGGGCATAGTGGACCGTGGTCAGGCGGCCGTGTCCTTGTCAACTTCCCAGCCCGAAAACACCAGTACTGCCGGATGGCACTTCAGCGCGCGCGCGATCACCTTGGCTCGTTCGACTCCGAGATTGACTCTGTCGTTCTCGACTGCGGAGATCGTCGACTGAGGAATCCCCGTCATCCTCGCCAGATCGTTCTGGCTCATCTCCTGAAGCTCGCGAATAATCCGCACGGATTGCCCCACCGAGACATCCACCCGCTTCCGCGCCCGTCGAAACATCTTTTTGTTCATGACTACTTCTTTCGATAATCGTGAGCCGTGATGTCTATGACCAAGACCTCGCACTGCCGATTGGCAACTCTGTAGATGACGCCATACTGAAGACTCAGGCGCGAAGAGCGATGTCCAAGCCACTCACCTCGTAACGTCTGGTCGTGGAATCCCTTGATCAGTCGGAGTGCCGCTGGTCCTGAAATACCAAGAACATCCTTCCACTTCTCGTAGCGCTTCAGGATTTCGGTCGGAAGCCGAGACAGCTGTCTGGCGACCCGGCGATGTTCGGGCCGTGTCAACAACTTTGAGACAACCTGATTCAGCATTTACTGTAGCGACT
>JADFPE010000212.1 GCA_022562495.1 Acidobacteriota bacterium
ATATCTCCATCAACGTCATCCGGGAGGTCGGCGTGGACACCGGCGGCTGCAATATCCAGTTCGCCGTGGACCCGAAGACCGGACGTGTGGTGGTCATCGAGATGAACCCCCGAGTCAGCAGGTCCTCCGCGCTGGCCTCCAAGGCCACGGGTTTCGCCATTGCGAAGATCGCCACCAAACTCGCGGTCGGCTACACCCTGGATGAGATCCCCAACGACATCACCAAGAAGACCCCCGCCAGTTTCGAGCCGACCATCGACTACGTGGTGGTCAAGGTGCCGCGGTGGACCTTCGAAAAGTTCCCGCAGGCCGACCGCACCCTGACGACCCAGATGAAGTCGGTCGGTGAGGCGATGGCGATCGGCCGGACGTTCAAGGAGGCGTTTCTCAAGGCGATCCGGTCGCTCGAGCTTGGCCGGAGCGGCCGGCTCTTCGCGCAGACGCCGGCGTCGCGCCAGGCGGAGGACGATACGGCGCTGCAGCGGCAGCTCGTGGTGCCGACCGACCGCCGCATCTTCGCGGTGTTCCGAGCCCTCGAGCGGGGCTGGAGCGTCGACCGGGTGCACGAGCTGACCCGCATCGACCGGTGGTTCCTGACGCAGTTCGCGGAGCTCGTCGAGCTGCAACGGTCTGCGCGTCTCGTCGGGTGCCGCGACATGTCTCGGGATCTGCTCGAGATCCTGAAACGCTCGGGGGTGAGCAACCAGGAGCTGAGCGGGGTGCTCGAGGTGGAACCGGCGGTGATCGCCGACCGGTGCCGGGAGGCGGGGATCGAGCCGGTCTACAAGCGGATCGACACCTGCGCGGCCGAGTTCGAGTCCTTTACGCCGTATCTCTACGGGACCTACGAACAGGAATGCGAGTCGGCCCCGACCGAGTGTCGCAAGGTCGTCATCCTGGGCTCCGGGCCCAACCGGATCGGGCAGGGCATCGAGTTCGACTACTGCTGTTGTCACGCGGCGTTCGCGCTCAAAGAAGAAGGGCTCGAAACCGTGATGATCAACTCCAACCCCGAGACGGTCTCGACCGACTACGACACGGTCGACCGGCTCTACTTCGAGCCGCTCACCCTCGAGGATGTCTTGGCGGTCATCCACAAGGAACAGGCGGCGGGCGGCGACGTCTCGTGCATCGTCCAGTTCGGCGGGCAGACCCCGTTGAAACTCGCCCTCGAACTCCAGGCAGCGGGGGTGACGATCCTCGGCACCTCGCCCGACTCGATCGACCTGGCCGAGGACCGCGAGCGGTTCGCGAGCCTGCTCTGGGAGCTCGGGATCCCGCAGGCGCCGAGCGGCGTCGCGACCACGCGTGAGCAAGCGCGGGCGGTGGCGGTCAAGATCGGCTACCCCCTCGTCGTACGGCCGTCGTATGTGCTCGGCGGCCGCGCGATGGCGATCGTGTACGACGCCGGCGCGCTCGACCGCTACATGACCGAAGCCGTGGACGCCTCGCCCGAGCACCCAGTCCTGATTGACAAGTTCCTCGAGGACGCGTTCGAGCTCGACGTCGATGCCGTCGCGGACGCCACCGGCGCGGTGGTCATCGGCGGCGTCATGGAGCACATCGAGGAGGCCGGTATCCACTCCGGTGACAGTTCCTGTGTCGTGCCGCCGTATCTCGTCGCCGACCGGCATCTGTCGACGATCCGGGACTATACGCGCCGTGTGGCGCGGGCGCTCGAGGTGGTCGGGCTCCTCAACGCGCAGTTCGCGATCAAGGACGAGACGGTCTACGTGCTCGAGGTCAACCCGCGCGCGTCACGCACGGTCCCGTATCTGTCGAAGGCCACCGGCGTGCCGCTGGCCAAGATTGCGGCGCGGGTGATGGTGGGGAAGACGCTGAGCGAGCTCGGACTGGTTGACGATCTCGAAGTGGCCGGTGTGTTCGTCAAGACGCCGGTGTTTCCGTTCGTACGGTTCCCCGGCGTCGACACCATCCTGGGTCCGGAGATGAAGTCGACCGGCGAGGTCATGGGCGGAGCTGCGACGTTCGGGTTGGCCTACGCCAAGGCGCAGCTCGCCGCGGGGCATCGGCTGCCGCACGAGGGCACGGCGTTCATCAGCGTCAACGACGAGGACAAGGCGAGCGTGGTGCCGATCGCTCGGGACCTGGCGGGCCTCGGGTTCTCGCTGCTCGCCACCCATGGCACCGCTGCCTATCTGCGGGCGCATGGTATCGAGGCCGGGCTGGTCTACAAGGTGAACGAGGGACGCCCCCATATCGGCGATCGGTTGTTGAACCGCGAGATCGACCTGGTGATCAATACCCCGCTCGGACGCGAGTCGTTCTTCGACGACCGGACGCTGCGCCGCATCGCGACAGTCCTCGGCGTGCCGTGTGTGACGACGCTCACCGGGGCGGCGGCGACCGTCAGCGCCATCCGCGCGCTCCGGAAGGAGACGCTCGACGTGCGTCCGTTGCAGGACTATCACGCGGAGCTCGCCCGGACCTGACGCCCTCGGTTCGCTCCCGTCCGCACATCGTCCACACCTAGACGCGCGTCGGTCGGTCTGGCAGAAACCACAACTGTTGACAGACGGCGGGATCGTAGAGATTGCACCCGCTCGCTGATGAGCCGCCGGTGACGGGCGGTCCCGTACGCGACGGGTCTTGCATGCGTTCCCGGTGTGACAAGTCCCACGGCGCTGGCGGCCGTGGCGCTGCTGGTGGGCGCGGTGGCCGGGGTGTGGCTGCCGCTGCCGCTGTTGGGCATCCGCGTCGTGCTCGTGGTGGTCTGGGCGCTGGCCGTGGCGGTGGTCAGCATGCGAGCGGGGCCGGGTACGGCGACGGTGGTGCTCGTCGTCGGCTTCACGACCGGCGGCCTGCTGCTTGGGGCGACGCGGTATGCGGCCGCCCTCGAGACACCGCTGGCGCGGTGGTTCGCCGACCAGCCAGGCGCCGACATCGGACGCGTGGGGCCGGTGCTGCTCGAGGGACGGCTGCGAGCCGACGCGATGCCGACCGACTACGGCGTGGCCCTGCGTCTGACGGTGGCGCGGATCGGCCGCCCCGGCGCCATGCGGACGACCTCGGGCGGCGTGCGACTGTCGGTCGGTGGGCGCCTGTGGTCGGGCCGGGCCGCCGGGTGGCGCGCCGGGCGCGTCGTGCGTGTCTACGCGACGCTCCGTCCGCCTGCGGCCTATCGCAACCCGGGCGTGGCCGACCAGGCGCGGCGGCAGGCGATGCGGGGCACCGCGTTGCTCGGGTCGGTGAAGAGCGGACTGCTCGTCGAGGTCGTGCGGCGCGGTTCGGCGCCGGCGGAGCTGGCCGCGACCGTGCGCGCGATGGTCCGGCGGGTGATCGGGCGGGCGGTCGGTCGCTACGGCGTCCGGTCGGCGGCGATCGTCACCGCCGTGCTCATCGGCGACCGCACCGGTCTCGACGAAGAGACCACGCGCCGGCTGCAGGAGGGCGGGACGTATCACGTCATTGCCATCTCGGGCGGCAACATCGTGATCCTCGCGGGGTGTCTGCTGCTGCTCGGCCGGTCGGCCGGTGTACGCCCCCGCCGGTTGGCCGGCGGGGTCATCGTGCTGCTGGTCGCCTATGCCTATCTGGTCGGCCACGAGGCATCGGTGGCGCGGGCGACCACGGCCGCCGTCATCGTGCTGGGCGCTGGCCTGCTCGACCATCGGACGCCGCCGGTCAACGTGCTGGCAGTGGCCGCGATCGGTATTGTGCTGGTCTCGCCGCTGGCGGTGTTCGACGCCGGGTTCCTCCTGACGTTCGGGGCCACGGTCGGGATCGTGCTCGGCGTGTCGCGGGTCGTCGATACCTTGAGCCGTCTTCTCGCACGCTGGGTCGACCCGCCGCCGCGGTGGGTCGCGCCGCCCCTGACCCTGCTGGCGGCCACGCTGTGCGCCGAGGCGGCACTGATGCCGATCGGGGCCGCGCTGTTCGCCCGTGTCAGCCTGGCCGGTCTGGTTCTGAACTTTGTCGCGATCCCGATGATGACCGTCACCCAGCTGGCCGGGCTGGCGGCACTCCCTCTGGCGGCGCTCCATCCGTCGCTGGCGAGCATTGCCGGCTACGTCGCGCATCTGGCGGCGACCGGCCTCGTCGAGTCGACGCGACTACTCGACGTCTGTCCCTGGCTGGTCTTCCGGGTGCCGGCGCCGGCGGCGCCGGTGCTCGTTCTCTACTACGGTGCGCTGATGTGGCTCCTGTGGACCGGTGGCTCGGTGCGTGCACGCGCGGTTGCGAAGACGCTGCTGGCGTTGGCCGCCCTCTGGATCGTGTCGGCCCCGTCACGACCGGCGCTGAGGGGGCGCCCACCCGCCGGCTGGATGCGGGTCAGCTTTCTCGATGTGGGTCAGGCGGACGCCACCCTCGTGCAGGCGCCGGGTGGACGGTCGCTGCTCGTCGATGCTGGTGGCTCCTTCAGCTCGCGGTTCGACATCGGGTCACGCGTGGTCGCCCCCGCGCTGTGGGCTCTGGGGGTGCGGCGACTCGATGCGGCGGTCCTCACCCACGGTGACCCGGACCACATCGGCGGCATGGCCGCGGTGCTGCGCGACTTCGCGCCGCGTGAGGTCTGGGAAGGGGTGCCGGTCCCCGGCCATCGTCGGCTCGACCAGTTGCGTCTGTCGGCCAACGCCATCGGCGCCCACTGGCGACGGGTGGTCGGTGGCGACCGGTTCGATCTGGGCGAGGTCTCGATCGTGGTGGTCCACCCGCCGCCGCCCGACTGGGAGCGGGTTCGCGTTCGAAACGACGACTCGATCGTGCTCGAGGTGCGGTTCGGCGATGTGGCGGTGCTGTTGCCGGGCGACATCGGACGGGAGGTGGAGGGCCGTGTCGCCGGCGCGCTCGACCCGGTGGCGTTTCGCATCGTCAAGGTCCCGCATCACGGTAGCGCTGGATCGAGCTCGCCGGGCCTGGTCGAGGCCACCGCTCCGTGTGTGGCGATTGTCAGCGCGGGGCACGCGAACCCGTTCGGTCACCCGGCGGCGGTGGTGGTGCGCCGGTATCGGGACATCGGCGCGCTGGTGCTCGAGACGGGACGTGACGGCGCCATCGTCATCGAGACCGACGGCCGGCAGGTGCGCGTGCGGACCGAAGCCGGCCGCCGCGTTCGCTACCGAGTGGGCCGTAAACGATGTGAACACCAGCCTTGGTGAGCCGCCCGGCCTGCCGAGCTGAGAGGCCCCATCAGCACGATCGGAGCCGCCGTAGGTTGACCGGAACCCGAGAGCCTGTGTGGTCGTCAAAGTCTATCGATGAGCGAGAGGATGATCTCACGTGGCACCGCCGCTCTAATTGTCGGACTCATCATGCCGAACCGACGTGGGCTCAATGTTGCCGGCCGCCGCCGGCCGCGGTAGGCGACGAGGCTACCCGCGCCGGTCTCCCTTTGCGCACGGCGCAGGATCACTGCCGCGCCGCACTCCCGTTGCCGCACAAGCGCGGCGTTGCAAGTGCCATCGGGGGAGACGCGAGGGGTCCGGTAGCTTCGGGGCGGCATCGGCAGCGGCTCCTCGTTGCCGTCGGGGTCGACTCAGACCAGCCGTGTGGGCCCAGTATCCGGTGAGACCTGGCCCATGCCGCCTTCGCCGATGAGGGCGGTGACGTCGTAGTGCCCGAGACGCGTGCCGGGACTCCGGGAGCATGATCTGGAGGGGCCGAACGGGTCCTGTGTCCCGATTCGGCACAGACGGTACGCTGGCCATTTCCGGATCTCGATCGCATACTCTCAGCACGTGTTAGATGGCCCTTCGGTAGAGTCCCCGGATCGCTGGCCCTAGGATGATGCCCATCGCGATTCCTGTTGGCACAACGAAGGGAGCATCCCAACTCGTCCACGCACCCTTCGCGAGGAAGACTGTAGCCGACGCCAACAGCCCCATGGCGGCACCCCATCCAAGGCATTGGCCAAGGGAAGCGTTGCGCCTGATCACAGCGGTGATGAGCCAGGCGATGGTGACACCGCTGAGCGTTCCGGCGAGTGTAATGTATCCGGGGTACGGCTCTCCGGGAGCGAAGTAGATGCCAACGGCTCCCAAGAACCCAAGAGTGGCACCAACACCGCCAACCTTCAGCATGTCAGGCATGCTCTTTGGTCTGTACGAAGCGGAGACTTGCATTCGCCGCAGCCATGCTGTAGAAAGAGGCCGAGCAGGCCGGCGATCGGGCGAGGCGTCCGACCATGGGCACACAATCGGGAAGCCCCAAACCGCGATCGCCGGCCTGCTCAGTGGGATCGAACCGTCGCACCGGTCCCGACCCCAAGATTCCTACGGTAGATCTATACGGTGGGTGAGGTCTCGAAGTTCCCCGTGCGGCCTGTCGGACCTGGTCTTCCAGGGGACCGGTGACGGACCTGGAGCATCCACTCACGCGTTCCTCGACCCGCGAAGACTCAGTGCACCCACATTCGCGGTCCTCCAACGCGCGCCCCGGTGGCTCTCGAACGCTTCCGGCGCGGTCGCCGCTCCCGCTCCGGCCGCGTGTACCGCACCGCCAACCCCCAGCAGCCGTCCGCCCCGTGGATGCCATCCTCGATCGTGATCTTTGGCGTCACGGCTGCTCGATGCCGGCTAGCTCGCCGCGGCTCGTCTCGGCCGCCACTGCCTGAGGGCCAGCGGCAACGCGCACGACAATCCGATCGCCAGATTGATGGCCACGTACAGCCAAGGGCGACTCAGCGCCCCCCGTCTTGCCTCGGCGAACACGAAGATCCAGAACACCACCGATGAGATCAGCACGGACGATAGACGATATTAGACCCCCCTCGACGCTCAACCCCCTCGTCGACAGGCGGATTGGCGCCCCCACAGCGCCCCCCACACGCGGGTTACGGGCCTCCACAGAGCGCATTGTGTCGAGAATGCCCGTTCGGGGGGCTGCGGTCAAGCGTGATTCCAGACGCTGAGGCACACGTCTGGCGGGCTGACGGGTGGAACCGGCTGGCTCAGGCGTGTTCGTCGGAGCGGATCTGGTCGCCAGCGCCCTCAGTCGGAGGCGCATCAACGACGAGGTGCAGCGGCGGTGCTCGGGCCGGCTGGGCCTCGGGGATCTCGGTCGGCACCCCGGCTGGACGGGCGGTGCAGTGACTGCGATGGGCGACCCTGGAGGTGATATAGAATTCCTCGACTCAGGCTCTCACCGCAACCTCTCCTAGATTCCGGACGCAGACCTGGAAGTTGCCCAAGCGCACCCCGTCTTGCGCCAGCGCGGCTCGGCAGCGCCCTGTAGCCTCAATGAAATGCCGCTTCAGCGACCACATATTCACCACATAAGAATGCGGAGCAAGGCAACGTACGATCGGCGCCTGTCCAGTACCGGCCGTGTCGAGGGAGAAGGAGTACGGCCGATCGTCGTCGCGGCGTTGTGTCCCGAGCGTGTACCCGTGGGCAAGTGAGTTGCGAAGCTGAATCAGCGTGTCGGCATCTGACGTGCTCAAGCCGGCCACCACAGTCAGGAACTCGACGACGTCTTTTTGTCCGATGTGGGTTTTGCCACACCAGTACTTCGAGAGAAGCTCGAAGCCACTGAAGATTCCCAGAGCGGCAAGCAGGGGCATGGAGAAATGACCCCCGAATGAGTCCTCTGGTCCGTACAGCGACTTCAGATCGTGTCTGAGGAAGACCAAGAGCGAGCCTCTGCGAATTCTGCCATCGGGTGGCTTCCGGAACGTGCGTCGCAGATCTGCTCTAGGGTTGTTTGTGAATTGCATCGCTTCAGGCCGGTGGCCGCCGTCGCCGACTTCATCTGTGGTTGTTCGCCGAACGATGTACTGAATGGATTGCGGACCCCGCTCGCAGCCATCCACCCAGCGACCCTCGTCAGAGAATCGCCCTAATGGCCAGCAGAATCAAGGGCGACCGACGATCGGCGGGTCACTCTGGTTCCGATTTGCAGCTCGCCGGTCTCGCCGGCCGGCCTGCGTCGTAGCGAACATCGACGGGTACCCAGGTCACGGATCGGTGACACGTTCAGTGTCCTCAACCTCGCTGCGGGCGGTGTACCCAGGGCCCCCTGGCGACTGCAACGGTTCGAGACGCATGCGAACCGGTTGACAGATTCAGTGAGGTCTGCACCGCAACTACATCGGCGGGGTCGAGCGCGGTGAGCGGAATATCGCGCTGGTGAACCTCGAGCGCCTTGCACGTGCGCTCACCGTTTCTCTCTCCGATCTCTTTGCTGGTTTGGACGGGGCGCGACGGCGAACTCGCCCCTAACCGCGTGTGCTGGCCACACCGACCTGATTCGCCTCCCATCTCCGGGGTTGACTTCACGAGGACGGCATCGGTTGCGGTCTCCCAAGCCGCGATCCGGCGGGAAGTAGCCCGGTCGCGGACCAAGTGCCGAGGTCGTCACTCTACGCACCCGCACGCGAGAAAAATTTGAAAAAAATACAGCTCAGATTTGATCCCGTGCACAGGCCCCCACCCTCAAACAACAAGAAAACACACTTCGATTTTTTTCAGAAAAAATCTGTCTGCCCAGGACCCCTCGACAGCCCGGCCCCGAGCCACCCCTTGGACAATTCAGACAGATGACGGGCAGCCAGCCCGATCTGTAGCTTGGACAATCACGTCCAGCCGAACGT
>JADFPE010000213.1 GCA_022562495.1 Acidobacteriota bacterium
GCGGTGATCGCCTCCGGTGCGAGCCACAGGGTGACGTCGCCTCGCTGGACCAGCGCTCGGTCGTACGCCGGCCAGTTTCCGACGCGGTATTTCGTTTTGTACTTAGGATGCACTCTCGACTTCACGTCGAGATCATGCTCCTTCGGCCGTCACGATGGCCAGGCCGCGACGAACACTCGTTTCCGCGCACCAACGCCGCGCGCACCAGCAGCAGGCCGGCCACGTTGTCGCAGGCCACCAGTAGCACGAGCCCCCCGGCCACCATCATCAGGCTCAGGCTCGAGGCGACTCCTGAGATCCCGTGCACGGCGCGAGATTTGCAGTACATCTGAACGAACCGGGCTGATGCTGTGCCGGGCGCCTGTTCGTGGGGCTGACCGGCCCCCGGTGTCACCGAAAGGAGTCGGTCATGTCTGTCATTGCTACTGCGCTTATCGCGCTCTTCCTGCAAGTTTCCGCGCCGGTCCCGGCAACGGTGCAGCAGTGGTACGAGGCGGGCCAAGACCAGCAAGTGATTCAGGCGGTGGCCGACGGCTCCGATCCCGCGGTCGTGTATCTGGCCGCGCTGAGCTATCAGCGTTTGAAGCGCACCGCCGACGCGCAGCGGATGTTCGAGCGGCTCATGGCGCGAGGGGAAGGCGATCCCTGGGCCGCCATCGGCCTGTCGGGGTCGCAGCTGAACGCCCCGGTTGCGGAGGACAGCCCCGAGGCGGCGGCGGCGGCAATCGAGGCGGTGCAGGCGGCCCGCGCCGCGGTGGCGCGCGCGCCCCGCCTGGTCCAGGCGCACTATCAACTCGGCCTGGCGCACGGTCGCCGGCGAGACTATGCCAGCGCCGTAACCGCGTTCGAGGCCGCGGTCGCCACCGACCCACGCTTTGCCTACGCCCACTACTACGTCGGGCTGTCGTATTACCAGGTGACCCGCACCGACAAGATGGCCGCCGCATTCGAGTATTTTCTGAGGCTGGCGCCCAAGGCACCGGAGCGGCCCCAGGTGCAGTCGATCATGCGCACGCTCCGGGGGCGCTAGCGGTGGAGTAGCCGGCTGCGGAGACACGTCAGCAGGGCGCGCGGCAATGCGCACCCGCGGGCGCGGCGTGGGGCGTTGGGGCCCCGCGAGCGCCCGCTTGGGGTTCGCGGCGCAGCCCCGCCTACGTACTAGAACGCCTGGCCGATCGAGAAGAAGAAACGGCCGATCGGTTTGCTGTCTGTGTCCCCGACGGTCCTGTCCGGAAAGACGTGGTCGCGGGTGAGCGCGAAGCCGTAGTCGAATCGTAGCAGCCCGACCGGGCTGTCGAGTCGGAGACCAAAGCCCGCGCCGACGGCCAGACCGGCGAGCGACACCTCTCCGACAGACGTGAAGACGTTGCCGGCGTCGATGAAGCCGACCCCCGAGACCCAGCGGTAGATCGGGAACCGCGCTTCCTGATTCAAGATGAGGAGCGCATTGCCCCCCGCTGGGTCGTCGAAGAAGTTCCGCGGCCCAAGGCTATCCCGTGCATAGCCCCGCACGGTGTTCCCGCCGCCGGCAAAGAAGCGCTCACTCGGAATGACCTCGCTGCTGCCCAGGCCCTTGGCGAGCCCCAGCCGTCCGGCCGTTGCCAGCACGAATGGACCCGCCTGCCAGTAGTGATAGTGCTGCGCGAAATACTTGGCGAACGCGATTACGCCCTCGCCCGGCTCGAAGCCGTACTCGACCGTCGAGGCGTGGAACATGCCGCGTGTCGCGTTGAAGAGATTGTCGCGGCGGTCGAAGATAGCGCTGCCATCGAGCCGCAGGATGTTCAGGGTGAGATCGAACGGAAAGTCGGGGTCCGGCTGCTTGTCGAAGGTGTGGTTCCGGTCGACGTTAGCGGAGTAGGCGATCGTCAGCGCCGGTCGGGGCCGAAAGCGCTGCTCGGCGGTGAACGTCGTCAGGTCCTTGATGAAGGCGGTGCTCTCTTCGCCCAGGGTTTCGCGGGTGCGCGAGAGGAAGAGGTTCGACGTGACCGGCAAGCCGAAGAACCCCTGCAGGCGCAGGTAGCCGCGCGCGCTACCGCGGTCGGGCGAGCCGCTCGCCGAGAGACCCGTGGTGGCGGCGCGGCCGAACAGGTGCCGACGGCTGACGTCGCCAGCGAAGCCGAGCCGATACTCGCGTGTCGCCGCGATGTCGCTCGGGGCTTCAACGTCGGAGACCCTGAGCCCGTAGCGGAGCCTGTAGGCCGGCCACTCTTCGAGGAGGACCCGCGCCCGGACCGGTTCGGTGGCGCCGTCGGGCGCCTCGCCGATCGGTTGCGCCTCGAGGTCGACACTCCGGAACATGCCGGTGTCGTAAAGACGCGTGCGGGCCAGCCCCCAGGCAGCCAGGTCGACCGGCGCCCCGATGTCGAGCTGGAGCTTGTCGGCGACGAGCGGCGGATGGGTGCGGTCGAGCCCATCGACGACGATGCCCTCCAGGATCTGCTGGCGGCCCTCCTCGACCGCCACGTCGATCTCGACGCGAGCCGACGCCAGGTCGACGGTCGACCGTAGCGTGACCCTGGCCGCGGTGAAGCCGGCCCGCCGGTAGTCGAGCTCGAGACGGCCGCGCGCGTCGCGGACGTTCCGCTCGAGATACGGGTCGCCGGGCGCCAGCCCGAGCGCCAGACGGGCTTGGGCGTCGCTGCGTGCCGACACGCCGTCGATCCGCACCTCCGCCACGGCGAACCGGGGGCCCTCGGTGATGCGGATCGAGAGTCGCGCCGTGGCCCCGTCGAAGACCGGCGCCTCCGCCGTGACGGTCGCCTCGAGATAACCGGTGGCTCGATAGACGGATTGCAGCGCATCGGTGACCTGCTTGGGGTTCGCCCAGGCCACGTCGAGGAGTGCGCGCTCGTCGAGAACGGCGTCGAGCGCCACAGCCGAGAAGACCGTGTTCCCGGCAAACACCAGCTCCCGACGCTCGGTCCGCGGTCCCGTCACGATGCGTATCGTGATCGTCTTGGCCGCGTTGTCGGGGACCGGCGGCCGGGTCGAGATCGACACGTCGACGTCGGACCGCAGATAGCCCTTGGCACTCAGGTGCTCCCGGACAAGCACGCCGAGCTCGTCGACGAGAAAACCATCGAAGACGGCCCGGTCCCATGCGAGGTCCATCGCCTGTCGCACCGATCTGGGCAGATCGTAGCCTTGGACCACGAGTCGGGTGGGGGGGCCGCGTATGATTTCGTGCTCGAGGGCGACCGCGGCCGAGGCCGGCCCGTCGATCCTCCGCGAGCGGACCTGGACCTCGCGATAGCCGCGCTGGACGTAGAAGCTGGCCAGACGGTCCTGGTCCCGCTGCCAACGATAGAAGTCGAACCGATCGCCGGGGACGACTCGGACGACGTCGTGCAGCATGTCAACGGGGTACCCGAGGTCGCCCACGAAGCGCACATCGGTGACCCGCGTGTCGGGCCGCTCGGCGCGGTCGGCCAGGGTCCGGAGCGAGCGCGAGGTCGCCGGCGCGCCGAACTCGATCGCGTGACGAAACTCGTAGGCGCGATCGTTCTCGTCGTCGAACAGAGCGCGTATCTCGATGTTTCTGAGCGGGCGATAGTCGACAATCGAGGACAGACCGCTTTCGCGTAGGTTCTGCGACAGGATGACCTGCACCTGGTCGTTGATCCGCCGGCCGGCCGTCAGCCGGCTGCCCGGGTTGAGGTCGGCGGCGATGAGGGTGTCGTCGAACCTGATGGCTCCGCCGGTGTCCCCCTCCTGCGCGACCCGTACGTCGAGACCGATGTTGCGACCTGCCGACCCGAGCAGCTCCGATGACACGAGTCCCAGCGCCTGCTCACGCGCGCCCTCGCCCCGGTCGGCGGTCGCTTCGCTCAACGTCCGGCCGGTCAGCAGCACCGAGACGATGTCGCTTTCAGACAGCGGCGGGTCGGCGGTCAACGCCGTCGTCAGATCCTCGGGTCCACCGCTGAGCGCCAGTGTGATGTCGTAGCTCGAGGCGCGTGTCCGCGCCGTGACGTCGAGGCGTGGCTCGATGCCAGTTGGATCCACCAGATCGACCACGCCCCGCTCCAGTTCGTAGGTGCGTGTGCCAAATCGCACCCGCCCGCCTTCACGGAGGGCGAGGCGGCCCGTCAGGCTCGGTTCGCCGATCGTGCCGCCCACACGCACGTCGACGCCGAGGTCGGCGTCCAGATAGTTGTTGTCGAGCCGGATGTCGTTGCCGGTCAGGACGCGCAGATCGAGCCGGACGGCATCCAGCGCGCCAGCCTCGTCGAGTCCGATCGTTCGCACTGCCTGCTGCTGCCTCAGCACGGCAAGGAGCCCCCCTGTAAGGCTCATCGGTTCCCGATACGTGCCGCGCTGAACGGTCATGGTTCCGGCGAGAGTCAGCTGGCCGTCAGCGAGACGTAGGCCGAGGTCGGCGTCGACCTCGGTGCGAAGACCGACAGGGACCTCCAAGGCGATACGCCGGCCGACGAAACGCAGCTCGCCGGTGGGCCGCAGGCCGTCGAGCGCCAGCGAGCCGCTGATCTCGAGTGGGCCACCGTTGATCTGACCGCGCAGCTCGTGCGCGGTCACGCCGCCACCGGTGAAGAACAACGCGCCGTTCAGCTCGGACACCACCAGCCGAGGCTCTGGCACCCGAAATTCGGCGTCCCTCAGCACGAGTGTACCGTTCAGCTCTGGCGCCGCGATGGGACCTTGGATGTTTACGATCAGCAGCGCATGTCCGGCTGTGGCCACCCCCGGCAACAGCGCGCGTAGCGTTCGGAGGTCTCCTTCGCCCGTCGCCGTCAGGTCCGCGATCGGGCCGTCGTCGAATGTCACCATGCCACCGAGGGTGAGGTAGTCGGTGGCGTTGCCCCAGTCGAAGCGCGCGATCCGCACGACGCCGTTGTCGAGCACGAACCGTGTCTCGCGGCGCTGGGCGAACGGCACGCCCGCCACGGTGAACGCCGCCTCCGGGAATGTCAGCGTGGCGCTGAAGGCCTCGAGCTCTGGCGCCGAGGCCTCGACTTCGAGTCTCGCCCCCATCCGTCCGTCCAGCTGGGCCACGATCCCGGCCGGGACGTAGGGGGCGAGCGCCGCCGGCGTGAGGCCCTCGACCTCTACCTGCAGGCGCAAGAGACCCGCCCCGGGTGCCTGTGACGTCAGGAACCCCTCGGGGATGGCGCCGCTGGCCGAGACTACCGCACCCTGCCAGACGGCGCGCAGACGATCGAGCCGGATCGCACCGGCCTCCCAGACCGCGCGCAGATTCACCTCCGACAGCGGCGGATGGTCGTCGACACCGAGGAGACCGCCTTCGAGACTGAGCTGCCCGGCGACGACCGGCGTCTCGGGGGTGCCGGTCACGGCGACCGACAGACCGATGTCGCCGGTAACCCTTAGCCGATCCACCCAGGCGGCGGCGCCGGGTACGACACCTAAGAGCGTCGCGACCTCGTCGGCCGGTCCGTCGAGGCGGGCGTCGAGCGTCCCGGCGCCGTCAGGTGTGAGCCGCCCGCCGACCCGCAGCGTGGCCTGACCGATGGTCGCTTCGATCGGGTCGATCTCGATCGCACCTTCCCGATACCGGACCTCGCCGGTCTCCGTCAGCACGAGCGGGACCCCGCCGAGCTTGCCCCGCAACGCCGTGACGCGGACTGCCACGTCTGTCGCTGATGCTGCACCGAGCGTGCCCGAGGCCTCGAGGCTCAAGGACCCTGTACCGGTCAGCGGAACAGCGCCCGCCACAGCGCGGGCGAGATCCACCTGCTCGACCGTCACGCGGGCGTCGAACAGACGGTCGTCGCCGAACGAGATCACGACCACGCCGGCCGCGGCGAGATCCGGCGCCTCGATGCGAGCCCGAAGCGTGGTGTCTTCGAGCACTGCGGTCGCCCGCGCGGCCCCGATCTGGTACCCGGCCCACGAGAGTGCCGTGCCGTCGACCGCCAGCGTGCCGCTCGGCTCGGCCAGCGTACCGCGCGCATCGAGGTCCACGGCGAGCCATCCGCCGAGAGAGATCTCCTCGTCGGTGCCGGGAAAGAGTGGCGTCAGCTGGAACGCGTCCCCCGACAGGCGGACTGCGAACGTGTCCCCGTCCATCTCGTAGTGACCTGCCACGCGCGCCTGTGCGTCGCCGCGCTCGATCTCGATCCCGTCAGTTTCGACCCGAGACCCGTCGAGTCGGACGGTCCCGCCGACCCGGTCGAACGGCTGACCGGCGAGCTCGACGTCACGCGCATCGACCCTCACGTCCACCGAGAGCGCGTCGAGCGTCCCGGTGAGGATGGCCGTCGCGTCCAGCTGGCCGGCGGGTGACCACGGCGCCGGCATCACCGACGCGATGTACGACAGGTCGTCGAGCGCCGCCTCGAGCCGGCCGTCGACCACGCCGGTCGCCCAGACGACGCCGGCGCGTCCCGTGACGGTCACGCCATCGGACCGGGCGGTGAGTGTCGCGAGCGTGGCCCGGTTGCGATCGGCGGCCACTGTCGCGCGGACATCGAGCGGAGGGAGCCCCGCGACGGACAGCGCCGGCGCCGACAGCTCGCCGGTGAGGCGGGGCGCCTCGACCGTGCCGGCGACTTCCACCACGGCGGTGACGGCGCCGGTGAGCTGGAGTACGTCGACCGAGTCTCTGCGGAGCCCCGCAAGGCACCTCGTCAGGTTCGAGCAGGTCACGGTTGCTGTGCCGCGCAGACTGGACGCGGACAGACCAGCCTCCGCGATCGTGGCGTCGATTGCCGCTGAGACGTGAAGACCGGGTATCAGCGGCTGGTCGACCGTCACGTGCCAGAGACCGCCCTGCGCCTCGAGCCGGGTTATGCCGCTGCCACCCGCGAGACGGGTCCGCAGCTCGCCGGTGGCCGTGAGGCCGCCGGGTGTCAGATCGGTCCAGGTGGCGGCCAGCTCGCCCGCTAGTGTGGTGCCGTCGACAAAGGCGGCGTCGAGCGCGACACCGAGACCGCCGAGTACGTTGGCGGCATCGAGCTCGCGCCACGAGATCTCGACGTGGCTCTCGCGGGCGTTCGCGCCCAGAGCGATCGTACCGGCCACGACGATCTCGCCGTCGGCCAGCCGGATCGTGGCGGTTTCGACGGCCAGCGCATCCTCGACCCAGCGCACCCGACCGTCGAGCGCGTCGACCTCGAGTGCACCCCAGCGCAGAGCACGGCTGTCGAACGCGGCGGTGATCTCGGGCTGGGCGAGCGGCCCCGTCATGTTACCCGTCGCCACCACCCGTCCATCCACGCCGGTCGTGTCGAGGCCGAGCAGCGGCGCGACGTCGGCAAGCTCGAGTATGGCCTCGTAATCGACCTCGATGTGTAGCGCGCCGAACAGACCGTCGACGCGGCCGTTGGCCGTCACCGTGCTCTGGCCGATGACCAGGCGTAGCTGGTCGAGCCCGAGTCCTGAGCCGTCGAATGTGAGGCCGCCGTCGAGGCTCGCGATGGTGACGGTGCGCGCTTCCCAGACGAACACCGCGGCGCCATCCAGCCGGATGGCGCCGCGGATGACGTCGCCCTCCGGAGCAAGGCTCAGCGAGGCCGAGCCGACCGTCAGCCCGAGACCGGAGGCGTCATCCCGCCACTCGATCGAGAGGCCGTCAACCGTCAGCGCGCCTATCGGGAGCCGCGGTGGGTCGGCGGTGTCGTCGGAAGACCCTGGGGTCGCCGAAGTCCGGTCGCCGGCAGGGAGGTTCGATGTGCCATCCGCCCTCGCGACGATCGTGAGACGCGGGCGGACGAGCTCAACCGCGTCAATCGCGATCTTGCCCCGGAGCACGGACCAGGGAAGATCGAGGCGCGCCTCGTCGACCGTGAAGAACGGCGCGTCGGGGCTGACGGGCGAGGCGAGCGTCAGACCGCGGACGTGAATGTCGAGGCGAGCCAGATCGAGATCCAGCTCCCTCGCCTGGGCGACGATGCCGAACCGGCCGGCAAGCGACGTGAGGGCCCACCCGGCCAGCCGGGACTCCACGGCGGACCAGGCGATCACGACGACCAGCGCGGCCGCGCCGAGCGCGAGCACCACGATGGCCACACGCTTCACTCGCGACGAAGGCACGGTACGTCTATATCACTGCTGCAGGCCACGACGTCAAGCGCACGAGGTGTCCCCAGACACGGCGCCGGTCTACCGAATGCTTGACCGATAGTCCTCGAAGCGCGTCTCGATGGGGACGTCACGCAGGTTGGCCTGATACATCGAGGACATCACCTTGCTCGCGGAAAACCCGCATCTGGGCTTGAAAAAACCGATCCTGAACAAACGGTGTCGGAATGGGCGATCGAGACCCGGAAAATGGGCCGAGCTGCCTCCACGGACATTCTGGACTTTCATGCGCGAGTTCTCGCCATTCAAGGCGCCAAGGGGCAGCTGATGGACAGCGACTCTGATCCCGGACACGGTGCTGCCCGTCTCCTGGTGCGATAGCGCGGTCCGGTGCCCCCGGCCGTCGCCTCCAGACGCACGTGCCCGCGAGGCGCCGTGCTCGGGAGGGGGTCAGCACGCCGTGGTCATGCGGCCGCGTCGAGGGACGGGCACGTCTCGCACGACGCCGACCGGTTTGCTTCAGCGCGTGCCGTCA
>JADFPE010000001.1:0-18840 GCA_022562495.1 Acidobacteriota bacterium
CCTTCTCCTCTGCGCGCGTTCCACCCAGCATGACCGGCATCGAGTCATTCCCTTCGTGACAGGCGTACTCGAACATCGGCTCCGTGTTCAGCACCAGCGGCACCGATGCCGTCCACGGGCTGGTCCAGGTCTCCGGATCGGTCACCATGAACTCGTAGCGCAGCGTGTCAGCGTCCACGCGGGTCAGGCGCTCGACCAGGCGCATGCGTTCGGTCGTGCCCCTCCACCGCCGCTTGTCGTCGAAGTTCGCGGTCTCGATGACGAGCGTCTCGCCCTCCCAGTGGCCACGCGAATCCCCAGACCACCGCCGGACGCCCGCGTCGAGATGGGGACGCGCGTCGCCGTGATGCTACGCAAGTCCCACACCCCCTGGAGGTCCGGCTGACCCCAGGCCGTCCGAGGGGCGTCGGTCCGGGCAGCGGCAGGTCCCGCTCCCAACGACACAGTTGCCACCACCACGGCACTCACTGACGTGCGACGTCGATGGCGCATCTGAACCCCCTCTTGAGACTGATGACACGAATGATACCGCGCCCACCGCCCAACACCCAGCTCACGTTCCCTACCGAGGTTGCTAAGTGGCCCCGGTTTGTCCCTCTCCCGCTGTGGGAGGGCCGGGGTGAGCGCCAGGGGTCCTCGCTAGCGCTCCGTGGGCGGCTCGGGCAGTGCGAATACGTACACCGCGTTGCTCCGATTCCCCCCGACCGGAACCGCGAAATACTGCCGCTCACCAACGGCGTAGGTGATCGGGAAGCCCTGCACCGAGCCGGGCAGCCGCGTCTGGAACAGGACCTCGCCGGTCGCGGCGTCGTGGAAGTACAGATGGCGGTCGGTATCGGCGCCGACGACCAGGCCGCCGCCCGTCGTCAGCGCCGCGGACCGCGGACGCGTGGTCATCGAGTGCCGCCACAGGATCTCGCCGCTGTTGATGTCCATGGCGACGAGGTGCCCGCGGTGGTCCGGGCTGTCGGGGTGCGCCGTGGTCCCCCGCGACAGCCACCCGCTGTTTGTGTAGTAGGGCGCGTGCAGCTCCTTCTCGATCTCAGTGAACAGCCCTTTCACACAGGTCGGATGGATCGGAATGTAGAGGGCCTGTGTCTCCGGATGATACGCCGACGCGTACCAGTTCCTGATGCCCAGGAAGTCGGGGCAGAATTCCAGCTCGACCCCCGCCTGGGGAATCATCCCGGGCCGGTAGGTCACCTGGCCGGTCTGCGGGTCGACGTCCAGCAGGGTCTGATACCCGAGGTCGTGCGCGGCCACGAACGCTCCGGTCGTGCGGTCGATCTCCCAGAGGATGCCGAGCTTGCCCATCTTGAAGAGCGAGCGACGCCCGTCGTGATCGATGAGGACGCTCTCGAACACCTCATCCAAATCGTGGGTCTCGCCCGGGACGAACTGGTAGTACCACTCGAGCTCGCCGGTCTCCGGGTCGAGCGCGAGCACGCTGTTGCTATAGAGCGCGTCGCCGTCAGTCCCGCGGGTCAGACGGGCCCACGGCTTCGCCTGAGACGTCGACCAGTAGGTCAAGTTGGTCTGCGGGTCGTAGCTGCCCGGAATCCACGAGTCGGCGCCCGCCCGATACCTCAGCGGCAGGTCACCCCAGGTGTCGCCACCCGGGTCGCCCGGACGCGCGATGGTCGACGTGCGCCACACCTCCTCGCCTGTCTGGGCGTCATGGGCCGAGATGAAGCACACATCTTCTTTGAAGCGCTCGCACCCGCTCATACCGGCCACGATCTTGCCCTGCACCACGATCGGGCCACTGGTATACCGGTAGCCGAGCGCCCGGTCCGCCACGGTGTGATCCCAGACGACCTCGCCCGTGCGGGCGTCGAGTGCCACGATGTGCGCGTCCGAGGTGTTGAGGTAGATCTTGTCGCCGTAGATCGCAATCGAGCGGGTGCGGCGACTGATGACCTCATCTTCCTCTGTCTCGAACTCGCGCGTGTATTGCCAGAGCCGGTCCCCGGTCACCGCGTCGACCGCCTGGACGATGTTCTGGGGGTTGGCGATGTACATGACGCCGTCGTACACCAGCGGCGTCGGCTGGCTGGAACCAGGTCCCAGCTGCCACGCCCAGACGAGCTGCAGTTGATGCACGTTGTCCGTGTTGATCTGGTCCAGCGGACTGTAGCCCCATCCGTCGAGTGTGCGCCGCCAGTTCAGCCAGTCGGCTGGGTCGGGGTTCTCGAGCATCGCGTCGGTGACCGGGACGAAGTCTCGATCCTGAGCGGCTACTACCCCACCCCCCATGAGAGAGATCATGCCTAGCAGGGCCACGGCCAACACGCGTCGACCACAATTTATCCTCATGCCAACTCCTTTTCGCCCCAGTCCCAGCCCTCGGAGATTCGGCGCCGGGCGCACGCGGTCGCCGGGGCCGTCAGTGGCGGCGGGCGTGGTCGCCAGGGCCTTTCGCCCCGCCGGGCTGGCGCGTCGGACGCGGCCCTCAACTTCAAGGCCCTTGCGACGAACAACTGGCGGCTGTGAGGGCCCCAGGCCCAGCTACCGTGGCTGGGCGGGTCCTCGCGTGGCCGGTACGACAGACTGCGATTGCGCGATGCTGTCCCACGCGGCCGGTCACCGTGCCAGCGGATTCACATGCTCGAGACCCGGAAACCGCGCGAAGTCATGATCCGTCGAGTAGAGCGCGGCACCCCGCTCGATGGCCAGAGCAGCGAGGTGGGCGTCCGAGGTCAGGTTCCCAAGGGTACCGGTAGTCTTCAGTAGATTCCGCATGACCGGCCAGTGGTTCGGGCCGGGTCCCACCGCCTCGACGTTGGGCAGCTCGAGCCACGAATCGACATACGCCAGCGCGTCGTCCGGGTCGAGTGGGCGCACGAGGAGGCCGGCTCGCGTGGTGACGCGGAGAAACGCGAGTGTTGCCACCCAGGCCAATCCGACATGCTCCCCACCCGAGAGCGTGTCCTCGAGCCACCGTCGCGCCCGGTCATGATGGGGCGCATCCGAGTCGACCGCATAGATCAGCAGGTTGGCGTCGACCAGGATCACTTGCGCAGCTCCAGCTTCCGCGCGATCCCGTCATCCTCGAGCGTGTCCGATAGCTGCAGGGCCTTGTCGAGATTGACCCCCGGGCGAACGCCGCCGAGCGACACCGGCTCGAGCCGATACCGTCGGGGTCGAGCCCGCCGGCGTCGCGTCAATCCGGTCCGGATCGCCTCGTTCACCACGTCCTTGAAGGACCGGCGGGTCCGGTGTGCGAGCGTCCGCAGCTCCTCGGCCACGTCGTCGTCGAGCGTCAGTGTCGTACGCATGGTGACATCATAGCATGTGAGTGAAAGCATCAAGTCATCACCTGATGCCCAAAACCAGGCCCGGCCAAATGGTGCAGGCGAAACGGTCGACTCCTGTGCTAAAGTAGGCGCTGAGATGGCGATCTCCCGCCGCACGTTCCTGAAAGCCTCCGTTGCCGGAGGGGTCGTGGTCAGCGCGCTGGGCTTCGACCTGAAGCCGGCCTATGCGGCGGTCCGCCAGCTCAAGATCCGGAACGCGCGCGAGTACAAGACGGTCTGTCCCTACTGCGCCGTCGGGTGCGGGACGATCGCCTACGTCCACGGCAGCGGCGGGCTCAACACCACCAAAACCATCATCCACGTCGAGGGCGACCCCGACAACCCGATCAACGGCGGGACACTCTGCCCGAAGGGCGCGTCGCAGATGGGGCTCGCGATCAGCCCGCGGCTGCGCAAGAGCCCGATGTATCGGGGGGCGGGCGCCAGCGAATGGCGCGAGGTCGACTGGGACTTCGCCATGGACTGGTTCGCGCGCAAGTTCAAGGCGTCGCGCGACGCGACCTTCGTCGAGCAGGACAGCCAGGGACGCACGGTCAACCGCTGCAACGGCATCGCCTGGGTCGGCAGCGCCACGGTCGCCAACGAGGATGCGTATCTGATCACCAAGACGATGCGCGCGATGGGGCTGACCTACATCGACCACCAGGCGCGCATATGACACAGCCCCACGGTGGCCAGTCTGGCCGCCACGTTCGGTCGAGGCGCGATGACCAACCACTGGAAGGACATCAAGAACGCCGATGTCGTCCTGGTGATGGGCGCCAACCCGGCCGAGAATCATCCCTGCGGCTTCAAATGGGCGCTCGAGGCGCGTGACGAGAACGGCGCCAAGCTGCTCACGATCGACCCGCGGTTCACGCGAACCTCGGCGGTCGCCGACAAGCATCTGCAGATCCGGCCCGGCTCCGACATCGCCATCCTCGGCGGGCTGATCCGGCACATCCTCACCAACGACCTGCACCACGCCGACTACGTGCGGGCGCACACCAACGCGTCGTTCATCATCAGCGGCGACTTCGGGTTCGAGGACGGGCTGTTCTCCGGGTTCGAGGAGGCGGGCAGCCGCTACGACAAGACTTCCTGGAGCTACCAGCGGGCCGCGGATGGCTACGTCCGCCGGGACCCGACGCTCGAGGACCCGCAGTGCGTCTTCCAGCTCCTCAGGCGGCACTACGACCGGTATACACCGGCGATGGTGGCGCAGATTGCCGGCTGCTCCGAGCAGAAGTTTCTGGAGATGGCCGACATCATCTGCTCGACCGGTCGGGCCGATCGGGTCGGCACCATCATGTATGCGGTCGGGTGGACCATGCACACCGTCGGCAGCCAGATCATCCGCACCGGGGCGATCCTGCAACTGCTGCTGGGCAATATCGGGCGGCCGGGTGGCGGCATCAACGCGCTCCGCGGGCACGCCAACGTGCAGGGTGCCACCGACCATGCCATCGTCGCCGGTATCCTGCCGGGCTACCTGAAGGTGCCCACGCCGGAGCAGACCACGCTGGCCGAGCATCTCGAGGCGTCGACACCGCAACCGCTCGTGCCGGACACGGTGAACTACTGGGGCAACTATCCCAAGTTCATGGTGTCGCTGCTCAAGGCCTGGTTCGGCGACAGCGCCACGACGGCCAACGAGTTCGGGTATCACTATCTCGGCAAGCCGGACGGCGACGCCACCTGGCTGTCGATCTGGGACGAGGCCTACCACGGGCGGCTCGAGGGGTTCATCACGCTCGGATTCAACCCGCTACTGGCCGGCCCGGACATCCCGCGGCTGTTGCAGTCGATGTCGCGCCTGAAGTGGATGACGGTCATCGACCCGTTCATGCTCGACAGCGCCGAGTTCTGGAAAGCGCCGGGGATGAACCCGGCCGAGATCGACACCGAGGTGCTGTATCTGCCGACCACCCACTGGATCGAGCGCGACGGCTCGTTCACCAACAGCGGCCGGTGGGCCCAGTGGAAAGAGAAGGCGATCGACCCGCCCGACGGCGTGCGGTCCGACACCTGGGTGCTGTCGGAGCTGTTCTGGCGGGTGAAAGAGCTCTATCAGCAGGACGGCGGCGCCTACGACGAGCCGATCCAGAATCTGACCTGGAACTACCTCAACCCGCGCGAGCCGCTGTTGACCGAGCTGGCGAAGGAGATCAACGGCTACGACCACGCGACCGGGCAACTGCTCTCCTCGTTCGGTCAGCTCCAGGCCGACGGCGGCACAAGCTCCGGGAACTGGCTCTACACCGGCAGCTACACCGAGGCGGGCAATATGATGGCGCGGCGGGGCACCGCCGACCCGACCGGGCTCGGCATGCACCACGAGTGGGCGTTCAGCTGGCCGGCGAATCGACGGGTGCTCTACAACCGGGCCTCGGCCGATGCCGAGGGGCGGCCGTGGGACCCGACGCGGGCCGGCATCGCGTGGACCGGTCGCGAGTGGATCGGCGACGTGCCCGACTACGGGCGGACGACCCCACCGGACGCCGCCGGCGCGTTCATCATGACCGAAGAGGGGGTGGCGCGGCTCTTCAGCAGCCAGATGGCCGACGGCCCGTTCTCCGAGCATTACGAGCCGGTCGAGAGCCCGACCGTCAACGCGCTGCACGAATCGGTGCCGGTCAATCCGGTCATCAACTGGTACGACGGTGTTCGCGAGACGCTGGCGTCAGAAGGCGACGACTTCCCCCATGCCTGTACCATCTACCGGGTGGTCGAGCACGAGCACTTCGTCACCCAGAACGTGCCGCTGCTGGTCGAGGCGATGCCCGACTTCTTCATCGAGATCCCGGAGGGCCTGGCGGCCGAGAAGGGGATCGAGAACGGCGGCCGGGCCCGGGTCTGGTCGAAACGCGGGGAAGTCGAGGGTGTCGCCATCGTCACCAAGCGGATCAAGCCCTTGCTGGTCAACGGCCGGACGGTCTGGACCGTCGGGATTCCGGTCCACTGGGGGTTCGCCGGCGGCACCAGCAACACCCACGCGTCGATGGCGAACCTGCTGACCCCGTTTATCGGTGACGCCAACACCCGGTGCCCCGAGTTCAAGGCGTTCCTGGTGAACATAGCACGAGCCGAGCCGCGAGCAACGTAGCAGCGGTGCATGTGCACGAGAGCAGCCAGATGGTCGTTGCATGGGCCGGCGGCGCCGGCCACGGCGCGCACGTGCGCGCCTCGAGGGCGCGGAGTGGGGCTTTGGGGTCCCCGCGCAGCGGCCTCGGCGGTTCGGGGCGAAGCCCCGTCTAGATAATGCCAGACACCCTTGCGATCAAACGGATCTCGGCCACTCCGAGCGCGTTGATTCCGCTGGAGTCCCTCCGGTCGGGCGGACCGGTCTACTCGAAGCTGGTCGACATCTCCAAGTGCATCGGGTGCAAGGGGTGTGAAGTCGCCTGCAAGGAATGGAACGACCTGAAGGTGGAGCAGACCGCCAACTTCGGGAGCATGCAGAGCCACAAGGATCTGTCGTCGAACACCTGGTTGCTAATGCGGTTCAACGAAGTGGAGGTCGGCGACGACCTGCAGTGGCTGATCAAGAAGGACGCCTGTCTGCACTGCGAGGAGCCGGGGTGTCTGTTCGCCTGCCCCGCGCCCGGAGCGATTGTCCAGTATCAGAACGGCATCGTCGACTTCAACCAGGACCAGTGCATTGGGTGCCAGAACTGCGTATCGGGCTGTCCGTTCGACATCCCCCGCTTCGACAAGAGCACCAAGACGGTGGCCAAGTGCAACATGTGCATCGACCGGGTCGAGGTGGGGCTCGAGCCGGCCTGCGTGAAGACCTGTCCGACCAACGCCATCCAGTGGGGGATCAAGGAGGACATGCTCGCGCTGGCCGAGAAGAAGGTCGAGACGATGAAGCGGCGTGGGTACGAGCACGCCGCGTTGTACAACCCAGGGGGTGTCGGCGGCACGCACATGATGTACGTCGTGCCGCACGGGGACCGGCTCGAGGACTACAGCCTCCCGGCACACCCGGTGGCCAGTCCCGCACCGCTCCACGGGCTGAGCGTGCTGCGACGGGTCGGGTCGTATCTGCTCGGCTTCGGCGTCGTGTCGGCGCTGGCACACTTCCTGGCGGTCGGCCCGGAGAGCCCGGAGGACGAGGCCTGGGAGCCGAAGCCTTGAGCCTGACATGAGCCCCCCGCGCCTCCTCCGTTTCACATTCTTCCAGCGCGCCGTGCATTGGGTGGTCGGCGTGACGTTCGTCGTGCTGCTGCTCACCGGGTTGGCGTTCTCCTACCCGTCGCTGTTCTGGCTGACCACGCTGATCGGCGGCGGGCCGGCTGCACGGGTGCTGCACCCGCAGATCGGCGCGGTCTTCGCGATCGGACTGCTGTTCATGTTCGTCCTCTGGGTCCGGGACATGTTTCTGGATGCGCCGGACCGGCAGTGGTTGGGCGCTATCAAGCACTACGCTGCACACGAGCACGACAAGGTGCCGCCGGCCGGGAAATACAACGCCGGGCAGAAGCTGTTCTTCTGGGTGCAGAGTCTGCTGGGGGTCGTGTTCGTCGCAACCGGGTTGCTGCTGTGGTTTCCCGAGTCCTTCGGCCCCGGGCTGCTGAACACGATGCGGCTGCTGCATTACGCGGCCGCGCTGTCGGGCGGGCTGCTGCTGATCCTCCATGTCTATCTGGGCACCGTCGCCTATCCCGGTACCGCCCGTGGGATGATCGACGGGAAGGTCACCACCGCCTGGGCGCGTCTGCACCACCCACGCTGGTCCGGCGAGCGGGTCGAGCATTGACCAGGTTTTCGGGCAGGGCATCCCGGTTGGCGGCGTTACTTCCTCGGTCACAGCCCGCCTGGCTGTTCCCTCGTCGCGCCTTGCCATCCGGGCGCCGTGCTCCGAAAACCGACTCTCAGCGTTCTTCACCTGCTAGGCTACTTACCACCAATGCCACGGTTACAGGCAGTCGATCCGCGCTGGGCGCAGCGTGCCCACCGGGCGCGTACGCTGTGTGCCGAACGCCCGCACGCTGCACCGTTGCTCAGCTTCTACCTCTCGCTGCTCGAGCTGCAGTCGCCGTTGTACGACCCCACGGAGGCGACCCGATGGCTGCAGGCCGTCAGCGCGCCGGATGCGTCTGACCTACCCCGGTTGCGGCTCGAACGGCTCCCGCTCGACGAGCTGTCTCCCCGCTTCGGCGCGTTCTGCCGGGGAATTCCCGAGACGGCTCCCGAGCCGATCGCCCAGGCGGCGCGGGCCGTCTCCGCCGCCAGTAGCGAGACGCGGACCGATCTGCTGTTGGCGCTCTTGACCGGGTCCGACTTCCAGAGGACGGCCGGCACGCTCGAATGTGACCCGGCGCCGCTGGCGTTCCTGCCGCGCGGGTTTCTGTCGCCGTTGGCCGAAGCGTTGTCTGATCTGGTCACGTCCTCCGGTGCCGCGCGCACGCCTACCTGCCCCCAGTGTGGGTGGCCGCCACAGGTGTCGATGCTCAACGACGAACCGGACGCGCTGGGGACCCGCCGCCTCGTCTGTGCGCTCTGCGCCAACGCCTGGACCTTTCCGCGAGCCACCTGCCCTGCGTGCGCCGTGTCGGGCGACCAGGGGCTGGAGTTTCACGTCGACGACACGACGCGGCACGTCCGGGTCGAAGCCTGCCGGACGTGCCATCGCTATCTGAAGTCGGTCGACTTGCGGGTCATCGGTCTCGCGGTACCGCTGGTGGACGACCTGGCGACCGTCGAGCTGGATCTGTGGGCCGCCGAGCAGGGCCTGGAGAAGATCACACCGAACGTGCTGGGGTTGTAGCCGGCTGTCGTGCACCTGCTCCTGGGCGTCACGCTCAGCCTGGCCTGTTCGCGCGTGGCCGGGATCACGGTCGCCACGGCGGTGCCCCCCACGCGGTGCCGCGCGGTCTAACCGTGGTGGCGGTGCTGCTCCGCGCGACCGGTGTCGGCGTGCAGGCGTCGGTGTGGACCCTGATGCCTGTCTGGTACCACCTGGGGTTCCTCGGGTTGCTCGTGCCCGGTTGCCTGCTCGGCGCCAGATTGAAGGGGACCGGGTGCCTGACCCCGACCGCAGACTGAGGGTCCACGCAGAAATTCATTCGCCTGCATCAAGAAGGAGGTAGTCCATGACAGACGCGTTTCCCCGTGGCCGCTTCGTCTGGTACGACTTGGCGACGTCTGACCCGGTGGCGGCACAGCGCTTCTACACCCAGTTGATCGGCTGGACCACGAAAGAGGGCACCGCGGACGATCAACCCTACACGGAGTGGGTGAACGGCGAGACCCACATCGGTGGTGTGATGCAGCTGGCGGACGAGGCGAAGAAGGCGGGCGCGCCACCGCACTGGCTGGCCTATGTGACGGTTCCATCTGTGGACGAGACGCTGCGGCAGGCCGAGGGGCTGGGTGCGAAACAGCTCATGGGGCCGATGGACATCCCGACGGTCGGCCGGATTGCCGTTCTCCAGGACCCTCAGGGGGCGGTGTTCGCTGTCTACACGCCGTCCGGCGACGCGCCGGGGCACGACGGGGAGCCGGCCATCGGCGAGTTCTCCTGGCACGAGCTGTCGACGTCGGACTACGCGGCCGCCTTCGACTTCTACAGCGCGCTGTTCGGGTGGGTGAAGACAGAGGCGATGGACATGGGACCAGCGGGGACGTATCAGATGTATGGACGCCTCCCCGGGCGGTCGCTCGGGGGCATGTCCAACAAGCCGGCCGACCAGCCGGGACCGCCGGCGTCCTGGCTGTATTACGTGACGGTCCCTGACGTGCACGCGAAGATCGACCAAGTGAAGCAGCTCGGCGGACAGGTGCTCAACGGCCCGATGGATGTGCCTGGCGGCGACATCGTCGCGCAGTGCATGGACCCGCAGGGCGCCGCCTTCGCCATGCACTCGCTGAAGCCGTCCGCCTGAGCTGGGGCCTGGAGCCTGTAGCCCGAAGCTTGTAGCCTGGGGGAGGCGTGGCGCGGACATCGACGACAGGTGACACGGAGCCCTATCTCCTCGGTACCGACCCCGAGGAGGGGCGGCGACTCGAGGCGCAGCACCGGGTCTGGTCGGCCGAGACGCGCGATCTCTGGGACCGCGCCGGGTTCGGGGCGGGGACCCGCTTGCTGGATCTCGGCTGCGGTCCCGGGTTCGCCGCCATCGACCTGGCACGGCGTGTTGGCCCCGCCGGCCGCGTCCTGGCGGTTGACGATTCGGGACGCTTCATCGACGCGCTCGACAGGGAGAAGCGCCGTCTCGGGCTCGACCAGCTCACGGCACGCGTGGGGCGAGTCGAGGAGCTGACGCTCGACCCCGGCTCGCTGGACGGCGTCTTCGCGCGCTGGCTCTTCTTGTTTCTGGCGGACCCGGGAGCGGTCATCGCCCGGGTCGTGCCGGGGCTGCGTTGCGGCGGCCGGTTCGTCGTGCAGGACTACTTGAACTACCGCGCAACCACCCTCGAGCCGCGGAGCTCGGCCTTCGACTGCGTGATTGCAGCGGTACAGGAAAGCTGGCGCCGAACCGGCGGCGATCTGGATGTCGGTGGCCGGCTGCCGGCATTACTGGCCGACCACGGATGCCGCGTCCGCGAGCTGGTGCCGATGGTGCACTTCGCTCGACCGGGGTCGGCGTTCTGGGAGTGGCCGAAGCGCTTCTTCTTCAGCTATGTGCCGCGGCTCGTGGAGGATGGCTTGTTGACCACCACCGAGCAGGCCGCGTTCGAGACCGCGTGGCGCGACCGCGAGCAGAACCCTGCCGCGTTTCTCTCCACCCCGCCGATGGTGGGGATCATCGCCGAGAAGACGTAGCAGGCGGTTCTTCGACAACAGCCGTGTCGATCCCTGCTCAGGATGAGCGGCCTCGGATCTGGGCTCCGGAAATCGGGAACCGTGGTACCAAGGGTCTTCAAGCCCGTCGAGCAGCCCCGAGAGCCGTTCGGGTGGATCGCGGCAGACCTACACACCTCCTGGCCCTCACCCCAGCCCTCTCCCAGGGGGAGCAACCAGAGCGCCCTTTTCAGTGACCTGCTAGGCCGCTGCGTCCGACTCATCCTCCAGGACGACGGCCGTCCCGTAGGCCAGCAGCTCGGCGGCGCCGCCCATGATCATCGACGTCGAAAAACGCAGCGAGATGATGGCGTTTGCCCCCAATCCGCGGGCCTCGTCCACCATCCGGTCCAGCGCCTGTTCCCGCGCTTCGCCCAGCAGCTTGGTGTACTCCGACACCTCGCCGCCCACAATATTGCGCATCACCGCCATGATGTCCTTGCCGATGTGACGCGCACGGATCGTGTTCCCGCGGACCAGCCCCAGGGTGCGCGCAACCCGTTTGCCGCTCACGCGATTCGCCGTGACGACGATCATTTCTGCACCTCCCGATACCGGTCGGTTTTCAGGGCGTCCAGCCGGTCGATCAGCACCCTGAGAAACAGCAGCCCGATGCCGGAGACCCCGCCCACCAGGATGAGCTGTTCGAGAAGGTTCTCCGCCTCGGTCCAGAGCTCCCAGAGGGCGTAGCCCCCGAACAGGACCACCCAGGCCATCACGAGCGGCCATCCCATCCCGTGTGCCAGACGGCTGGCCCCGGTGCGGGGCATCTCCGGCCACTCGTGGTCTCGGGGTGTGTCGAACGTCGATGACATGGTCGCCTCCCTCACCGCTGCCAGCTCCTCGACCAGCGTGCGACATGTGGCACAGTCTTCCAGATGCACCCGCACTCGCTGTTCGTCTCCCTGCACGAGCGCGTCGTCGAGATACCCGGAGAGCAAGACTTCGTCGAACGTCCGGCCGCACTGCTCAGGCATGACGCTCTCCTCCGAGCCGCGCTCGCAGCTGTCGCCGCGCTCCGTGCAGCCGTGACATCACTGTGCCGATCGGGATGTCCAGTACCTGGGCGATGTCGCTGTAGGACAGGTCGTGGAAGTCGCGCAACACGACGATCTCGCGCTTCGCAGCCGGTAGCTCCGCGAGGGCGCGCCAGACACGGTGTCTGAGCTCGCTCCGGCGCAGGTCCGCTTCCGGGTTCGCCGTCGGGTCCACCAGGTGGCGCGTGAGCGCCTCGCCCGCTTCGCCAAGACGTTCTCCGGGCCGACGCTGGCGCCGTCGCCACAGGTCGCGCACCTGATTGCGGACGATCGCGAACAGCCACGGCTGTATGCGGCGCTCGCGGTCGAAGCTGCCCAGCGAGGTGAAGAAGCGCAGCATCGCGTCCTGAGCCACGTCCATCGCGTCGTCCCGGTTGCCCAGCATCTGGAGCGCCAGGAGATAGGCGGCCTGGCGATGCCGCCGGGCCAGCGTCTCGCGCGCCTCGCGCCGGCCGGCCCGCGCTTGGTCGACCAGTTCCTGGTCCGACCCGCCGGCGACGTCGCCGGCGAGCGCCGCCAGACCCTGACTCTCGACCATCACGTCGTCCACTGCCCCCTTCTACGCGCTTGCGAACGGTTTATTCACCCGCCTTTGCTAGCCACCGACGAATGCGTGGCGAGCTTCGGCGGGGTCCGCCGTCGCCTCGGCGAAGGCGGATCGGATCCGGCTGTCCCCGCGCGTTCGCGACTGCACTGAAATGCATTCCTATGAGCGCTCTGTTTGACCCAGGATTGCACCGTAAATGATCGGCAGGGCTGTCGAACGCCTGAGCGATGTCCCGATATACCCCTGTGATGCTCTGGTTCTTCAACCGTGTCGCGGGCCTGCCACGATTCATCGGCATCCACTGCGACCAGAGTCCGGAGGCCTATCAGCTGGTGGTGCTGTATCCGGACGGCTCCGAAGAGTCCGAGTGCTTCGACGACTCGTCGGAGTTGCTCGATGCAGCGAAGAAGCTGGGCAAGGATTTGAGCAGCCTCGGCTGGGAGCCCTGTCCCACCGCTACCACGGTCGCTCGCCGCGAGAGCTAGCAGCCCAGGACACTACGCCCCGCCGCGATACCGGACGACCAGCACGGTGATGTCGTCGCCCTGCGGCTCGCCCACGGTGAACTTGCGAACTCCGGCCAGGACCACCTGCACCAGCTCGCCGGGCTCGATGCCGCTCGGGGACGCCCGCACGCACTCGAGGATCCGCTCGTCGCCGAACTCGGTGCCCTCCGCGTTCGACGCCTCAGACACCCCGTCGCTGAACGTGATCAGCGTGTCGCCCGGGCTCAAGGTGACGACCTCCTGCTCGTATGTGGCCTCCTCGAACAGTCCGACGATGAGACCGCCGGTCGTGAGCCGGCGCACCCCGTTTTTGCCGACGAGCAGTGGCGGATTGTGACCGGCGTTGCAGTAGGTGAGTTCGCCGTCCGGCGACAGGATGCCGTAGAACAGGGTGACGAATCTGGCCTCCAACCCCTTCTTCACCATCGTGGCGTTGATAGTGGCTATCGTCGTCGCCGGGTCGGCGCCCGGTGCTCGGAATGCGAAGATCTCCTGGACGCGCGCCCCCAGCAGGCCAGCCGCCGCGCCTTTGCCGGCCACGTCGCCCAGCACGAAGCCGAAGCTGCCGTCCAGGTCCAGATAGTCGAAGAAGTCGCCGCCGATGGAGAGACACGGCACCATCTCGGCCGCGGCGGAGAAGTAGTCGCGTGTTGGCGGCGCCGTCGGCAGCAGCCCCTGCTGGAACTCGTACGCGGTGTGCAGCTCCCGCTCGAGTCGCGCCTTCTCCTGGCTCTCGCGGTACAGCCGCGCGTTCTCGATCGCGACCGCTGCTTCCGCTGCCAGTGTCTCGAGACCGTCTTGGATCGTCCGGGAGCGGAGCGATCCCTTCTCCCGACTGTCCAGATAGAGCACGCCGATGGGACGCGCATCGTCGGTCTCGACGGCCTGCTCGACATACCGGACGAGCTTCAGTGGGACGCAATAGACGGTCCGGATGCCAAGCTGGATAGTGCCTTCGTGGGCCTCGGCGAACAGCTCGTCGTGCAGGTCCGCGACGAGCTGCGGCTCGCCGGTGGCGAACACCTGTTCGGGGATCTTCCGGCTGGTCTGGAAGGTGTCGCCGGACAGCGTGACCTGCCTGAGCCCGCGTCCGAGCGTGAACTCCAGTGCACCGGCCGGGTTGACGAGCATGATGAAGCCGCGTTCGGCCGCGCTCAGGGTGATCGCGTAGTCGATCACCATTGCCAACACCTGGTCGAGCACCTTGGCGGTGCCCAGGGCGCGGAGCCCTTCGAGCAGGGTGGCGGTCTGGCGCAGGTCGCCGACGGCAGAGGTCGTGGCGCGTGTGGCGGTTTCAGAGGTGTCTTTGAGCAGAAACCGCAGGTCCGAATGTCGGCCGATCCGAATCTGGTCGCCGTGTTCGAGCGTGTGTTCGATCACGGTCTCGTCGTTGACGAACGTGCCGGCGCGCGAACCGAGGTCGCGGAGGATGTAGCTGTTCCCTTGCTTGACGATCTCGGCGTGGAGTCGTGAAATCTCGGCGCTGCCCAGCGACAGCGAGTTGCCATGGCTGCGCCCGATCGTGAACCGGTCGTCCTCGATCGGCACGACCCGAGTCCTGCCCATCGGGTCGGAGACCTCGAGCCGCGCACCTTGCATGGTCAAACAGCCACTCTTCCGCGGGTCAGGTCCCTCCCGGGGTCGGCTCACGCGCCGGGGCCGCCGCTCCACGCGACCCAACCACCCTCGTTCTGGAAGCGGGCAATAGTCGCAGTATACCTCTGCGCCCATGAGTTACGTCGACGCCCGTCTGGACCGTGTGAGGTGCGCGCCGAGTTCTTGGAGTGTGGGGGGAAGACGCGGTGGGCAGATGTTCGGTCCGCGTCACAGCGACGATGGACGTACACTCAGTGTGGAGCTGATCTTCCTCGAGTAGCTCTTTCTGCTGTCTGACGTCTTCAGGTGACACCCCCATGAACGTGTTCTTGATCGACGGCACCTACGAGCTGTTCAGGCACTTCTATGCGGTGCCGTCGACGACCGACGTCGACGGCCGGGAGGTGGGGGCGATCCGTGGTGTCGTCGGCTCGGTGCTGAGCATGCTCGAGGACGACGTGACGCACATCGGCGTGGCGACCGACCACGTCATCGAGTCGTTCCGTAACGAGCTCTGGCCCGGGTACAAGACCGGCGAGCACATCGACCCGGCACTGTTCGCGCAGTTTCATCCTCTGGAGGAGACGCTCGAGGCGCTCGGTGTCGTGGTCTGGCCGATGACGGACCTCGAAGCGGACGATGGACTGGCCTCGGCTGCGGCGAAGGCCAGTGACGACCCGCGTGTCGAACAGGTGTTCATCTGCACACCGGACAAGGACCTGTCGCAGTGTGTCACCGGTCGGCGGGTTGTCCAGTTCGACCGTCGCGCGGGGTCGCTGCGGGACGCCGACGGAGTGCGGGCGAAGTTCGGGGTGCCGCCGGCCTCGATCCCCGACTATCTGGCGCTGGTCGGCGACACAGCCGACGGGTTCCCGGGGCTACGCGGGTGGGGCGCCAAGTCGACGGCGCTCGTGCTCGGCCGCTATCTCCATCTCGAGGCGATTCCCGACGATGCCGCGGCGTGGGACGTCGAGGTGCGGGGGGCCGGCCGTCTGGCTGCCGAGCTCGCGACGCACCGAGACCTGGCCGCCCGGTTTCGTGACCTCGCGACGTTGCGCACCAGCGCTGCGGTCTTCGAGACGGTGGACGATCTGCGGTGGACCGGCCCCCGTCCCGTGTTCTTCGAGATCTGCGCGCGGCTCAATACCGCGGGCTTCTTCACACGGGCGCAGGCGCTCGCGGGCTCACGTGCATCGTGATCGGCGTCGCGGCGCGCAGCGTGATCGACGGGCTGGTGCCGACCGGTTCCCCCGGGAGCAGATCCAACCGGCACCGTTGCGCGATGGTCGTGACGACGAGCACGAGCTCCATCATCGCGAAGCTGTTCCCGATGCACTGACGCGGACCACCGCCGAACGGGAAGTACGCAAACGGGGGACGCTCGGCTTGGCGAGAGGTCTCGAAGCGGTCCGGGTCGAAGTCCTCGGGGTTTGCCCAGAATCGGGGGTGGCGATGGGTGACATACGGGCTCAACAGCACGATTGAGCCGGCCGGAATCCGACACCCGCCGATGATGTCATCCTCGATCGCGCAGCGCGAAATGACCCAGGCCGGCGGATACAGCCGCATCGACTCCTTGACGACCCGTTCGACATAGCCGAGCCGCGGAAGATCGGCGACCGTCGGTGTCCGACCGCCCAGCACCGTGTCTATCTCGGTCTGGAGACGCTGCCGGACCGCCGCGTGCCGCGAGAGCAGATACCAGGTCCAGCCGAGCGCGAGGGCCGTCGTCTCCTGGCCGGCGAGAAACACCGTCATCACCTCGTCGCGCAGCTGCGCGTCGCTCATCCCTTCACCCGTGTCTTCGTCTCGCGCCCGCATCAGCATCGACAGCAGGTCGTCCGGTTCCGAATCGCTCGCTCGCCGCTCGGCGATGATCTCGAAGATGACGTCGTCCAGGGTTCGCATCGCAGCGCGGAGCCGCCGGCGTGCCGGGGTCGGCCACCACCCGGGCAGCGGGACGATCTGATAGATCGCGGCGTTGGCCCGCCGCAGCGTGATGTTGAGGGCCTGCCCGACGCGGTCCGCCTCGTGGCTGACATCGGTACTGAGCAGCGCCTCGCCGACGATGCGCAACGTGAGACGCATCATCGCTGCCGTGACGTCGACCACGGCGGGTGCCGACCCGCACAGCCAGCGGTCGACCAGCTCGCCGGCAGCCTGCGTCATCGCGTCCCCGAACCCGGCGATCCGGGTCCGATGAAACGCCGGTTGCGCGATCCGGCGCTGCCGCAGCCAGTGGTCGCCCTCACTGGTGAGCAACCCCTGGCGGAGAAACGCCCGGAGTACCTCGAAGCCGCGCGTCCGCTTGTTGTAGTTGCTCGTGTGCTCCTGTAACACCCAGCGCACATCGTTCGGGTGGGCGACGAGCACGAGATCGCGCGTGAACAGCCGGAAGTGCACGACGTCGCCGAGCTCCCGGAACCCGCTCATCAGCAGATCCAGGGGATCGCGCCGGAACCGGGTCAAACTGCCGAGGGGACTGGAGGCAGGGTAGGTGGGGGCGGAGCGGACCGGCTGACTCGTGTCCCGTCTCTGAAATGCACGACCGCTGTCCCGGGCGGGACATCCTGCCTGGCGACGTTGCTCCTCAGTCACAAGTGCTCGATGTGCTCCCTCGCCGCGCCGCGCGATGGCCGATCGCGGCATCACTCACGACGGGCCTCGGTGCGACGCTGGACCTTCGCCACGGGCTGGAGAGGTCACGAGTTCTCGTCGACGAACGCCGCCAGTCGCTTCAGGTTCTCCGGCGACAGATCGAGAAACTGGACACCGAGACCGCCGTCGCGTGTGTTCCGGCCTATGGCGGTGGCGGTGATGAAGTCGTCGCTGCCGGGCAGCCTGAAGCGGAGGTTCAGGCTGCTGCCGATCGTCGTGCCGGCGCCCTGGATGAACGCGCCACCCACGCTGAGGTCGGCCAGCCGTTCGTTGCCGCGCGTGAAGATGCCGTCCTCCCCCTTCCAGACTTCGGTGTGGAGGCTGACCCGTTTATGAACTCTATTCTTTCTCATGGCGACGGGCGCCCCCATCCCGTCGTCGAACCCGAACGCGGTGGATGGGTGAATTGTAACAGGGTCACCGGTCGGCTTCGCGGTCCCGGTCATGAGTACGGCCACGCACCGAGGGCGTCGAGGCGCCCGTCCCACGAGGCGCGAGGAGGGAGCATACCGGCAGGGTTCGACCGACGAGCAATGCCGTGGGACGGGATGCATCGGCGGCCGAATGCGGCCGTATCTGTGACCGGGGCCACTTAGTCCTGAGAGACAACGGCAGGGATGAGGAGCCGGATGCACGCCGCGCTGCGGACCGGCCACGGGCCGCGAGCCTGCGCTCGTAGTATTCTGAGATGTGGGGCGAAGACGCGCCTCCGAGCAGCCCGTGGTGACAGTCCGGCGCCGCCGCGCGAGCAGGAGCTTTTCTCAGAGCCCCGCGACGCGGGCTGCTGGACATCTCCGCGGTCACGAAGACTTGCTTCACGTGTCACGATGTCACCCTGTTGGAGATGTCTCGACCGGCGGCGTCCGGGTCTGTCGCTGCAGGCGCGCCACACTGGCGGATGACGAACAAATTGCCGTTGTGGGCCCGCGAGCTGCTCGAACGGAATCCGGCAGGAGCGGCGCCAACACCCGAGGACCCGATGCCTGCCTGGCTGGAGGCCGAGCTCGCGCGGGTGCCGTTGTGGGCCCGCATCCGCGGGACCGACGACATCCGCCAGCATCATCCCTATCTCCTGATCGAGGACGTGCGGAGTCAGCCCGACCTGATGCGCCACGTGCTCGAGCTGCGTTCCGAGCTGGCGGCGTTGGCCCACCGTCTCATCGAGCAAGGTATCCGACATCTCGTCTTCACCGGATGCGGCTCGGCGTTTCACGGCGCGCAGTTCGGGTCGTTCGTGTGTCGCCAGTGGACCGGATGGACCACCGAGTGTCACGAGTCCCTAGAGTTCACCAACTACTGGGCCCAAGTGCACGAGCCGACCGCGCTCATCCTGCAGTCGGCAACCGGTGCCAGCATCGAGACGCTCGACGCCGCCCGACATGCGGCCGACCTCGGCGTACTGACCGTCGCG
>JADFPE010000001.1:18850-115882 GCA_022562495.1 Acidobacteriota bacterium
GCACGCTCTACGTCAAGCTGACCAACACCCAGGGCAGCGTCCTCGAGGAGCTGTGTGACGAGAGCATCTGTTTCCCGACCGGCCAGCGGTGCGGCCCGGACGTGTCGGTGCTGACGACCCGGCTTTTGTTGCTCTATCTGCTGGCGCTGGAGGTGGGCGTGGCAACCGGGACACTCAGCGCCCACGACGCCGACGAGCTCGGCCACGCCATCGGGCAGCTGCCGGACGCTGCCGCCCAGTTTCTCCAGGAAGAGGACCTGAACGTCTCGCAGATCGCGAACGCCTTGAAGGACCAGCGCGCGCTGATGGTGGTCGGCGGCGGACCGAACTGGTTTTCCGCCTGCGAAGGTGCGCTGAAGGTCGAGGAAGAAAGCAGTCTGCTCTGCAAGGTGTATCGGCCGGCCGAGTACACCCACAACGCGATTCCCCTGCTGTCCGACGAGGTCTCGACCGTCGTGATCGCGCCGCCCGGCAAGGCGTACGCGCGGCTGCATGATGTCGTCCGTACCGCTCGAGCCGCACGATCACCCAGCCTGGCGCTGGTCGTCGAAGGCGACGAGGCCATCGCGCCGGACGCCACCTTCGTCATCGCGGTGCCCGAGCCGCTCGGGGAGATGCTGATGCCACCGCTGGCGGCCATTGCGTTTCAGCTGCTCGGCTACTATCTTGGCGCCGAGCGTGGCTATAACCCGGACACGCTACGCACCGACGACCTCGTCCACACCCGCGCCTGGCTCACCGCGTTTCCGTTCGGGTCGCATTAGTGCGCGCCCCGCCTCGTCCCGTGTCACGGCAGCACGGCCCTGCAGGGCCGCCGGGGCACTCGTGCACTGTGTCGGGGGAAGGACCGGGCTCGAGCGACGTGCGCCAGCCGACTCTCATGCACGTGACGAGACGGGACTTTCTCACCGCCTGTCTGGCCGCCGGCGGGTCGGCCGGTCTTGCCGCGCGTGGGGGTGCGTATCCGTCGCCACTCGGTCTGGCCGGGCGTACGGCGACCGGCAACGAACCGTTCCCGTGGCGTCCCTTCGGTGACCTGCTACGCGCCCGGTTTCGCGACCCCCGGCGTCATTTCGTCTTCGACTACTATCCCTGGTACGCCGCCGACCCGTTCCGTCACTGGACGCAGTGGGACCGGGTGCCCCCGGTCGACCTCGCCGCCAACGCGATGCCGCTGCTCGGGGCCTACGATTCCCGGTCACGGGCGGTCGTCGAGCAGCACGCCCGCTGGATCGCCGCGTCGGGGGTCGGCGTCATCAACATGAGCTGGTGGGGGCAGGGCAGCTTCTCGGACCGCGCGGTGCCGCTCATCATGGACGTGATGGCGGACCACGACATTCACGTCACGTTTCATCTCGAGCCTTACAGCCAGGACCGCGTCTCGCGGTTTCCAGACGACGTCCTGTATCTCCTACAACAATACGGCGAAGGGCGGCGGTGGGACTGCTTCTTCTTCCACGAACGCGACGACGGGTCGCAGGGGCCGGTGTTCAAGCTGTTCAACACGACCCTGCCGCAGCGAATCGAGGACTGCCATGGAGTGGTTCAGGCGCTGCCCGACTATGTGCCGGATAGCGACTGGCGGCGAGCAACGGACCGGCTGCGCGAGATGGTGGTCGGCGACTTCGACCACCTGACGCTGCTGTCGGATACGTGGGACGCCGAACGGGTCGCCGCGGCCGGGTTGGACGGGATCTCGGTCTACGACCCGGCCGAGACGCCGGACCGGTGGCTCGACCATGCCCTGGTGGCGTCGCGTGTCGGCATGGTGTTCTCGTTTCCGATCAACCCGGGTCTGGACGAGATCGAACGCCGTGTTGTGGAGCCCGGGTCCTGCTACAGCCCGCGACCGTTTCTCCCGCACACGGCAGACCTGACGTGGTCACGGGCCGCGGACCGCGAGACGGCGCGGGTGCTCGCCGAGCGACGCACGGAGGAATCGCTGCAGTCGAATCTGCTGCTCCAGACCCATCCCTGGCTGGGCAACGTCGACAACGGCTTCTTCCTGGTGCACATTACCTCGTTCAATGAATGGCACGAGGGACACCAGTACGAGCCGATGAAGGACGACGCGGCACTGTCACCGGCGGAGCGGGCCATCGGGTATCACAACCCGGAGGACGGCGCGTATCGGCTGCGGCACCTCGCCGATCTCCTGGCACGGCTCCAGCTCTAACGAGGCTCCGCCTCGCTCGCGCTGACCGAGCATTTCTCACAGGCCCGCTACGCGGGGGCCAGACTCCTTGAACGGACGCTGTCGTGCTGAGAGCGAAACAAACTCGACCAAGACTTGACTCAATGATCGCGTCCTGCCTGCCCTGAGCGGAGCGCGTCGTGACGCTGCCGACGGGGTGAGAGGGGCCCCGGGGACGTCGTCCGCGTGCCGCGTCAGCGGCCGAACCGGTAGACTGCGCCGGTCGCGAACCGCGACTCGTTGAGGCCGGCATTGGTGAACACGCGCCGGTAGTCCACCCCAACTCGCAGGGCGAGACGGTCCGCGATCGGCACCTCGATGCCGCCACCGACCTGCAGCGTGGGGTGGGTCGCGGCGTCGTCACCGGCTGCGTCGACCGGGATCGCTGTACGGGCGACGACGTCGAGCCGGGTGGCCCCGGTCAGGATGTGCACGAACGGGGTGAACCGCGGCGTCGGCCACCAGAACCGGGGGCCGGCCAGCAACGTTTGGAACGTCACCTCGACGTCGATAAAGCCGACGTCCTGTGTGCGGCGATGCCGGCTCACCTCGGCACTCAGACTCAACCAGCGCGTGGTTCGCCACCCGCCCTCGGCGAACCAGCCGAGGCCAAATCCGTCGACCAGCTCGCTGTCACCGAGAAAACTGTAGCCGCCCGCCACCTCGAGCGAGCCCGGTTCCTGCGCCCACCCGCGCGTGGGCAGCGCGAGGAAGACCAGCGCGCAGCAGATGATGGCGACAGCCACCCTCAGCCCTCGACAACGTGCGGGATGCGTGGCCACGACGGTTCTCGCGGCCCATCCAGGACCGCGAGCGTTCATGTCCCCCACCGCCCGTCGTGGTGGCGGTGCACCTCGACCACAGCGGAGCGCGCGGCTGTCTTGCCCCGTCGGCCGCTGAAGATACCGATGAACCAGGAGATGACGCCGACGACGAACGCGCCCAGCACTGCCGTGAAGAACGACGCGACGCTGAACCCGGGCACCAGGAAGGCCGCGAGGCCGAAGGCGACGCCGTTCACGATGACGTAGAAGAGACCGAGCGTCAGCACGGTGAACGGGAGCGTCAACAGCACGAGCACCGGTCGAACGATGGCGTTGACGAAGCCGAGGACCAGCGCCGAGACCGCAAGCGCCGCAAACGAGTCGACCCGTACGCCAGGCAGGATCCACGCGGTGACCCCCAGGGCGGCCGCAGTCGTCAGCCAATGCGCCAGGAACCGGGCGTTCATGGTGTCTCCCGGCCCGTCTCCGGCGTCACCGGAAACAGCACCCCCGGCGCCAGCTTCCCCTCCGGGTCGAGTGCGCGCTTGACCGCGCGCATCTGCTCGATCCCGGTGTCGCCGTAGAGCTGCCGCAGCAAGGCCTGCTTGGTCGGGTTCCGGCCGACCCCATGCTCGGCCAACGGACAACCGCCCATCCGGATGATCTCTTGGCCGCATGCGAGGATCGCGTCCTGGCCGAGACGCACCTCGTGCGCGGTCCGCGGAAGCAGGTTCGGGTGCAGGTTCGCGTCCGAGATATGACCCCAGATCGCGTAATCGAGTCCGCGCGACTCGAACGCGTCGCGGAACAGGCTGAGGCTGTCGGCGAACCGGGGGTAGGGCACGATCATGTCGGCGGCGGTTTTCTCGATTGTGTCATCGACCGTGCGTTTGGCGATACCGACCCGGCGGTTCACCGTTTCGGGCACCGCCTCACGGAACGCCAACAGCTCCGCGGCGCGTGTGCGGTCGCCCGGCGCGACCAGCTCCGTCGTCTCGAGCAGCCCTTCGGCGTCGAGCAGACGGCACAACCGCACGATCGGCGTGTCGGGGGCCTCGGCCGAGGCGGCGAGGCCGACCTCCTGGTGGACCTGTGCCGCGGTCGTTCCGGGCTGCAGCTCGACCTGCGCCAGCAGCACGACGCCCGCCGTGTCCGGTACCGTGACCCGCGACCGTCGGTCGGCCCCGTCCTCGCGCAGCAGCTCGAGACACCGCCGGTCCATGTACTCGATGGCGACGACGTCGAGCCCGTTGGGCATGCTGGCGCGTCTCGTCTCGACCGATGCGTCACGCAGCCTCGAGGCGACCCTGACCGCCCGGGGCTCGTCGTCGAGCGCGACCAGGACGAGACAGATGTCCGGATGGCGCGGCAGAATGTCCAGCGCGACCGACGTCACGACGCCCAGGGTCCCCTCCGACCCGATAAACAGGTCGATCAGATCCATCTCGGGGGCCGCGTGATATCCGGCCGAGCGCTTCGGCACATCGGGCATCTGATAGGTCGGGATCGGAACGGTGATCGTGCCGTCCGACGTCTCGATCTCGAAGCGGCCGTCAGCGGCACGCACCTGACCGCGCTCCAGGTCCAGCAATTCGCCACACGCCAGCATGATGGTGAGACTCCGGACCCAGTCGCGCGTGGTCCCGTATTTGAAGGTCGTGGCGCCGGCAGCGTTCGTCGAGACGATGCCGCCAATGGTCGCGCCCTCGAAGGTGGGCGCTGGCGGGTAGGCTTTTCCAGCATCCGTCAGCGTGTCTCGCAGGCTCGTCAGCGTGACACCTGGCTGGACGGTGATGTGGGTTGGGGCCGGCTCGGCGATGAGGGTGAGCTTCAACAGGCTCAGTACCACCTCGCCCCTCGGGGTGGCGCCGCCGGTCAGCGACGACTGTGCGCCGACCGGCAGGACGGCGGCAGCCTCCCGGAGTACCGACGCGAGCTGGGCCTCGTCCCGCGGGAAGACGACCGCCGGCGCGTGACCGCCCGGATAGTGCGCCGCGTCCTCCAGGAATTCCGCCACTCGGTCGCTGGCCGTGACCAGCTCGACCGGCGTCTGGGTGCCTGCGTGGGGTCGCCGCGCGCAGATCCGATGGGTCGGCATGGGGGAGAACGGATTATACGAGGAGATCGGAGGCAGGAGGCGGGAGAAGAGGAGGGTGACGCAGCCTCCCACTCGTATCGTGATAGAGTGATTTCTTCGCCAGCGAGCCGGGCTAGGCGAGCACAGTTGGGGCGTGCGTTCGCCGCGTTCCTCCTGTCTCCTGCCTCCTACGCCGAGAAAGGTGATCCACATGTTCCAACGCATCGGCGCCGTCTGCGGCGTCTTGGCGCTCTCGGCGGTCTTCACCGTGGCTCCGGCGTGTGCCCAGTCCGGCAGCGAGGTAGTGGGGCGGGTCGGCGACCGGCCGGTCACGATGGCGGACCTGGATGAGGCGTGGCGGAAGAACGACCCGTCGGCCCGGATCCGGATGCTCCAGGATCTCTACGACACTCGACGGCAAACGCTCGACATCGTGATCGGCGACATTCTCGTGGATCGCGAGGCGGTGGCGCGTGGCATCTCGCGCGACGCGCTGCTGGCGCAGGAGCTTCCGTCGAGAACCCTACCGGTCACCGACGAGGACATCGCTCTGCTCTACGGGCAGAACCAGAACTCGTTCGGCGGGCGTACGTTGGACGACATGAGGTCAGAGATCCGGATGTTTCTCGATCAGCAGCGCCCGACACAGGCGCTGCACGCCTTCATGAACGAACTGCGGGCGGATGCCGGCGATGTGCAGATCACCCTCGAGCCGCCGCGCACCGTCATCGAGGTCGACGCCGACGACCCGGTGTTCGGTCCGGCCGGTGCGTCGGTCGAGATCATCGAGTTCTCAGACTTCCAGTGTCCCTTCTGTCAGCGATTGACCGCCACGCTCGAGCAGCTGAAGACGGCATACGGCAGCGACATCCGGCTGGTGTTCAAGGACTACCCGCTGCCGAACCATGCGCAGGCGTTCAAGGCGGCCGAGGCCGGCAATTGCGCCAACCAGCAGGGGAAGTTCTGGGAGCTGCACGACACGATGTTCTCACGGCAGAGCGAGTTGGGGGTCGATGACCTGAAGCGGCATGCGGGTGCGCTCGGCATGGACCAGGCCGCCTTCGATGCCTGTCTGGACAGCGGCCGCTTTGCCGAGCAGGTCAACGCGGACCTGACGGCGGGTCAGCAGTACGGTGTGTCCTCGACGCCGACCGTGTTCATCAACGGCCGCGCGGTGATGGGCGCCGCGCCGTTCGAGGTGTTCGACAAAATCATCCGCGAGGAGCTGGAGCGCGCGCAGCAATGAGCCGACTGCGGTCGGTGCTTTTGATCGTGGTACCTGTTTGCCGGGTCGGCTAAGCTGTCCCGGTAAACAGTGCAAGTACAGGACGTGCGCATCTGCGCGACCGCTACCGCCAGCAGATGGGCCACAAGGTTGATTCCGTACGTCCTTGTCTCGTAATTGTGTACCGCCCATGGACCGAAGGCGGTACACAATTACGGGTCATGCTGGTGGTGTCGGTCGCGTGCGGTGGCGGTGATGGTCGTGGTGAAGCGGCCGCCGCGGGGAACTCCACGTCACAGTCGGCCGTCGACGAAGCCCACGTGTGTCTGCAGGTGGCCAGGTTTGGAACCCGGATCCTTATTTTGGTGACACGAGCAGACGCAGCGCGTAGCGTCGCGTCGGCTGGTGGGGGTCGGCCGGTGTTTCGACCCGATGGATCACCGCCTGGACGTCTCGACGGCGCAAGGCGTTCGGGAGCTCCTTCCGCTCACGGGCACGCGCGGAGAGCGAGAGGCTGACGAGGCGGTGCAGCGGGATCTCCCTGGTCGAGAGGCACTCAACCAGCGCGCCGACCTCGCTCATGTTCTCGATGCGGATGTTGGCCGATCGGGCGGCGCCTTGGGCGTCGGTCCAGGTCATCCGGCCAGTCGCGACGACCGGCGAGCGGGTCGCGTCCCGACGTTCGGGTTCGTGATGTGTCAAGGCTGGGGGCGTGTTCATCCTGATAGATCAGGTATCGGTGCCTGCCAGTCTCGACATCAGAGTCGGATCGCACGCGGTCGATCGATCTGTCTGCCACGGGGAGGACACCCGGCGCGTCCGGGCGGATCGTCCGAGAAGAAGACCCCTGGGTGCTCCACACGCGACACGCTCCGACCCTTGCTCGAAAACACAGCGACCCCATGCTGGCAGTTCGTGGTGACAGTCCGGCGTCGCACCGAGACCCGTCCTGAAGGACGTCGCGTCCGGCCAGGACACGGCCCGACGCGGGAGCAAACCGGCAGACGTCGACCGCGGAGCAATGCCGGCAGCCGGGACGTAGCGGGGCTGTGAGAAAAGCGCGACTAGCGAGGCGGAGCCTCGCTAGTCGGCGGACAGCTTTGCGCCCTCTTCCGCGAGGAACGCCTGGTAGTCCGCCTGAGTCATGATCGTCACGAACCCGCGCATGCGGTAGTGACCCAGGCCACACAGCTGCGAGCAGTTGATCTCGTAGTCGCCCACCATCGTCGGTTCCCACCAGACCGGAATCTCCATCCCCGGGATGGCGTCCTGCTTCACCCGCATCGAGGTGATGCCGAAGCTGTGGATGACGTCCATGGTCGTCAGATACACGATGACCGGGGTGTCCACGGGCAGGTTCAGATAGGCGAGGCTGTGAATGTCGTCGGCGCCGTTGGGGTCGCTCCGGTCGAGACCGATCGCGTTGGTCGAGGTGATCAGACTGGCGTCGCGACGGCCGAACCGACCGTCGGGTCCCGGATACACCACGTGCCATTCGAACTGCTTCGCGATGACGTGGACGACCGTGGCGCCCTCTTCCGGTGGGAGCGCGTTGACACGCACGGCCCAGGCCGGGATGGCAAACGCAAGCAGGATGACCGCCTCGACGACGACCACCACCACGTCGAGATAGCTCGACGTGTGGCTCGTGACGCCCTGGTAGTCGGCCTTCGGGTGTACCGACGCGCGGAAGCGGATCAGGGTGTAGACGAAGAAGATGATCCACCCCACGAACAGCACCAGCATCAACCAGTGCAGCATCACGATCATGTCGTCGATCTGGGCGGCATGCGCCGAGGCCTGCGGCGGCAGTCCGAGTAGCTCAAGCATTCTCAACGTCTCCTAGCGGGCCTGCGGCGACCGAGACAGCCCGATCCGCTCGCCGTCAAGCGCCATGCGTGATCGCTTCATCAGATACAGAAAGAATCCGGCGAAGGCGCTGAGCACACCTGCGGTGATCCCGAGCAGCAACAGGATGCCCCAGCTCGCGCCGAGCGCCATCGGGGAGTTCGGGTCCCCGAAACAGACCGGGCACGCCCACGACACCCGTGGGGCCGCGAGTGTCAGCGCCACGACCGACAGGACCGTCCGTATGTATCGATGTGCCATCGTTCTTGTCTCGGTTCTCAGCAGCGGGCTATTAGCTCCACCCGATTTCGCGAGTTTTGCGAACGAACTTCACGACATAGACCGCGAGCAGACCGGCGGTCAGCAACGCGCCGATGACGGTGACAAGGTGCCAGACCGTGCCGCGGTCGGTGCCGTAGGTCACCCCGCCCCACACCGCCATCATCAGCGACAACGTGATCGACGCGATGATGAACAGCAGGTGAAAGGCGCGCAGCGACATCAGTGTTCCTCGTCGGCGTGCATCGCCGGCGCGTTGGCGTTTGATAGCGTCTTCGGCACACCGATGTGGTCCAACTGCCCGAGCAGCGGCAGAAACATGAGGAACACCCAGAAGAGCACTGTCATCGCCAGCGCCCAGTAGATCGCCTTCCGCTCGTTGCGGAGATGCATGAAGATGCTCGCCACCAGCGAGCCTTTCGTCGTGGCGATGATCAGGGCGATCACGATCGCCAGTGGCACCGCGGTCGGCAGGTAGGACGCCGCCACGGTGACGCCGGTCAGGACCAGGAGTGTCACACCAACCTTCTGGTAGGCCGCGACATGTTTCTTGACTTCTTCAATGCTACCGCTCATGACGCCTCCCCGCCTTCGTTCGCGGTCCGCTGCTCCCCGTGAACTGCGGCGAGGTCTCGCCGCAGCCTTGGCGAAGGCGGACTGACTCCTCGAGCATCTTCTCTCTACAGCAGATACAGCACCGGAAACAGGAAGATCCACACCAGGTCGACGAAGTGCCAGTACAGACCGGCGGCTTCGACGCGGTTGATGAACTGTTCCCGCTTGGTGCGCCACATCGCGCTCCCGGGACCCCAGAAATACGAGTTCACGATGATCCCGCCGATGATGTGCAGACCGTGCAGCCCCGTCAGCGTCCAGTAAATCGCCAGGTAGGTGCTCTCAGCCGGCAAGTGGTCGTTCGAGACCTTCTCCCAGTACTCGTATCCCTTCACGGCCAGGAACGTGAGCGCCAGGAGAATGGTCAATCCCATGTAGGTCTTGTATTTGCCGAATTCGTCGAGCTTGAGGGAGGCATGCGCCATCACCATCGTGATGCTCGAAATGATCAGGACGGCCGTGTTGAACGTGCCGATCGGGACGTTCAAGAGGGTGGAGCCAACCGGCCATTCTGTGGCGCCCACTCGCAACAGGATGTAGCTCGAGAACAGGCCGCCGAACAGCATGACCTCGGAGGCCAGGAACAGCCAGATTCCGAGCTTGACGTTGTTCAGGCCGGTATCGGGCCGTTCGGCTACGGTATAGGGGATGTCCATCGCGGGTTACACCTTCGCGGGTTCCGGGTCCGGACCTGACGCCTGGCCTTGCATGGTGAAGTCGGTCGACGCGCCGGGCACGCTGTACTCGTACGGCCCGCGGCGCGCCTCCGGCGGCGTGGTGAAGTTCCCGTGCGGCGGCGGCGAGGGGGCCTGCCACTCGAGCGTGGTTGCCTTCCAGGGGTTGTCGTCCACCTGCTTGCCGTGTCGGATGCTCCAGAAGAAGTTGAAGATGAAGAAGATCTGGAAGAACCCGAGTGTCCAGGCGCCGTAGGAACTGACGACATTCCACCCGATCACGTCCTGCGCGTGCGCGTACTGCATCCCGCCGTCGTAGAGCCGCCGGTTGACGCCGGCCAATCCTATGATGAACATCGGCATGAAGACGACGTTCATGGCGATGAACGAGCCCCAGAAGTGGATCCTGCCGAGCAGTTCGTTCATCACGCGGCCGGTCGCCTTTGGATACCAGTGATAGATGCCGGCAAACAGTGCCAGGATCGTGCCGGGCGCCACGACGTAGTGGAAATGCCCGATGACGTAGTAGGTGTCGTGGAAGTGCAGATCCGGGGCCGACAGACCGAGTGGCAGGCCGGTCAGCCCGCCGATCCCGAACATCGGCAGAAAGGCGAGCGCGAACAGCATCGAGACGGGGTACCGGATCGACCCGCCGTAGAGCGAGATGAACAGCGCCGAGAGGATGACCACCGATGGTATCGAGATGATCATCGTGGTCGTCTGGAAGAACGCGCTCATCGTGGTGCCCATACCGGTCATGAACATGTGGTGGGCCCAGACGACGAACGACATGAAGCCGAGGAAGACCAGCGAGCCGACCATCGCCCCGTAGCCCCAGAGCGGCCTCCGCGTGTTATTGGCGATGATCTCGGCCACGATGCCCATCGCCGGCAGGATCAGCACGTAAACCTCGGGGTGGGCGAGGAACCAGAAGAGATGCTGCCAGAGCAGCGGGCTGCCACCGCCGCTGTACTCGAGCGGAACCCCCGCTGTCGTCACCAGCCCGGCGGGCATGAAGAAACTGGTGCCGGCCAGCCGGTCCATGAGCTGCAGCACGGCGGCCGCCTCGAGCGGTGGGAACGCCAGCAGCAGCAGGAACGCGGTGACCAGCTGCGCCCACACGAAGAACGGGAGCCGCATGAAGCCGAGCCCCGGGGCGCGGAGCTGGATCGTCGTGACGATGAAGTTGATCGCACCGAGCAGGGACGAGGTAATCAGGAAAACCATCCCGACCAGCCACCAGGTCTGACCTTGCGTCGCGATGACCGACAGCGGCGCGTAGGAGGTCCAGCCAGAGTTGGCGGCGCCGCCCGGCGCGAAGAAGCTGGCGAGCATGACCACGCCGCCCAGGAAGAACGCCCAGTAGCTGAACATATTCAGCTTGGGAAACGCCATGTCAGGCGCCCCGATCTGCAACGGCAGCACGAAGTTGCCGAACCCGCCGACCGCCAGCGGCACGACCCCGAGGAAGACCATGATCGTGCCGTGCATCGCGCCCAGCTGGTTGTAGAACTCCGGCAGCATGATGCCGCCCGGGGCGTTCGCCTGGCCCAGGAAGTTGCCGATGACCGGGATCGGCGCACCTGGGAAGGCCAGGTTCCACCGCATGACCATCATCAGGCTAAAGCCGAACAGCAGGAATAGCATGGCGGTGATGGCGTACTGAATGCCGATCACCTTGTGGTCCTGAGAGAAGACGTAGCTCTGCAGGAAGCTCAGCGTGTGCTCTTCGTGCCCGTGTTCGGCGTGCGCAATCTGTTCGGCGGTGGTCACGTTCTCCAAAATCGTGACTCCTTTCTGGAACCACCCGGGAACCGACCGAGCCTTGGGGACCGTAGCGCGGTCGGGACGTAAGCGGGATTCAAGGACAACGCGGCGGGGGGAGGTCTCGAGGACGCGACACCCCGTACGTGCATTATTTCACAAGCTCACTGACACCCGCGCAATTCTATCGGTGCCAGGACGCTGTTGCAACCCCCCGATGCCGGATGTCCGACGGACGCAGCGCCGGCATCCGGACCGCGTTCTCCGCGTCGACACCCCGATCGCCGGGATGGGCCGGCCCTGAACCGAACGCTGGCGAAGCCCTCCGGCTTGCTTCTGACTTCTGACTCCTTGAGGATCCCACCTCTCCTAGCAGTCCGTGGTGAAAGTCGTGCGTCGCACCGAGGGTGGCGAAGCGCCGGCCTGGCAAGGCGAGACGAGGGAGCATACCGGCAGTATTCGACCGAGGAACAACGCAGGCAGGTCGGATGCAGCGCCAGCCGAATGCAGCGGGACTTTCACCACGGGCTGCTAGAGCCCGTCCTCGCCGCCGCTCGCGTCGCGGAGCGCCCGGCGGGCGGCGCGGGTGACCAGGGTGGAGACCGCGATGGTCGCGATCAGCCCGAGGACCAGCACCGCATAGTAGGCCGAGCCGCGCTCGACGGCGGTCCCCCCTGCCAGCCGCGCCACATCGCCGGCCAGGACGCCGTAGTAGGCGTAGAGCAGCGTCCCCGGGAGCATGCCGATCGAGGCGAGCGCGTAATCGGTGAAGCGCACGGTGGTCAGCCCCAGCGAATAGTTCAGCAGGTTGTAGGGGAAGACCGGCGACAGTCGCATCAGCAGCACCATCTTGAAACCGTGCGCGCCGACGGCCCGGTCGATGGCGGCGAACCGCGGGTTCCCGGCAACCCGCGCCGCGATCGCCTCTCGCGCCAGGTGACGGGAGATGAGGAAAGCGACCGCCGAGCCGATCGTCGCGCCGGTCAGGACGTAGACGGTGGCCTTGGCCAGCCCGAAGACCGCGCCGGCCGCCAGCGTCATCACCGCGCCGGGGACGAACGCAATCGTCGTCACGACGTACCCGGCGATGAACACCGCCGGGCCCCAGAACCCCAGCCCATCGACCCACTCGGCGAACCGTGGCAGCAGTCCGCCGAGCTGGCGGCCGAGCAGGACCAGGGCCACGAGGCCGACGACGCCGGCGGCGATCCGGCCACCCGAGACCCGGGTGATTGCCGGTCGGTTCGCGGTGTTTTCCGTCGTCATCCCAGGGCAGGGTTCGTGGACGCCAGTATCAACGGCCGTTCTCTGTAGGGAGCGCCCCGCACCTGGACCAGTCGTTGGCGAAGCCCTCCGGCTTCTCCTGAGCTCTGACTCCTGACTCCTTGAGCATCCTCACTGTCTTGGATGCGTCGTGGCGGGTCGCGGTTTCGCGGACCGCTCATTGTACGCCGGTTCCAGGACGGTATACTGCCGGACGACATGACACAGCCGACCGGCGGGCCCTCAGGGTCGCAGCGCATCATCGACACCAGGGGCGACGCGAGCTTCTCGTCCACCTACGCGGCAGTGGTCGTGATCGAAGTGGTCGTGCTTGCCGCCCTGTGGTTCTTCTCCCGGTATTTCTCCGGGTAAGCACGGACAGACGTCAGAAGGTAGAAGTCAGAATGGAACTGCAAGGCTTCGCCAGCATCAGGAAGGCCCCTGACACATTGCAGGCGGGAAGGCCAACCGGTTGTCTTCCGACTTCTGCCTTCTGACGTCTGCCTCCTAGGAGCCCCTCGCCCCCCATGCATCCCATCGACTGGGCAATCGTCGTCGGCTACCTCACCTGGGTGATCTACGACGGGTTGAAACGCTCGCAGGACACCGACGCCATCGAGGGGTATTTTCTCGCGCGGCGCTCGCTGCCGTGGTGGGCGGTCGGGTTGTCGGTCATGGCGACGCAGATGAGCGCCATCACGCTGGTCGGCACGACCGGGCAGGGCTACAAGGACGGGATGCGGTTCGTGCAGTTCTACTTCGGGCTGCCGGTCGCGATGATCATCCTGTCGGTCACGTTGGTCCCGTTCTTCTACCGGGCCAAGGTGTTCACCGCCTACGAGTATCTGGAGCGGCGGTTCGACCAGAAGACACGGGCGCTCGCCGGCCTCCTGTTCCTGGTCTCCCGCGGGCTCGCCGTGGGCGTGATTGTCTCGGCGCCCGCGGTGGTGCTGTCGATCGTCCTCGGATGGAGCCTGGTGTTCACGGCGCTCGCGATCGGCGTGCCGACCACCCTCTACACCATGTTCGGCGGCGTGCAGGCGGTCACCTGGACCGACGTGAAGCAGATGGTGGTCATCATCGGCGGGGTCTTGGCGACGGTGGCCTTCCTGATCCTGGGGTTGCCCACCGGGGTCGGGTTGGGCGAAGTGTTACACGTGGCCGGCTCGACTGGACGGCTGACGACAATCGACTTCAGTCTCGACCTGACTGAGACCTACACCTTCTGGTCCGGTCTGCTGGGAGGGCTGTTCCTCATGCTCGGCTATTTCGGGTGTGACCAGAGCCAGGTGCAGCGGTATCTGACGGCCCAGTCGGTCGACGCCGGGCGCCGGGCGCTGCTGATGAGCGCGTTCTCGAAGATCCCGCTGCAGGCGCTCATTCTGCTGACCGGGGTGCTCGTGTTCACCTTCTATCTCTTCAACGAGCCGCCGATGCTGTTCAACGCGGTACACGAGAGCCAGGTCCGGGCGGGCACCCGGGCGACCGAGTACGCGGGCCTGGAGACGCAGTTCCACCAAGCGTTCGAGCAGCGGCGGGAGGCCGCACACCGGATGATGGCCGCGCGGCGAAACGGGAACGTCGCCGGGATGACGGACACCCGAGCCACCTTCACCGCGAGCCAGCAGCGGGTCGCCGACATCCGGCGCAGCGCGGTCAGGCTGGTCCAGGAGGTCAGCGGAGACACCGCCTACGACGACGTCAACTATGTCTTCCCTACCTTCATCACAACCCGGCTCCCGATCGGACTGGTCGGGCTGCTGATCGCCGCCGTGCTCGCTGCGGCGATGTCGAGCATCGCAGCGGAGCTCAACGCGCTGTCGGCGACGACCGTCATCGACTTCTACCGCCGGCACCTGAAACCGGGGGCCAGCGACCGGCACTATCTGTTGGTGTCCAAGCTGTCGACCGCCTTCTGGGGCATCTTCGCCATGGTGTTCGCGCTCTACGCCGCCAACCTCGGGTCGCTGATCGAGGTCGTGAACCGGGTAGGCTCGTACTTCTACGGGTCGTTGCTCGGGGTGTTCGTGTTGGCGATTGCCGCGCGCCGTGCGACCGCGAACGGGGCGTTCTGGGGCCTGCTGGCGGGCATGGTGGTGGTGGGCCTCGTGGAGGTCACGACCGACATCTCTTTCATCTGGTACAACGTGGTCGGGACCGTCTCCGTCGTCGTCGTGGGGATGGCGATCAGCCTCTTGCAGCCCGCGCCGGCTGGGTGATCCGATGCTGCCGGGATCTGGAATCGGGATCGACGGCGCTCGAAGATCGGGGCGCCTCCCCACCCAGCATCCCGTGTCCCCAGTCTCCGACCCGCGGTTTCGTGGACTCGGAAGACACGCTGCTGGGGGCGCTGTGATGCTTGGCCGCAGCGGCCCTACGTGATATGTTTATATACGACCGAACTGGTCGGGAATAAGAACAGGTCTTGTCGCGGAGGTCCGGGGACGACAGTACCGCCCTCTGGTGACACGGAATGCAGGAGCATCAATGAGCACAGCAACCCAGACCATCGAAGAACTTGCCAACCAGGAGTACAAATACGGGTTCGTCACCGAGGTCGAGACCGAGACCATTCCCAAGGGGCTGAACGAGGACGTCATCCGGCTGATCTCGTCCAAAAAAGAAGAACCGGAGTGGCTCCTCGAGTGGCGTCTCAAGGCCTTTCGGGTCTGGTCCACCATGACCGAGCCGACGTGGCACAACGTCCGCTACACCCCGATCGACTACCAGGAGATCAGCTACTACTCGGCCCCCAAGAAGCAGGCACAGCTGGACAGCATGGACGAGGTGGACCCGGAGATCCGGGCGACTTTCGACAAGCTGGGGATCTCGCTCGACGAGCAGAAACGGCTCTCGGGTGTGGCCGTCGACGCGGTGTTCGACAGCGTCTCGGTCGGCACGACGTTCAAGCACACGCTGGCGAAACTCGGCATCATCTTTTGCTCGTTCTCCGAGGCGGTGCGCGAGCATGGGGATCTCGTCCGGCAGTACCTGGGCTCGGTGGTGCCCTACTCGGACAACTTCTTCGCGGCGCTCAACGCCGCGGTGTTCAGCGACGGGTCCTTCGCCTACATCCCCAAAGGGGTGAAGTGCCCGATGGAGCTGTCGACCTACTTCCGGATCAACGCCGCCAACACCGGCCAGTTCGAGCGCACGCTGCTCATTGCCGACGAGGGGGCTGAGGTCAGCTATCTGGAGGGGTGCACCGCGCCCCAGCGGGATGAGAATCAGCTGCACGCCGCCGTGGTCGAGCTCGTGGCGCTCGACTACGCCACCATCAAGTACTCGACGGTGCAGAACTGGTACCCGGGCGACAAGGACGGCAAGGGCGGCATCTACAACTTCGTGACCAAGCGGGGCAAGGCGTTCACCAACGCGAAGCTCACCTGGACCCAGGTCGAGACCGGCTCGGCGATCACCTGGAAGTATCCGAGCTGCATTCTCCAGGGCGACAACTCCGTCGGCGAGTTCTACTCGGTGGCGGTCACCAACAACCACCAGCAGGCGGACACCGGGACGAAGATGCTGCACCTGGGCAAGAACACCCGCAGCACCATCGTGTCGAAAGGGATTTCCGCCGGGTTCGGGCAGAACACCTACCGCGGGCTCGTGCGCATCGGGAAGAACGCGCACGGTGCCCGGAACTTCTCGCAGTGCGACTCGCTGCTCATCGGCGACCGCTGCGGCGCGCACACGTTCCCCTATCTCGAGGTGAAGAACTCGTCCGCCCAGGTGGAGCACGAGGCGTCGACCTCGAAGATCGGCGAGGACCAGATCTTCTACTGTCGCCAGCGCGGACTGTCGCCCGAGGACGCCGTCAACCTGATCGTCAACGGGTTCTGCAAGGAAGTGTTCCGCGAGCTCCCGATGGAGTTCGCCGTCGAGGCGCAGAAGCTGCTCGGCATCAGCCTCGAAGGGAGCGTCGGATAAAGAAACGAGGAAGTCAGAAGGTAGAAGTCAGAAGCACGCAGGATGGCTGACGCCGTCATCCGGTTCAGCGTTGCCGGGTAGAGCATTCCCCTGCGACAGATTGAAGCTGGCGAAGCCCTCCGGTGTCCTTCTGACTGCTGACTTCTTTGGACGAGAGAGAAGAAAACGAGAGAGAACATCATGCTCGTAGTTCGCAATCTGCACGCCAAGGTGGGCAACCGCCAGATTCTGAACGGCATCGACCTGACGGTGAACGCCGGCGAGGTCCACGCCATCATGGGGCCCAACGGCTCCGGCAAGAGCACGCTGGCCGGCGTGCTGGCTGGCCGCGACGAGTTCGTGGTGACCGCCGGCTCCGTGACCTTCAAAGGACAGGACCTGTTGGCGCTGGAACCGGAGGAGCGGGCGCGCGAAGGGCTGTTTCTCGCCTTCCAGTATCCGGTCGAGATCCCGGGCGTCAACAACGCCTACCTGTTGAAGGCGGCGCTGAACGAGGTACGCAAGCACCGCGGCGAGCCGGTGCTCGACGCCATCGACTTCTTGACCCTGGCCCGTGAGCGGATGAAGCTGCTGGGGATAGACGACAGTCTCATGGACCGGCCGGTCAACGCGGGGTTCTCCGGGGGCGAGAAGAAGCGCAACGAGATCTTCCAGATGGCGGTGCTCGAGCCGTCGCTGGCGATTCTCGACGAGACCGATTCCGGGCTCGACATCGACGCGCTGAAGACCGTCGCCGCCGGTGTGAACGCGATGCGGAGCCCGGACCGCGCGATGGTGGTGGTCACGCACTACCAGCGGCTGTTGAACTACATCGTTCCCGACTTCGTCCACGTGCTCTCGGACGGCCGGATCGTGAAGTCGGGCGGCAAGGAGCTGGCCCTCGAGCTCGAGGAGAAGGGCTACGGCTGGATCGAGAGCGCGCCAGCGGCCGCGTCTAGCGAAGCGCCGCCTCAAACGGTCGAGAGCGTCTGACATGGCAGCACGGTTCCGCATCGCTAGACAAAGCCTTTCTCACCGCCCCGCTACGCGGGGGCGCACCGTACCGTGCCGGCGGAATGTGACCGACGCGTACACATTCTCACCGGGCAAGCACGTCTAGCTGCGGGGAACACCGATGACTCAGGTCGCCACCAGCCCGCACAGCTACGCCGCGCAGTTCGCCCGATTCACGCAGCAGACCACGCTCCCCGATGCGCTCGCGTCACTGCGCGACGACGCGTTCAGTTGCTTCGATCGTCTCGGGTTCCCTACCACACGGCTCGAGGAATGGCGCTTCACCAACGTCGCCCCGATCGCCGAGACGCCTTTCGTGGCACCGCCAACGGGCATCGACTACACCCGGGCCGACCTCGACGCCCTGCACCTGACCCGGCTCGGTGGCCCGGAGCTGGTGTTCGTGAACGGGACGTTTGCACCTGCGCTGTCGACGACCGACGGGGTGCCCGCGGGGGTCCGCATCCGGAGTCTCGCCACCGTCCTGGCCCATGAAGATGCGGCGGCGGTTGCCGTGCACCTCGGACGCCTCGCGCGCATCGAGAGCCACGCGTTCACCGCGCTCAACACTGCGTTCCTGTGTGACGGCGCCGTTGTCGAAGTCGCGTCCGGGGTCGTGGTGGACACGCCGATCCATCTCCTCTTCGTCACGAGGAGCGGCGCTGAGCCGGTCCTGAGCCAGCCCAGGGTGCTCGTGGTGGCCGGCGCCAACAGCCAGGTCCGGGTGGTCGAAAGTCATGCCGGCGACGGCGAGACGCCGTATTTGAACAACACGGTCACCGAGATTTCGGTCGGCGACTATGCGGTTGTCGATTACTACACCCTGGTGCGGGAGGCAGCAGCGGGGTTCCGTATCGGTAGCCTCCACGCAGCCCTCGGCCGCTCCAGCAACTTCTCGTCGCACATCATCACGCTGGGCGGCGCGATCGTGCGCAACGAGGCGCGCCTGGTCTTCGCTGGCGAGGGCGGCGAGTGCACGCTGAACGGATTGTATCTGGCGAAGGAGCGGCAGCTGGTCGACAACCAGACGACGATCGACCATGCGCAGCCGCACTGTGACAGCCACGAGCTCTACAAGGGGATCCTCGGCGGGCGGAGCCGGGCCGTGTTCAACGGCAAGATCATCGTCCGGCTCGATGCGCAGAAGACCAATGCGAAGCAGTCGAACAAGACGTTGCTGCTGTCCGAGGATGCCCAGATCACGACCAAGCCACAACTCGAGATCTTCGCCAACGACGTGAAGTGCACGCACGGCGCCACGGTGGGTCAGCTCGATCAGGACGCGCTGTTCTATCTGCGGTCGCGCGGCCTGTCACGGGACCAGGCCCGGCAGCTGCTCACCCACGCGTTCGCGTCCGACCTGCTCGGGCACATCAAGGTTGAGGCGATTCGCACGCAGCTCGATGCGCTGCTGCTCGAATGGCTGCCGGTGGGGGGATGAGGGCTCTACAGGAGACAGGCGGCAGGAGACAGGAGGCAAGAGAAGCCGGGGGGCTTCGCGAGTCGTGCTTCACCTCACGTCCCAGGGGATGCCGATGACCAGCGTTGCGCAGACGGCTCAGTCGCCCGCCAGCCAGACGCTCGACGTGCGGCGGATCCGCGAGGCGTTCCCGCTCCTTGCGCGGACGATCGGCGGCAAGCCGCTCGTCTACCTCGACAACGCTGCCACCACCCAGAAACCGCAGCCGGTGCTCGACACCCTGTCGCGGTACTACGCTGCGGAGAATGCGAACATCCATCGAGGTGTGTACCAACTGAGCCAGAACGCCACCCAGGCCTACGAGGGCGCGCGTGCCAAGGTCGCGGCGTTTCTCAACGCGGCCGAACCAGCCGAGATCATCTTCACCCGCAACGCGACCGAGGGGATCAATCTGGTGGCGCAAACGTTCGGCCGCTGGCAGGTCGGCGAGGGGGACGACGTGGTGATCTCGACGATGGAGCACCACTCGAACATCGTGCCGTGGCAGATGCTGTGCGAGGAGAAGGGAGCCCGGCTGCGGGTCGTGCCGATCACCGACGCCGGCGAGCTGATGATCGACGAGCTCGCGTCAATGCTCGGGCCCCGGACGAAGCTGGTGTCGATCGTCCATATGTCGAACTCGCTCGGGACCATTAACCCGGTGCGGCAGGTGGTCGAGCTCGCCCACGCCCAGAACATTCCGGTGCTGATCGACGGTTCCCAGGCGGCGTATCACATGGCGGTCGACGTGCAGGCGATCGGGTGCGATTTCTACGTGGTCACGGGGCACAAGCTGTATGGCCCGACCGGCATCGGCGCGCTCTACGGGCAGCGCCGCTGGCTCGAGGCGATGCCGCCCTACCAGGGCGGCGGTGACATGATCAGCTCCGTGACCTTCGAGCACACAACCTACAACAAGGTGCCGCACAAGTTCGAGGCGGGCACGCCACACATTGCCGGCGCCATCGGGCTGGGTGCGGCGGTCGATTTCATCCAGGGCGTGGGGTTCGAGGCGATCGCCGATCATGAGCGGCGGTTGCTCGACTACGCCACCGATGCGCTGTTGGGGGTGCCAGGGCTGCGGTTGATCGGCACGGCCCGGAAGAAGGCGAGCATCCTGTCGTTCGTTCTCGACGGCGTTCACGCCCACGACATCGGCACGATCGTCGATACCGAGGGTGTCGCCATCCGCACCGGGCACCACTGCACACAGCCGGTGATGGACCGGTTTGGCGTGCCCGCCACCGCCCGTGCGTCGCTGGCGATGTACAACACGGTCGAGGAGATCGATCAGCTAGTGGCGACGCTGACGAAGGTGCGTGGGATCTTCGGGTAGCGGGCTACCTGGACGCCCTGCAGCGCATCCCTCCTATAGGCTGTGGGCGCTCAGTTGAGGCTGCGAACGACCAAGATGCCGGTAAGCGCCACCGCTCGTGATTTGGCGTCATTCACCACAGCCCAAGGCCCAAAGTCTGAACGACATGTCTGACCTACGAGAGCTGTATCAGGAGGTCATCCTCGACCACAACCGGAGCCCGCGCAACTTCGGGCCGCTCGAGGACGCCGATCTCCAGGCCGACGGCCACAACCCGCTCTGCGGCGACCGACTGTCGATTGCGGTCAAGGTCGACGACGGGGTGGTGACCGATGTGCGGTTCCAGGGCTCGGGTTGCGCCATTTCCCAGGCCTCGGCCTCGCTGATGACCGAGGGCATCAAGGGGAAGACGCTCGTCGAAGCGCGGGCGTTGTTCGATCGTTTTCATCGGCTGGTGACCGACCAGACCGCTCCAGCCGACGATCCCGCGCTCGGCAAGCTGAACGTCTTCGCCGGCGTCCGCGACTACCCGGCCCGGGTCAAGTGTGCCATCCTGGCCTGGCATACGCTGCGCGCAGCGGTCGACGACAGCCACGAGGCCGTCTCAACGGAGTGACACATGAGTATCTTCAACTTCAACGCACCACCCGAGCCTGCCGACCCGAAGACGCCGGTCTCAAGTGACGCCGCGGCATCGGAAGCGATCCCGCCGCCAGCCGCCGAGATGACACCGCCACGTGTGGAGCCGCCCCGCGCGATCCCGCCGACGCCGCCGCCGGCCCCGCCCGCCGAGACGACCCACGACCCGGTCGAACCGGACCCGCTCAAGACGCTCGAGCTCAAGCCGAAGCTGATCGAGGCGCTGTCGACGGTCTACGACCCGGAGATCCCGGTCAACATCTACGAGATGGGGCTCATCTACGACATCGACGTGAACGCCGATGGATTGGTGGGGATCCGCATGACGCTGACCTCGCCCGGCTGTCCCGCGGCCCAGTCCCTTCCGGCCGAGGTCAAGGCCAAAGCGAGGGCGGTGCCCGGTGTCAGCGACGCCTGGGTCGATGTGGTATGGGAACCGACGTGGGACATGAGCAAGATGACCGAGGCGGCGAAGCTACAGCTGGGACTGCTCTAGCGAGGTTGCGCCTCACATCGCCCAGACGACGGTCGGCGCAGGATCGCTAGGGGGCTTTTCTCACAGCCCCGCTACGCGGTGGCTAGCAGTCCGTGGTGAATCGCCGTGTCGCACCGAGACGGGCGATGCGCCCGACTGACAAGGCGCGACGAGGGAGCATACCGGCAGTATTCGACCGAGAAGCAACGCTGTCAGACAGGATGCAGCGCCCGTCGAATGCAGCGGGGCTTTCACCACGGGCTGCGAGACTCGATGAACGGAAACTGTCGTGGTGAGCAGGCTCCTGAAAAAGGTCAGCCTGCGAGGAGTTGGGCCGGGGCGAAGCCCACAGTCTGTGACGCGCTAGTGGCGGTGCAACCGTTGAGCTATCCCTGGAACCGCTAGCTCGTGCCCGTCGCCGGCTGCTCAGTCTCAACGGTGCCGACACGGTTGCGACCCGCCTTCTTGGCCTGCGCCAGTGCCGCCTTGGCCTCCGTCACCAGCCCGAGCTCTTCCCAATTCGAGTCGATAGCGGGTGTCGAGGTGACGACGCCGATGCTCACCGTCACGCACGGCGAGACGTCAGATTCGGGGTGCTCGATCGCGAGCCCCTCAATCGCGGCGCAGATCTGGTGGGCCACCCGGTAGGCGCCCTGCTGGTCGGTGCGCGACATCACCACCGCGAACACCTTGCCGGCGTAGCGGGCCACCAGGTCGCCGGGCCGGCGCACGTTCTCCTTGATCTTGCGACCGATCTTCATGAGGCACTCGTCGCCGGTCTGGTGTCCGAACCGGTCGTTGTACTCGCTGAAGTGGTCGATGTCGATCATCAGGACGCTGATCGACGAGGCCTCGCGCAGCGCGCGCCGCCACTCCCCACGGAGGAACTCCTGGAAGGAACTGTGGTTCGCCAGCGAGGTGAGGGCGTCCAGGCCCTCCAGACGGTTCAGCGTCTGCTGCGCCTCTGTGAGCTCGGCGGTGCGCTGCTCGATCTCGTTCGCCAGACCGCTGACCCTGGCGCGGAGCCTCCGGTCCCGCAGCCAGAGATAGACCATACCGCCCAGCAGTATCGCGAGGCCGACCCAATATACCCAGGAAGCAGACATCGAGGCTGCATTCTCGCACACTGGCTCACTTCGCTGCCACCCATTTCTGCTGGATCTCAGACGGGACGGACTGTCGGTTTCTCGTTGATACACAGGGAGATACGACCGCTGCGGGTGAGCCGGTCTGCGTTCGGTTGCGTTTTACACGACATGGTTGCACCCTGTCGCGCTTTGCGACAGAATGCGCCGGAGAGACGGCAGGTCGACCTCCGTCGCGTGGGGCAGGTCTCCGACACGGGGTGCCAACATGCCGCTGACGTGCCTCGTCGACCGAGCAGCCCCGCCCGGTGAGCGGTGATGACTCGCCCTCGCAGTCCGTGGTGAAAGTCGTGCGTTGCACCGAGGGTGGTCGAGATCGACGCCGCGCCGGGCCCCTGCAAGGCGAGACGAGGAAGCAGACCGGCAGAATTCGACCGAGGAACGACGCAGGCAGGGCGGATGCAGCGCCAGCCGCATGCAGCGGGACCTTCACCACGGGCTGCGAGACGGGCCGCGCACCAGGACCCGTTCCACAGCGGGTTCTGACCGCCGTGACACCGGGGTGGTCGTGGTCTCGATCGCCCGCCGAAAGGAGTGAGAGGTCATGAGAAGGTGGCAGCGCTGTCTGTTCGTGTCGTCCCTCCTGTTCGTCGGCTGCGGCGGGGCGGCGACGCCTGAGCTGCAGCTCGTCGAGGATGCGGCCGAGGCGATCGGGAGCCTGCGCGCCGTGCGTGAGACGACGACATTGGTGATCGAGGGTCAGGGGCGGACCTATCGACTCGGGCAGAACAAGAGCCCGCGCGCGGATCTACCGTATTACGAAGTCGAGAACTACCGGCTGCAGATCGACTTCGCGAACAAGCGCTGGCGACTGCGTCAGGACCGGACCTCGACATTTCTCACAGGCAGTCCCGTGTACGGCGTGCGGCAAATCTACGGTCTGGACGGAGACGTGGCATATGACGCGCAGGGCGAGCACACCGTGCGTGCCCCCGAACGGGTCGCGGCTGGTCGCTGGGCCGAGATGTATTTCAACCCGATCGGCATCGTGCTGCTGGCGCTCGACGAGACCTCGACCGTGAGCAACCTGCGCGAGGAGGAGGGGCAGCAAGTCGTCGACGTCGCCGCAGCCAATGGAACCTGGTTCACGCTCTTCGTCGACGGCGAGACCGGGCTGCCGAGCAAGGTGATGTCCTCGGCATATCACCCCAACCTGGGGGATGTCGCCATCGAGACATTCTTCGAAGACTATGCCGAGACCGGCGGGCTGGGCGGGTTTCAGACCCGGCTGACGCTCCCGCGCAGCTATACGACCAACCTCGACCGCTTCCGGGTCTCGGAGTACCGGGTAAGCACGAACCCGAACGGTCCGCTCGACGATCTGACGGCGCCGGCGGACGCGCGGTCGGCGGCGCCATCAGTGGCCACCGTCACCGTGGAGGTGGAGGAGGTCGCCAGCGGGGTCTGGTATCTTACCGGGCAATCGCACCACAGCGTGCTGGTTGAGTTCGAAGAGTATCTGGTGCTGGTCGAGGCGCCCTACAGCGAGGCACGCACGCTGGCGGTGCTCGCACGCGTACGCGAGCTGCAACCGGACAAGCCGTTGCAGTACGTCATCAACACTCACCACCACTTCGACCACTCGGCTGGTATCCGCACAGTCGTGTCGGAGGGGTTGACCGTGGTCACCCATGAGCTGAACCGCTCGTTCTTCCAGGACATCGTGGCGAGACAGCACTCGATTGTGCAGGATGCGCTCGCCCGGAACCCGCAGCCGCTCACCATCGAGACCGTGACCGGGGACGAGACGTACGAGCTGACCGACGGTCGCCGCACGCTGCAGATATACCGCATCGGGGACGATCCGCACTGCGACGGGATCCTGATGGCGTATCTGCCGCGGGAGCGTATCCTGATCGAAGCGGATGCCTACTCGCCGACCTCGCGGGAGGCGCCGTTCGCAGAAGTGCTGCTGCGGAACATCGAAGACCGGGGGCTCCGGGTGGACACGATTCTGCCGATTCATGGTGGGGTGTCCGGGCTCGAGGATCTCGAGAGCGCGGCGCGGACCGCGCGTGGGCCGGCGGACTAACGGTCAAGTCCCGAGGAGACAGAAGTCAGGAGGCAGGAGTCAGGAGCAAGGCGGTGGGCGCCCGTCGGGCGCCACGTCTCATGTCCAGGGTCCGTTAACGGAGTTGCGTGCAGTCATCGTTATCCGTCCCCAGTCCGCGGCCCACGACCCCCGTCCCCGATCCCCAATTCCAAGTCCCAGGAATCCATGTCCATGATTGCGCGCGTCCGTGTGTATGCCCCAGCCACCCTCTCGAATCTCGGTCCGGGGTTCGATGTGCTGGGTCTCGCCGTCGAACAGCCCGGTGACTACGTCGAGGCGGAGTGGTCGGAGACTCCGGGTGTCGAGATCGTCGAGGTCCGGGGTGACACGGGCCGGCTCACAACCGATCCCACCCGAAATGTGGTCGGGATTACCGCCACCGCGGCACTCCGGGCCTTCGACGCACGGAAGACCGACAGCCGGCCGCCTGGGGTCCGGGTGTGGCTCGACAAGCGAATGCCGCTCGCGAGCGGGCTCGGCAGCTCGGCCGCCAGCAGCGTCGGTGGGGCCCTCGCGGTCAGCGAGCTCCTCGGGGGCGTGTTCGATCGGGACGAACTGATTGCCTGCGCCCTCGAAGGGGAACGGGCCGTGTCGGGTGGCGGGCACGCCGACAACGTCGCCGCGTGTGTGGCGGGCGGGATCATTCTGATCCGCAGTTATACCCCGATGGAGATGCTGTCGCTGCCGGTGCCCGACGCGTTGCGGGTGGCCGTGGTGCACCCGCATGTCTCGGTGATGACCGCTGAGGCACGCCGGCTCGTTACCGAGTGTCGGTTCGAGATCGCCCAGGCGGTCGCCAACCTCGGTCAGCTCGGCGCGCTGGTCACGGCGTTGCACCGCGGGGACCTCGAGCTGTTAGGCCGGGCGATCAGCGACGACCTCGTCGAGCCGATCCGCGCACCGCTCGTGCCCGGGTTCGCCGACGTGAAACAGACGGCGCTCGAGGCTGGCGCGCTCGGGTGCTCGCTGTCTGGGTCGGGTCCCTCGGTGTTTGCCTTTGCGTCGTCCGACGATCAGGCGGCGAGCCTCGCCGCCTGCATGGCGGCACGGTTCCGCGAGGTTGCCGGTCTCGACAGCGATACCTATGCGGGGACGGTGAATACCCGCGGGGCGAGGCGCGTGGACGAGGACGAGTAACCTCTGCTCGCCCTCGTCGGCTATGGGCTTTGGGCTATAGCCAGGAGCAGACCTACGGGCGGCCCTACGTGGTCTGTTCCGCCGCCTGGTCGTCAGTCGCGGGCGGCACCGGCGGGGACGGCGAGGCCGTGGCTTCCGGCGTCAGTGCGGCGGCGGGCATCACCAACCACGCCACCACATAGGCGATCACGCCGCAGATGATCGCGCCCGGGAAGATGGTCAGCACACTCCACATCAGACGGACCGGTGTGGAGTCCACCTCGAAATACTCAGCCAGGCCGCCGCAGACGCCGGCCAGCTTCGTGTCGGTCCGCGAGCGGGTAAGTCGGCGCCGTGTGGTGGCTGCCGCGCTGTCGATCGTGACCTCGGGGATGAGCAACCAGGCGGCCAGATACGCCACCACCCCGAACAGGATGGCACCGGGAATGATGCTCAGCACGATCCAGAGGATTCGCACCAGCGTTGAATCGAGCCCCATATAGACACCGAGCCCTCCGCACACACCAGCAATCTGACGGTCGGTGACCGAGCGCTCGAGCCGTCTGGGACGCGTTGTCCCGACGTCCTCGCCGCGCTGTGCCGCACCACAGTAAGCGCAATACGCCGAGTCGTCGCTGATCTTTCGCTCGCAGAGTGCACAGTTCATCGCCACATCTCCTTCATCTCCAGATACGACTCACTCGGCGCGGCGGTTCCCACGCCCGGTGCGTGGTAGCATCGCTCAACGGCGGCATGGCGCTACCCTCGCCGCCCGCGGTGAAAGTCCCGCTGCATGCGGCCGGCGTCGCCTCCGCCCCGCGTACATGGCGAGCTGGTGCAGCTTGGCATCTCGATGTCCCAGGCCGCCGTGTCCACGCACCTGGTGCGACACCGAACGCCACCCTCGCAGACGTGGCGCAGCTTTCGCAACCATCACGTCTCCGATCTGTGTCCGTCGATTTCTGCACGGTGCCGACGGCCACCTTCAGCGTGCTGTTCGTCTTCATCGTCCTGCGGCACGACCGCCAACGTATCGTGCGTTTCACTGTCACGGATGATCCTTGTGCCGAGTGGACCGCGCAGCACATCGTCGAGGCCTGTCCCCGGAAGTCAGCGCCTCGTTCCCAGCTGCGGGACCGAGACAGGCTCTACGACCCGTTCTTCACCCGGCGCGTTGCCGGACTCGGCGTCCAGCAGGTTCTGACGGCGCCGCGCTCTCCGTGGCAGATGTGTTCGGCGAGCGGGTGATCGGCTCCATCCGACGTGAGTCTTGACCACGTGGTCGTCCCCGACGAGTGGCCCCTGACGCGCATCCTGCGCGAGTCCGTCGACGACTAGCCGAATGGTGGCGAAGCCCTCAGGTTGTCTCCTGTCTCCTGGCTCCTGTCTCCTTCGCGCCTCACCGTGCCACGAACACCGGCAGCGCAGCGAGCAGGAACGCGAGCACGTGCTCCTCGGTCAACTGGTCGAGCTCCACGCCGTCGGCCAGCGGCCGCTCGGTGGTCGACACCCGTTGCCCGCGCACGTGGCTGACCGTGGTCATGATGGTGACCGGGTCCTGGGTCGTGTCCACGGCGAGGTCGATGAAGTCCTCGTGGTGCGTCTCGGACATCAGCCGCACCGACCCGGCCGGTGTCGAGAGGCGGTACGAGAGCCTCTCGGCTTTGAGCACCGAGAGCACCTGGCGCACGACCGGCGTGGCGGTCTCCTGGAGGAACCGTCGGGCGAGCACCTCGGTTACATCGGCCCGGACACGGCGCTCCGCGGCATCCTGTCGGGCCCGCTCGATCATGGCAAGCACCCGTCGGCGCACCTCCGCCACCTCAGCCATCATCTTCCGTCCGGCGTGGGGCAACGCCGGCCTCGTAAATCCGGACGAGCTCCACAAGCTTGTATCCGCGGGTCTGATACGGGGGCACGATGCGTTCGGTGCGAAGATACTGGAGCATGCCCTCGTCGGCGTAGTCGGGCGGTCCGACCTCCTCGAGCTCGGACAACGCGTGCTCGAGATCGGTAACGGTCATCACCGGCTCGGTGACCGTCCGCGTGACCGGCAGCAGCCCCAGGATTCTGGAGCGCACAGCGCGATCCCGCGTACGGAATCGGACAAACAGCTCGTTACTGATGAAGTTGTACTCGACGTCCGACCGGGACGACGGCACATCCTCGACACGCAGGCAGGCCACCTGATCCAGACGCTGGAACGAGTCGATCAGCGTTTGCGTGAACGCACCTTCCCCTGACCAGTGGGTTGTGTCTAGATCCATCTACTCGAGAAGCCAGGAGTCAGAAGTCAGGAGGACTCCGGAACGGCCGACGAAGGCACGCGGCCGATCGGATTCGCCTGAAGCGGTCGGCAAACACTGGCCGAGCGCCTACGACACATCTGTCTGTGTCATTCTGATTGCCAGCGGTAACCCGTTGGACCTGGAGACGCGGACACTGAGGACGGGCGTTTCTCACTGCCGGCGTAGCCGACAGGTTCCATTTTACCTTCTGCCTTCTGCCTTCTGACTTCTACCGTCAGTCACCCGCCACCACTTCGATGACCCCGTGCATCATCTCACGGTGTGGCACACAGAGGTAGGTCTGGCGGCCCGGCTGCTCCGGTACGTGCACACGCAAGGTCGCCGAGGCGTCGGCATCGAGATACGCCGTCTCGAGCTCCCACCCCTCGATAGCGAGATTGTGCGCGATACCGGGGTCGAGGTTCCGCAGGATGAACCGCACTTCCTCGCCGGCGTGGAGCCGGATCGTTGGATTGGGCACCGTGCCACCCTCGAGATAGAACGCCATGTCCCGCGTCACGAGCCGGATCTCCCGGACCGCCGCGCGGGTGCTGACGGTCAACGGTAGCAGAATGGACAGACCGACGACCGCGACGGCCGCCAGCAGCACCCCGGCCGCCGCGCCGCCGGCGCCACCCCACCGCGGGGTCCGTCCAGCTTGCTGTCGATAGTGCATTGCCGACATATTCCCGACCTCTAGCTCTTGAGCAGGCTGCTGAAGAACGCGGCGAAGCCCTCCGGCTTTCTCCTGTCTCCTGCCTCCTGTCTCCTGTCTCCTTGGAGAGCCCTTGCTCTCATCCGACGATGAGTCCCGTCATGTACATCACGGCGACACCGGTGAACAGCCCACCCGCGACCGACGGCGTCGTCATGTACGCGGCGACCGACTCCTCGCCCACCACCTGCCGAGTCAGCTGCACCACCACCTGCGCGATGGCACCAGCGCCCAGTGCCAGGAACAGCACCGACCAGATCGGCGAATAGACGAATCCACCCACCCAGGCGCCGACGATCGTCGGCGCGCCACCCAACACGCCCAGACGCAGGAGCCGGCGCACACGCACCGGTTCCCTCGCCAGCGGTGCCACGATCGCCAGTCCCTCGGTCGTGTTGTGCAACATGAAGCCGACGATCAACACCGTCCCGAGCGTCGCCTCGCCGAGCGCGAAGGCTGCCCCGATCGCCAGTCCCTCGCCGAAGTTGTGCAGACCGATGCCGGTCGCCACCATCTGCGCCAGGATCCAGCCGCGCTCCTCCGACGCCCCGGTGTCTCGCCGCCGCGCGCGCAACCACCCGCCAACCATCTCGAGGCCGACGAAGGCTGCCAGCGCGCCGAACACGAACAACGCCACACCCTGGAACGAGCTCGGCGCAAGTGCGGCCGCCTCGAGGCCGTCGTGCCCCGCCTCGATGAACAGGAACAACAGCAATCCGATCGTCAGCGCGAGCAGAAAATCGAGGCCGGTCCGCCCGGTGCGCGAGACGAGCGGCAGCCACAACAGGCCGATCGCCACCGGAATGACACCCACATAGAGACCAATCAGCGTGAAGACGCCGAAGAATCTGGCATCCGGAGTCGGGGTCTCGACAGCCACCGCGATCTCGTGGTCGAACGTGACACCGGTCGAGGTCACGAGCCGCAGCGCGTGCGCGTCTCCCTCGACCCACGGGTACGGGATCGTCAGAGTGGTCCGAGCCAGATGCGCCAGCGTGGTGCCGGGCTCCGCGGTGAACGACCAGTACGCCTCGTCCACCTGGACCTGGGCGATCGTCACCGGGTCCGGCCCGTCGTTGAGTACGGTCGCCACGATGCCCTCTGGACCGAGCTCGACCCGTTGAAACACCAGCTCCTCGACCGGGGGATACGCCTCGCCCCGCACCGCGTCGAGGGGACCGGTCCAGAACAGGACCCCGAGCAGCCCGCCGAGCAACACGAGCGGGAGCGCCGCCAGCGCCCAGAGCGTGGCGCCTCTGGGACGACCGACCCGACCGGCCCCACCGTCGCGACCATGCTCGTGGCTAGGTGTCACGGTTCCCCTCGGCCCTGAACAGCCCCATCCACCCCAGCTCGGCGAACTCGCTCTGATGGCCGTGGAACATGAAGTCGCCCGGATAGCGGAAGGTGGTCTCGAGAATCGCCCGCTCGCCCTGACACAACATGATGGTGTCGGTCGACTCGGACGAGGTCAGCGACGTGCCGGTTCGAAAGACGTCGAAGAACATCCCGTGCAGGTGCAGGCTGTTGATCAGATCGAACTCCGTCAGGTTGACCACATACATCCGCACGAGCTGACCGACCTGCACGCGAATCGGCTCCTGCATGTAGAAGCTGGCGACGGTGTTGGCGGCATACACCTCGTTGTCGGCGTCGAAGTTGGTGTCGAACCCGTTCAGCACCATCACCAGCTCGTCGGCCGGCGGTCGCGAGACGTCCGACGGCGGGTCGACGATGAAGGCGCCGTAGAGCCCCTTGTGGATATGCCGTTTCAGCGGGTTGGCGTGACAGTGATAGAGATGCAGACCGAACGGCTCCGCGTCGAACTCGTACAGAAAGCTCTCCCCGGGCATCACCTGATGCGCTGGGAGCGAGCCGTCCATCCCGGGAGGATGCCAGCCATGAAAATGCAGCGTGTGCGGGTGCGACCCCTGGTTGACGAACGTGATCCGCATATGGTCGCCCACCGTGGCCCGGATCGTCGGGCCCGGCACCTGCCCGTTGTAGGTCCACGCCGGGAAGAACACGCCGGGCGCGATCTCGATCTCCCGGTCGACCGCGAATATCTGGTATTCGCGAAGCGTTGTGCCGTCCGACTTCGGAGTCTCGCGATAGAACCGCGCACGCTCCTCGGCCGGCAGATCCGAGAAGTTCCAGGTGCGCAGGAACCGGGTCGGGTCGAAAAATTCGGTGGACACCCGACCCACCGGCCCCATGGCATTGCCGAGGTGGTCCAGCGCGGACGCGGACACCACATCCAGCTGGCCGGCCGCCGAGCCCTGCGAGGCCAGGGCGACGCCACCCGTCAACGATCCGAGCCCCGCCAAACGGAGCCACGCGCGACGTGACCATGATCGGGTTTGGGGATCTACTCGATTTCGCATTTGAGTCATTGACAGTTCCGTTTCGGCAACTCAAAATATAGAATGAGTAGCCTAGAAAAGTCAACCGCGGAGGTGCCACCAATGCTCCCATCCAGCACCGTCGAGAACTACCTGAAGGCGCTCTATCAGGCCGAGGCGACACGCAACGAGAATGGGCTGGTGCCGATAGGACAGCTGGCGACGGCGGTGCGGGTTGCCCCGGGAACGGCGACCACGATGGTCAAGGCGCTCGCCGAGTCGGGGTTGGTTCAGTACGAGCCCTATCTCGGTGTCCGGCTGTCACCGGCCGGGACCAAACTCGCCGCGCTGGTGCTGCGGCGGCACCGGTTGGTCGAGCAGTTTCTGGTCGAGGTCATGGGGATGAGCTGGGCCGAGGTCCACGAAGACGCGGAGCAGCTGGAGCATGTCGTCTCGGACCGGCTGATCGAACGGATGGACGCAATGCTCGGACACCCCTCGGTGGACCCGCACGGCGACCCGATTCCCACGGCCGACGGCAATGTGGAGTCGCACGAGTACCACTCGCTGTTGACCTGTCCACTAGGGACCCCGGTGAAGGTGATCCGGGTCGCCGACCAGAACGCCAACTTCTTGCGGTTCCTCGAGGAGCACAAGCTCAAACCTGGCGAGTCGATCGAGGTCGAGGCGCGAGACCCGGCCGCCGACAGCGTGCAGCTTCGCACCGACGACGAGCGCCGGATCACGATCGGCACGAATGCGGCGTCGAAGCTCCTGATCGAGGTGCTGTGAGGGGTGAATCCAGGAGGCAGGAGGCAGGAGCAGCTGGTCGGCTTCGCCAGCCTCCGATCACGTCCTGAACGCCAATCTCAGGGTCCGCGCAAGAATACGTTCCCATGATGGGGCGTTGAGGCGCCCGGCTGACCAGGCGCGAGGAGGGAGCATACGGGCAGGGTTCGACCGACGAGCAACGCCGCCAGGCGGGATGCATCGGCGGTCGACATCGGGACGTTATTCTTGCGCGGGCCCTGAGTCGGCGCCGCCCGCGGCGGTCCGGGCGACCGGCTCGCTGTAGGTCGCGTACGATGAAGGGGTTTCCCAGACCGTCACCCGCACTACAGGCAGGCCGGACGCCTTCGCCTGGTGGTGAATGAGCTGCGCGATACACTCCACCGTCGGGTTGGCGTCGACCAGGTAGACCGGCTCACCCAGCGCCCGGAGCGGCTCGACCAGCGGGTCGTCGCGACGGAGGATCATCTTGTGGTCCAGCTCGCGGTCCACCCAGCCCTTCACGACTCGCTTGATGTCGCTGAAATCACACACCATGGCGCGCTCGTCGAGCGCCGTGGTGCGAACCTCGATCTCGGCGATGGCGTTGTGGCCATGGGGATGCTTGCAGGCCCCGTCGTAATCGAGCAGCCGGTGGCCGTAACAGAACTCGATGCGCTTGGTCACTGAGAACATCTCGGTCATCACGCTCCCGCGCTCCGGACCCTCTGTCCCGTCCCGGGCGTGCTGCCCCAATGCCGCGGGCGGGGCACTCCACCCGAGAGCACCAGGTGACAGAGCTCTGGGACAAGACGGCTAGTAGTCGGTGCTGAACGTCCCGCGTTGCACCGAGACTCGCCGTGTTCGATGCCGCACTCGGTCAGCACACGGCACGACAAGGGAGAATACCGGCAGTATGCGACCGAGGAGATGCGATGCGGCGTCTATCGCATGCAGCGGGACTTTCACCACGGGCTGCTAGATGGTAGTGAAACCCAGGAAAGACGGTCAAGAACGGCCGGTGGCCGTGCTCTGCTCGGGCGGTCTGGACAGCGCGGTGCTGGTCGCTCATCAGACGCGCCACGCCCGGGTCCACCCCGTGTATGTGCGCGCAGGACTGGCGTGGGAGCCTCAGGAACAGAACGTCCTCGGTCGGCTGCTGGCGGCGGCGCCGTTCGCGGGCCGTGTCGAGCCGCTGATACGCCTCGATGCGACCGTACGCGATCTATACACCCCGTCCCACTGGGCCGTGCGGGGCACGCCGCCTGCCTTCGACACGCCCGACTGTGACGTCTATCTGATGGGACGCAATGTCACGCTGCTCGCCAAGGTCGGACTGCTCTGTGCCCAGCGGCAGATCGGCGTGATCGCGCTGGGGCCACTGGCCGGCAACCCGTTTCCAGATGCCACCCCGGCGTTCTTCGATGCGATGGCCCAAGCGCTGTCACTCGGTCTGGACCACGACATCCAGATCGTCTCGCCGTTCGGACACTTCACGAAGGCCGAGGTGATCAGACTGGGAGTCGAGCTCGGGGTGCCGTTCGAGCTGACCCTGTCCTGCATGGGCCCGGCCGACGACCGGCACTGCGGGCGATGCAGCAAGTGCCGTGAGCGGCGTCAGGCATTCGACGCCGCTGGCGTCGTCGACCCTGCGACGTATGCGAGCCAGACGGCGACAGGCGACAGGAGACCGGAGGCCGGAGAACGCTGACGGGGTCACAGCTCCACGAGGGTGCGCCGCGTCCCCGAATGTCGGTCCCCGGTGTCCGGTCCACGCTATTCTGGAGAGGTCTCACGCTATGACCGGACCGGCGCCCCGTCGGCGCCACCGGCCTGACGTGATCGCGCTTGACGCTCCAGCTCGGCGATCAACGCGTCACGGCGGTGCACCAGCTGTCGTTGCTCGCGTCGCCCGTGCTTGGACCCGACGACATACTCACAGAGGATCGGAAAGGCGATCGTCGAGTCGCAATAGGCAACCACGGTGTCCGGCAGCATGCCGGGGTTGACCTTGCCCCAGCTGATCGCCTCGGACGGGGTGGCACCCGAGAGCCCACCCCACACGACGTGGTCGGTCGTGATCTGGATGAAGTACTCGCACCCGCCCTTCGGAATGCCGTACAGCTCCCAGAGTGTCGGCTGTCCCTGCAAATAGAAGTTCTTGGGCGAGCCCCCACCCAGAATCAGGCACCCGTTCCGTGTGGCGTCCAGGATGATCGCTGCCACCTCGTTCACGTCGCGGTTGGGGTCGATGGTGCAGCCACCGCCGTGCAGCAACTCGTGGGCCGCGAGGTTCATCCCAATCGAGCTGTCACCCGGCGACGATGTGTAGATCGGCACGCCCGCGGCCGCCGCGCTCGCGACGACCGAGTGCAGCTCGCACCCGGGGTATCGGGTCATCAGGTCCTGGCCGAGCGCATAGTGGAGCGTGGCCGACGACACCGGTCCGGCGAACGCCTGCCGGGTGAGAAAACCGCGCACGTAGGCGTCGGTCTCGAGCAGCACCTGGACCGGAAACAGGATGTCGTAGATCCGGATGACACCGTCCTTGTGCAGCTCGACGTCGTCGAGAAACGGCGAGCCACGGTGCAAGGTGAAGTTCAAAGCATAGTGCAGGTCGTGGTAGAGGTTGGCGCCGGTGCTGATGATGAAATCGACCAGCCCTCGCTCCATCAGCTCGATCACACACCCCCCGAGCCCGGCCGGTGTCAGGGCACCGGCCACGGTGAGCCCAATCGTGGTGTCGTTCGCCGGGTCCAGCATCCTATCCGCGAAGACATGACATGCCTCGGACAGACGACCGGCGTTGAACGCCTGGAACCCCTCGTCGACCAGTCGCCGCACGTCGGCGCTGCCGCGCGGCCGGTAGTACCGGATTGGGTCGCCGCTCAGATGTCGAGTCGTGGACGTCGGTCCTGACGGGCCTGGTGTGCGATGGGGCACGCGGTGCCTCCGCGAGCACGAGCGACCACACCGGCTGCTGGAGCTACGAGGCCGACCGGCGCCGTGCGGCGAAAGTGTAGCACGGTCCCTTGACAGGACCGGATAATGAAGGGGAAGGTACTCGGGACGCGTGTGTCCATCCGGGCGGCTCCCCGACCGCACGATCACGTGTCAGGAGGCGATTTGAGCGCGACCACCCAACCGACCCGCCGCCGTGAGGAGCTCGACCTCCCGGCTAGTTTCAAGTGGCTCGTCCAATCGCCGCTGCGTTCCGGCCTGGTCCGCTTCCTGCACTCCAGAACCAACGAGGCGTTTGGCGTCGCGGCATTGATGCAGCGCTTCGGCCGGCTGCAGCAGGATGTCGAGAACTGTCTGCGGGAGCTTGTCGCGTTCGGCGTGGCCAGACGGGCGCCAGGGACGCGGTCGCGCTACGAGGCGACGCGGCCCGGCGACGTCGCCGTCTGTCGCCTGCTCGATCGGTTCCTGGCGCAACAGGAGGCGGTCAGCAGCGAGGACCGGTCACCGGCCGTGCAGCGCTTCCGCGAGATGATCGGCACGGACGAAAAGATGGTGATCGTCTTCGAGTGGATCCGGACGGCCGCCAAGTCGGACATCGCGGTCCTGATGCTCGGACCGACCGGCTCAGGCAAGGAGGTCGTGGCGCGGATGATCCACGAGCTCAGCCGCCGGGGTGCCGGGCGATTCCAGGCGGTCAATTGCGCCGCGTTGCCAGACACCCTGTTCGAGTCGGAACTGTTCGGCTACGAGAAGGGGGCGTTCACCGGCGCGCACGAGCGGAAACCGGGCCGGATCGAGCTGGCTCACAACGGCACGCTCTTTCTCGACGAGATCGGCGACCTCTCGATCATGGCGCAGGCCAAGCTGCTTCGGGTCCTCGAGGACAAGAAGGTGGAGCGGCTGGGTGGACGGCATAGCATTGAGGTGAACTTCCGGTTGATCTCGGCCACCAACCGGCCCCTCGACCAGTGGGTGCAGGACGGGCGATTTCGCGAAGATCTGTACTACCGGGTCAACGCCTTCTCGATCCGGCTGCCGTCGTTGCGCGAACGAGCCTCGGACATCCCGCTTCTCGCGCACCGGCTACTTGTTCGCTACTGCGACGCGAACGGGCTTGCGGCGGACAGCAAGTCGATTGACCAGGGAGCGCTCGACCTGCTGGGTACCTACCACTGGCCGGGTAATATTCGCGAGCTCGAGAGCACGATCTCGCGCGCCGCGGTCTCGGCGCCCGGCAACGTGATCCGCGCCGAGGACGTGCAGTTTCTGCATCCGGTGGAACCGGTCGAACGGTCGCGAACACAACTCTCGTCGCTGCGCGAGGCCGAGCGGGTTCACATCCAGCTCGTCCTGGAGGAGGTCGCCTGGAACAAGAAGCAGGCGGCCAAGATTCTCGAGATCAGCCGCGGCACCCTCTATCGCAAGATCGGTGAATACCACATGGAACCCCACCAACCCGAGCCGACCGCTGCGGCACAACCCAGCGACCGGTAGGACGCCTGGTGGTCCATGTCACAAGGTTGGCGACGCACCGAGGGCCGTCGAGATCGACGCCGCGCACGACCCACCCACGACGCGCCGAAGGAGCACACCGGCAGCCTTCGACCCCGCTGAGCGCGAAGTCCAGCGCGGCGGGCCCTGACCGGATGCCTCGGCGGCCGAATACCGGCGTCCTTGTGACACGGGCCGCTGCGATGGGGGGCTGGTCGCGGTTCACGCCCCTTGTTGCGATCGCGCTACTTGCCAGTCTCGTCCTCCTAGCGCGTCTGACCACACCGGGGGCGGTGGGCGCCGGTCTGCTAGCCGCCGGCCTCGCGCTGGGCGCGTGGCGCGTCGTGCGGCAACCCACCCGACTCCAGAGAACCGGTCAGCCCGACTCGGGCGACGCGACGGATCGGGCCGGCATCGAAGCGCTGGCCCGGGCGATCGACGCGCGGGATGGCCGCACACCGAACCATGCCACACGGATGCAGGTCTATGCGGCCGGCCTGGCCCGCGCCGCGGGCCTGCCCACGACCGACATCGAGGGTGTCCGGTTGGCGGCGTTGGTCCACGACGTCGGGAAGCTGGCGGTGCCGGTGCACCTCCTGTCGCGGCCGGAGCCGCTGACGATCGAGGCGTCGGCCACGATCAGGACCCACCCCGCGGTGGGCGCCGAGCTTGTCCGCGGTCTCGACGACGCGTTCCCTCTGGCGGCCGTGGTGCGGGGTCACCATGAGCGGTGGGATGGCATGGGGTACCCGGACGGGCTGCTCGGAACCGACATCCCCCTGGGCGCCCGCATCGTGGGTCTGGTCGAGTGCTACGAGGCCCTGACGACCGCTCGGCCAGATCACGACCCCCTGGAGACGAACGCGGCGCGGACACTGCTCCGTAAGGAAGCGGGTCACGCGTTCGACCCGGATCTGGTCGCCCGGTTCCTGGAGGTGCTGCCGGCGTTGACGGGGGAACTGGCGGAGCGCGGTGTCAGCGACCGCGCCGACGCGGGAGCGGCCAGCGACGCCCCCACACCGTCGGACGCCTACGGCCAGATCGCCGAGGCGCATCGAGAGCTCCCTCGTCTCTACGACGTCGCCCGATCGATGGGTACCAGTCTCGGGCTCGCCGACACGATGACACGGTTCTGCGGCACGCTGCAGCCCCTGGTGCCCTTCTCGTGCTGCGCCCTGTTTCTCAAGGACGACGACGGGGACGCCTTGCGGTGCCGTTTTGCGACCGGCACCGGCGCGACCGTGATCAAGAGCCTCAGCCTACGTACTGGACAGGGGCTCGCAGGATGGGTCGCGCAGCATCGCCGCCCGCTCCTGAACGGCTCGCCTGACGCCGACGCACAGGCGGCCGGTGTCACCGCCGACGAAACGTTCGAGCTGGCGTCCGCGCTGGTCTACCCCGTGGAGTTCGGCGACCGGCTCATCGGCGCGCTGGCGCTCTATCACGCGCAACCGGGGTTCTACACCCTGGCTCACCAGCGGCTGCTGGAACACGTCGTGGAACAGCTCTCGGCGGTCGTGGCCAACTCACTGCTGTTCGACCAGGCCCAGGAAGCCTCGTTGACCGATGTGTTGACCTCACTGCCCAACACCCGATCCTTGTTCTTGCACCTGACGCGCGAGCTGGCACGGGCGAAGCGGCTCCGAGCACCGTTGGCGCTCGTGCTGCTCGATCTGGACGACTTCAAGCAGATCAACGACCGCTACGGTCACCACGTGGGCGACCGGACCTTGTGCGACGTGGCCGGTATCCTGCGCGCCGCCATTCGGCCGTATGACATCTGCGCCCGCTACGCCGGCGACGAATTCATCTTGATTCTCTCGGAGTGCAGTGCGGAGGAAGCGGAGCGCAAACGCGACGAGCTGGAACAGACTGTGCGCGAACGGGGATTCGAACCGCATCCGGGCACCCGGCGGCCGCTGAGCATCAGCGCCGGGGTCGCCATGTTCCCCGCCGACGGGCAGTCGTACGAATCGCTGCTCGCCGTCGCCGACCGCCGGATGTATCAGGACAAGGCCAGACACAAGCGGCAGGCATCGGGTCTCCGTCTGTAAATCGCTACAGGACGAGGGGTCAGACCCGGTCGATCGGTGTGTCCGGATCGATCCAGTCGGCTCGCCGGCCGGTGAGCCCGGTCACGACGAGCGCGGCGCCCGTGGCCCCGCCGATCAGCCCCAGCCCATCGGTCAGCCAGCTCTCCCACCCGTAGTCGCCAACGGCGATCACGGTCGCCGGTACCAGCAGCACGAGACCAGCGACCAGCGCCGGCGTGCGGCGCATCGCCAGCCGCAGCAGCATCCCGCGCGTGCGCCGCATTCTCGTGTCCACCGTTCACACTCGAGGCATGGCCCACCGCTGGGGGCACCCGCACCGCCGCGCTCACATGCCGGTGCTGTGGAAACCGCCGTCGACCACCAGCACCTCACCAGTAACCCCGCGACCGCCTGGACCCAGGAGAAACCTGGCCGTCTCGGCCACCTCCGCGGCGTCGATAGTTCGACCGAGCGGTGACCGGTCGCGATAGTGGTGCAGAATCTGGCTGAACCCGGGAATTCCGGCGGCGGACAGCGTCTTGATCGGTCCCGCCGAGACCGCGTTGACCCGGATGTTGCGTGAGCCGAGGTCACTCGCCAGATACCGGACGACTGCCTCGAGCGCGGCTTTGGCCACCCCCATCACGTTGTAGTTCGGGAACACGCGCTGGCTGCCCAAATAGGTCAGCGTGAGGATGCTGCCGCCGCCCCGTTGGTCCATCAGGGGCGCGGCTGCACGTGCCAGCGCCAGGAGGGAGTACGCGCTGATGTCGAGCGATTGCAGGAAGTCCTCGCGTGACGTCTCGAGAAACGGTTCGGACAGCGCCGCGCGCGATGCGAATGCCACCGCGTGCACGAGAAAGTCCAGCCCGTCGCGCTCGCGCTCGACGGTCGCGCACAGGTCGCGCACCTGCGCATCGCTGGTCACGTCGCAGGGCACCATCAACGGTGGCTGGCACAACGTGGCGCCAAGCTTGCGCACGTTGCCCTCGAACCGCTCCGTCGCATATGACAGCGTCAGCTGCGCCCCCACCGCATCCATCGCCTGGGCGATCGCCCAGGCCAGCGAGCGCTTGTTCGACACCCCCACGATCACGCCATGGGTCCCAGAGAGATCGATCATCGATGTACTCGGTGCTGATCCGCCGCGCGGGCGAGCCGGGTCTGCTGACTGGACTATGCACGGTTGCTACCCGGAACGGCCCTTGCCGCGGGTGCGCGACCGGCCCTGACCGGATCGATCGGAACGACCCGGGTTCGACGAACGGTTGGCCGAACGTGGTCGTGGGGGACGTGACCCGTTCTTGCCGTGTCCGACCCAGCCGAACTGTCTGTCATTGCCGTCGGCGCGATTACCGTTCGGTTGCCCCTGGGATTTGCCGCCCGGCCGCCGTGCTCGCCGCGGCCCGCCGTCGCGATTGACGGTTTCCCGAATTGTGAACACCGGCGCCTGTCGGATAGGTGGCGGCGTGCCCTCCGGTCGTTCGAGCGTTGCGCGGATCAGCGATCGTCGGACCGAATCGACCAGCGACGGTTGGGCGGACTCGACCGCCGGGGGCGGGTCGGGCGGCGCCTCAGGCGCCGCGGGTTCGGCGTTGGCCGGCCCTTGCAGCGCCGGCGCGGCGCCGGCAGCACTGGCGCTCGACAACGCGGCGACCAGTCGTGTCTGGCGTCGCGGCGGCACCCGGGCAGCCTTGTATGGATGCTCGGTGTCGCACGTCGTGCACCGGGTCAGTTTGATCTCGTCGCCGACGAGGGCGACCACGGCGTGATTGGTCACGCGGCGTTCGCGTGGGCAGTAGTCATCTAGGACATCACCCAGGCCATGCTGACGCTGCTCCATGAATCCCTCTCAAACAGTAGGTTGGTTCGATACGGCGGGACCGTTCAGCGGCAGGTTGAATTCCATCCGAGTTGCGTGTCCCGAGTCAGGGGTTGGCACACATTTTCCGGGCGGGGCATCCCGCGCGGGCGCCGCTGGGCTTCTCGCTCAGCGGGGTCGAGTACGGTCGGACTGTTCCCTCGTTGCGCCTCGCAATGGCCGGACGCGGCATGCGTACGACACCGGACAATCGGTCCGCGAACTTCTGGCTCGGGACACTAGACGGACCTGGAGGGACAACGCTGCGGCCCGAGAAGGCCCTCACGCATTCCAGACACAGACCCGAGTTACGAACACGCGAAGCACCTGTTTCGTCGCTTCAGGAAGAAGGCTCGCGTTGCGCAGTAGGACGGTGATACGCACGGCCCGGCAACGATACACCCTCCGTGTGGGGTTTGCCGGGCGGCTGCAAAGCGCAGAAGTTATTCTACTACGCCTGCCCCGATTCGTAAACGGTCGATCGTCAAGACCGTGTCTCGGCGTCGCGGGCGACGACGGTCAGCTCGTCCACCCACCCGCGCGTCTCGAGGAGCGCCGCTGCCACCGCCTCGGGCGCTGTCGACTGCGGGGTCCGCCGCGCCGTCACCGATCCACGCGCCGTGATCCGTCCGGCGGCGTCGGCATCCAGCCGGTTGTGATACCGCCGCCAGGCATCCGGTGACAACGACGCGAAGTCACGGTTCGTTGCCAGCAGGTCCCGAACCATGCGGCCGACGACCTCGTGGGCCTCCCTGAACGGCACGCCGCGGGTCACCAGCAGATCCGCGACGTCGGTAGCCAGTGCCAGCCCGGACGCGGCGGACTCGGTGTGTGCGGGGTCGAGGCTGAGAGACCGTACGACAATCGTTGTTGCCCGGGTCGAGCGTTGCACCGTGGTCTCGGCATCGAACACCGCCTCCTTGTCCTCCTGCAGATCTTTGTTATACCCGCTCGGCAGCCCTTTCATCGTCGTCAGCCACCCGGTCAAGTGGCCGATCACGCGACCGGTCTTGCCGCGCACGAGCTCGAGCGGGTCGGGGTTCTTCTTCTGAGGCATCAGGCTGCTGCCGGTGGTGACCGCATCGGCCAGTCCGAAGAACCCGAACTCCTCGCTGGTGAAGATCACGAGATCCTCGGCCAGCCGACTCAGGTGCACCATCGTCCCCGCGCACGCATAGAGAAACGCCGAGACGAAATCACGGTCCGCCGTCGCGTCGAGACTGTTGGCCACCACGCGGGAAAATCCTAGGCGCCCGGCGAGCGCCGCCGTGTCGATGGCATAGCTTGTGCCGGCAACCGCGCCGGACCCGAGGGGCAACGCGTCGGCTTCCTCGCGGGCGATCTCCAGACGACGGTGGTCCCGTCGCAGCGCTGCGGCGTGCGCCAGAAAGTAGTGCGCCACGAGGATCGGCTGCGCCCGCCTGAGATGCGTATAGGACGGCATCAAGGCCGGTCCGGCGGCCTCGGCGCGGCCGGCCAGGGCGTCGACCAGCGCCACGAGCTCGCACTGCAGTACCGCGATGCGACGACGCAGATACAGACGCAAATCGAGCGAGACCTGCTCGTTGCGCGAGCGGCCGGTATGCAGCCGCTTTCCCGCGTCCCCGACGCGTTCAATCAGCTGGCGCTCCACGAACGCGTGGATGTCCTCGTCCGGCCCGTCGATGAAACCGGGGTCGGCGCGACCGCGGTCCCGGATCTCGAGGAGCGCCGTTCGGATCGCGGTCGCCTCGCCGCGGGACAGCACCTCGGCCCCGACCAGCGCCTCGGCCCAGGCCAGACTGCCGGCCACGTCATCTTCGAACAACCGCCGATCGAACTCGAACGAGGCCTGAAATTCGAAGACCTCGCTGTCGGGCGGCGCGTCGAACCGGCCGGACCACAGATGGGTCATAGGGAGAAGAAACCTCAGTAGTCAGAAGTCAGAAGAGAGCCGGTCGGCTTCGCCGGCGTGCATGTGTCCTACCCGAGGCTCCCCTTACTTGTAGCGCTCCCGAGGCGCGATGACCGGGGGGTCGATTTCTAGATGTCGGCGCAGCCTTCCAAAGCTCTCCTGCCTCCTGCCTTCTGACTTCTTGTGCATTCGTGTTTACCCCTCCGCGCCGCGCTGCTTCGCAGCGGCCAGCTCGACCGGCAACCCCCAGAGCTTGATGAAACCCTCCGCGGCGCTGTGGTCGAACTGGTCCCCCTCGTCGTAGGTGGCGAGCGCTTCCTCATAGAGCGCATACGGTGACCTGCGCCCCACGACCCGGCAATTGCCCTTGAACAGCTTGAGCCGGACACTGCCGGTCACCCACTGCTGCACGTTGGCGACCAGCGCATCGATCGCGCGCCGGGTCGGAGTAAACCAGAGACCGTTGTACACGAGGTCCGCATACACGGACGACAGCCCACGCGTGATCCGCTCGAGGTCTTTCGAGATCACCAGAGTCTCGAGCTCGCGATGGGCCATGTGCAGCACGACCGCCGCCGGGGCCTCGTAGATCTCCCGGGACTTGATGCCGACGAGCCGGTTCTCAACCATGTCAATCCGCCCCACACCGTGGGCGCCGGCGATCGTCTCGAGACTGCCGATCAGCTCGACCAGCGGCATCGCGACACCGTTGACCGCAGTCGGCACGCCCTGCTCGAAGTTCAGCTCGACATGGGCCGGCGCGTCAGGCGCGTCCGCCGGCGACTTGGTCAGCGTGTAGACCTCCTCGGGGGCCTCCGTCCACGGGTCCTCGAGCACACCGCACTCGATCGATTTCCCCCAGAGGTTCGAGTCGGTGCTGTACGGGCTGTCGACCGTGGCAGGCACGGGGATATTGCGCTCCCGCGCGTAGGCAATCTCGGCCGGACGTGACATGCCCCATTCCCGCGCCGGCGCCACCACCCGGATCGCTGGGTTCAACGCGCGCGCCGAGACGTCGATCCGGACCTGGTCATTCCCCTTGCCGGTGCAGCCGTGCGCGATCGCGCTGGCCGACTCCATCTCTGCGATCTCCACCAACCGCTTCGCGATAAGCGGACGACCGAGCGCGGTTGCCAGCGGATACTGGCCCTCGTAGAGCGCGCCCGCCTGCAACGACGGGAGCACATACTGCTCGGCGAACTCGTCGCGCACATCGAGCACGTGGCACCGAACCGCCCCAACCGCCATCGCCCGCTCACGCACGTCGTCGAGCTCCTTCCCCTGACCCAGATCCAAGGTGACCGCCACGATCTCCGCCTGATACTTCTCCGCCAGCCACGGAATCGCAACCGAGGTGTCGAGACCGCCCGAGTATGCGAGCACGATACGTTCCATCTTCCTGTTGCTCCTGACTGTCGCTGTCGGGTCAACCACGACGGAGGCAGGAGACAGGACGCAGGAGGCAGAAGAAAGCTGGACGGCTACGCCAGCTTCTTCCACGAACACGATCAACCCCTATCAGACAGGCGGCAATGACGAAGCTCGGCCGATCTACGACTCGCCCGGCCGCTCCGATTCCTCCTGTCTCCCGCCTCCTGTCTCCTGTCTCCTTGGAATTCCCCATTACCCCTTCGCCCATCCCCCGAGCCGCCGTTCGATCGTTCTGGCGCTGCGCTCGACGCGCGTCACCACCAGGACCGTGTCGTCCCCGGCCAGCGTGCCGACCACCTCGGGCCACGCAGCCTGGTCGAGCGCGAAGGCCAGCGGCTGCGCGTGCCCCGGTTCGGTCTTCAGGACCAGCAGCTGCTGGACCCGGTCGACCCGACGCAGATGCTCCACGACCGCCCGTCGCACCCTGTCGCCTGTGACGGCCGGCAACCGCGTCTCGGCCGGGGCCGTTCGATACGCGCCGTCCGCCGCCCGCTTGACGAGCCCGAGCTCCTTGATGTCCCGCGAAATCGTCGCCTGTGTCGCCTTGATCCCCCGTACGGCCAGCTGTCGCCTGAGCATGTCCTGGCTGCGCACGGCGTGCCTGGACACGAGATCGAGGATCGCCGACTGGCGGTAGGTTTTCATAATTATTCACCGCTATGCATTAGTATACATGAGACAATCGGATGTCAAGAACCTGCGGCGTCCCGCGACGCTGTTTTTTGATTGACTCGGGTCCGCGGGTGGACGTATAAATAACCGAAGGTTGGTATAAATATACATGGCTGACGCTATCTCCATCGGGATCGCCGGCGCCACCGGGTACGCTGGTCAGGAGCTGATCAGGCTGGCCGCGCGACACCCGGCGGTCCGGCTCACGATGGCGATGGCCTCCGGCACCGCCGACAGCGTCCGGACGCTGCCCTCGCTGACTCGCGTCTGGGACGGTGAGGTCACGCCGCTGTCGGTCGACCGGCTGGCGGCCGAGACCGACGCGGTGTTCATGACCTTGCCAGACCCGGTTGCAGCGGAGGTGGGTCCGGCGCTCGTGGCGCGCGGTGTGCGGGTGTTCGATCTGTCCGGCACGTTTCGGCTGCGGGACCCGGCGCTACGCCGTCGCTGGTACCCCGCCACGCCGGCTCTCGCAGAACCGGCCGTCTATGGCCTGACCGAGCACTACCGGGCGGCGCTGCCAGACGCGCGGCTGGTCGCCTGTCCGGGGTGCTACCCGACCGCGGCGGTGCTCGCACTCCGACCACTGATCGACGCCGGTCTGCTCGAAGGCGACATCGTCATCGACGCCAAGTCGGGCATCTCGGGCGCCGGCAAGACGCCATCCGAGCGCACCCATTTCTCGGAGTGTTACGGCAGTGTGGCCGCCTATGGCCTCTTCGAGCACCGGCATGGCGCCGAGATCGAGCAGGAGCTCGAGCGGACCGTGACGTTCACGCCGCATCTCGTCCCGTTGGACCGGGGCATTCTCGAAACGATCTACGTGCGCGTGCGACAGGCAGTCAGCGAGACGATGGTCGCGACCGCGCTCGAGCAGGCTTACGCAGACGCGCCGTTCGTCCGGCTCAGGGGTGAGGCCCTCCCCGAGATCAAGCACGTCACGTACACCAACTTCTGCGACATCGGCTGGCAGCTCCACGCACCGTCGGGGCGGCTGGTGCTCGTTGTCTGTCTGGACAACCTCGTCAAGGGGGCGGCCGGTCAGGCTCTGCAGAACCTGAATGTCGCGTTCGGATTGGACGAGACGACCGGATTGTCATGACCGGGGATGCGGCCACGATCGTACTGAAGCTCGGCGGCGAGTTGCTGGAGGAGCCGGATGGACGCCGAGACATCGCCACGGCCATCCGCCGCCTCGCGTCACGGTCCCCCCTCGTCGTCGTGCACGGCGGTGGGCGCGAGGTCGACGCGGAACTGGCCGCCAAGGGGATCCCACAACAGGCGGTCGATGGGCTCCGTGTGACTGACGCGGCCACCCTCGACGTTGTCGTCCGGGTGCTCGCGGGCCGTGTGAACACCCAGCTCGTGGCCGCGGCCCGGGTCGCCGGGGTGCAGGCGGTCGGGCTGACCGCTGCCGACGCCGGTGTGTCGACGGTCACGCGGGCAGAGCCCTACACGGCGGCCGACGGCACCCTCGTCGACCTGGGTTTCGTCGGGCAGCCAACTGGCGCCGACCGGCCCGTGCTGCTGGACCGGCTCTGTCAGGCGGGTCTCGTGCCGATCGTGGCCAGCATCGGCGCCGACGACCGAGGGCAGTTGCTCAACGTGAACGCCGATACGTTGGCCGGGCATCTCGCAGCGCGGCTGGGCGCCGCGCGACTCTTGATCGCCGGCGGCACGGCCGGCGTGTTGGACGCGCAGGGTCGGACCATCCTATCGATGGATATGGACATGCTGCAACGGGCCATCGCGGACGGCCGGGCCAGGGCGGGGATGGTCGCCAAGCTGATCGCATGTCGCGAGGCCCACCGCGCCGGTGTGGGTCGGATCGACATCGTCACTGGCACGCACACCGACAACCTGGACAGCAGCGCGGGTACGACGATATTGCTGTCCGGGCTCGAGGGCTCGGTGTCTGAGAGAAAACAGGATGGCTACACAGGGACAGGACATCCAGGCAGTCGAGGCCGAGCACCTGCTGCAGGTGTACAACCGCGTGCCGATCGTGCTCACACGCGGTGAGGGGAGCTATGTCTACGACATCGCGGGGCACGCATATCTGGACTTTCTCACCGGGATCGGCGTGGCCTCGCTGGGGCACGCGCACCCGGGATTGGCCGCCGCACTTGCCGAGCAGGCCCGCACGCTGCTGCACACCTCGAACCTGTATTTCCATCCCCTCCAGGGGCAGGTCGGCCGCCGGCTGACAGCGCTGTCGGGTCTCGCGCGCGCTTTCTTCTGCAACAGCGGCACAGAGGCGGTGGAAGGCTGCCTGAAGTTCGCGCGGCGGTACTGGCATACACGCGGTGAGACCGCGCGCACCCGGATCGTCGCCCTGGAACGGTCGTTTCACGGCCGCACCTTCGGGTCGCTGTCGGTCACCTGGACGCCAGGGTATCGCACACCGTTCGAGCCGCTGCTCGACGGGGTCGCCTTCGTCTCGCCGACTGACCCGGAGGCCCTCGACACGGCGGTCGGCTCCGACGTGGCCGCGATCATCCTCGAGCCGATCCAGGGTGAGGGGGGAATCTGGCCGTTGTCACCGGAGTTCGTCGACGCGGTCACCGCGGCCTGTGAACGTACCGGCACCTTGCTGATCGCGGACGAGATCCAGTGCGGACTGGGCCGGACCGGCGCGCCGTTTCACTCGGCGACGCTGGGGTTGCGTCCCGACCTGATGGCCCTCGGAAAGGCGCTGGGCGCGGGGGTGCCAATCGGCGCGATCTTGATGAGTCAAGAAGTGGCGGATGCGATCTCGCCGGGTGACCACGGCACGACGTTTGGCGGCAACCTCCTGGCCTGCCGGGCGGCGTTGGTGTACCTCGATGCCATGGAGCACGGCGGTCTGGCCCGGGTCCGAGTCGCCGGCGCACGCCTGGCAGACGGCCTGCGAGCGCTGGCGACCCGGTATCCCGTGATCACGGACATCCGCGGCGCCGGACTCATGCGCGGTCTCGAGATGACCGAGGCGGTGGCAACGCGGGTCGTCGCCGGCGCGTTGGCCCACAATCTCCTGGTCAACCGCACCGCGGGACGGGTCGTGCGCCTGCTCCCGCCGCTGACCATCTCCGACGGGGAGATCGACGAAGGGCTGCAGATTCTGGATACGGTCCTGAGTGAAGCGCAGTGATCGCGATGGACCCGACCCGCACCCCGACGACCCGACACGGCATCCGCGACCCGGCCGCGACGACGGCCCCCCTCGAGATCCGGCCGGCTGGTCGCCCCGACGTAACGGCCATCAGCCGGCTCGTGACCGCGAACGTCGGTCTCGGACATCTCTTGCCGCGCACACCGGAGGAAATCGAACGCCACGTGTCCCGGTTTCTCGTCGCAACCCTCGACAACACCGTGCTCGGGTGTGGTGAACTGGCGCCACTCAGCGAGAGACTGTCCGAGATTCGGTCACTGGTCGTGGCCGCCGGGTCGCGCGGGACCGGTATCGGTACCGCTGTCCTGGCGGCGCTCGTCGCCGGGGCCCGCCGCCAGGGCGTGCCGCGTCTGTGTGCCTTCACACACGTACCGCACCCCTTCGTGGCAATCGGTTTTTCGATCGTGCCACACACCTGGCTGCCGGAGAAGATCATGACCGACTGCCAGGGGTGTGAGTGGTTCCGGCGCTGCGAGCAAACTGCGGTCGTCATCGAGCTCGGGTGGGGTCAGAGCGGACCACGCGGCACGGCGAGGACGATCTGATGGTCGAGCGCATCACGGGGGGCATCACCGCACCGGCGGGCTTCGAGGCTGCCGGGGTCGCGTGCGGCATCAAGGCAACCGGGCTGGACCTCGCGCTGATTGTCTCGACACCACCGGCGCGGGCGGCCGGCATCTTCACGACGAACCTGGCGGTAGCGGCGCCGGTCGTGGTCACCCGCGAACACCTTCGGCGGTCGCACGGCACCACGTCGTCCATCGTCATCAACAGCGGCTGCGCGAACGCCTGCACCGGCGACCAGGGGCTGGCGCTGGCCCGGGCGATGGCGACCGACACGGCCCGCACCATCGGGTGTTCTGCAGAACAGGTCCTCGTCTCGTCCACCGGTGTGATCGGCGTCCAGCTGGACGGCGAGAAGCTACGCCACGGCATCACGCACGCCGCCGCAGCGCTGAGTCGCGACGGGCATGAGGCGGCGGCCGAGGCCATCATGACGACCGACCCATGGGCAAAGGAGGCGGCCGTTCGGGCCACGACGTCCGCCGGTGTCTTCCACATCGGTGGGATGGCCAAGGGCGCCGGGATGATCGAACCGAACATGGCCACCATGCTGGGGTTTCTGACCACGGACGCCGATGTCGGACCGGATCTGCTGCAGCGCGCGCTCGCAGAGGCAGCCGATGACACGTTCAATGCCATCACGGTCGACGGCGAAACGTCGACCAACGACATGGTCTTGTTGCTGGCCGGGGGGCGTTCCGGCGTCCGGATCGACGAGACCGGCTATCCGGCGTTCGTCGATGCGCTCCACACCGTGTGTCGGGAGCTGGCGCTCGCCGTCGTCACGGGGGGCGAAGGCGCCACCAAGCTCATCACGGTCACCGTCACCGGCGCGCGCACGACCGCCGAGGCCAAACAGACCGCACGCGCGATCGCCAACTCGCCGCTCGTGAAGACGGCGGTGCACGGTGGCGACCCGAACTGGGGCCGACTGGTGGCGGTCGCCGGGCGAGCCGGTGTCGCATTCGATCTCACGCACGCGCGGGTCCGAATCGGTGAGGTCGAGCTGTTCGGCGACGGGCAGGTTTTCGCTGACCGGGAGCCGGCCGCAGCCGAGCACCTGAAGGGGGCAAAGGTCGCGATCGGGGTCGACGTGGGCGTCGGCGGCACCGGCACCGCCACCGTCTGGACCTGTGACCTCAGCGCCGAGTACGTCCACATCAACGCGGACTACCGAACATGAGGCTCCAAGACCGAGACACACTCTATGGACACCATCAGCGACACGAAATCCGTATCGAGTGAGGATGCCGTCGCGCCGGACGTGATGCCCAGGACGGGCCGCACCTATCTGTCGGTGCTCGACCTGTCGCCCGAAGCACTCGAGGCCTGCCTCACGCTGGCCGCGCGGTTGAAGCGGGAGCGGCATTTGGGTGCCGACGCGCCGACGGCGCGGGCGCTCAGGGGACACTCGCTGGCGCTGCTGTTCGACAAGCCGTCGCTACGGACCAGGACCGGATTCGAGATCGCGATGCGGGAACTCGGCGGGAACGTGACTTGTCCGCCGTCGGCCGACGCCCTTGGCACGCGTGAACCGCTTGCGGACGTGGCACGTTCCCTCGAACGATGGGTGTCGGTCGCCGCGATCCGCACCTCCGAGCAGATGCGGCTGCGCGAATTCGTCGAGGCCACCACGCGACTGCGCATCGTGAACGCCTTGACCAACGAGGAGCACCCCTGCCAGGCACTGGCCGACTGTCTGACCGTGCGCGAGCGATGGGGTGCGGTGCGGGGTCGCACGCTGGCGTATGTCGGCGACGGCAACAACGTGGCCGCCTCGCTGACCCACGCCGCGATGATGCTGGGACTGAATCTGCGGCTGGCATCACCCAAGAGGTTTGCCCTGCCGGAGGCGACACTCACCGCGGCCCGCCGGGTGGCTCGTCACGGCGCGACGGTCGTGCAGTTACAGGACCCGGTCGAGGCGGTTCGTGGTGCCGACGCCGTCTACGCCGATGTCTGGACCTCGATGGGACAGGAAGCGGACCAGACTCGCCGCCGCGCTGCGTTCCAGGGCTATCGGGTGACGAGCGCGCTCATGGCCGAGGCCAACGACGACGCCGTCTTCATGCACTGTCTGCCGGCGCACCGAGGCGAAGAGGTCGACGCGGACGTCTTGGAGGGCCCGCGCTCCGTGGTGTTCGACCAGGCGGAAAACCGGCTCCACACCCAGAAGGCGTTATTGCTGATGATGCTGGGCGGCACGGACCTGTGCTGATGTCGGGGCGTGGGACTCAAGGCAAGGCGCGCAGCCCGTGGTGACAATCCCGCTGTATTCGACCGTATGTATGACACGGGCTCCTATGACTGCGTGAGCGACGCGGCCGCCTTCTCGACCGCCTCGGCAAGCCCCCGGCGGTGGTCGTCCAGCCGCGCCCGGATCGCCGGGTCGCCCAGCGCGAGAATCTGCGCCGCCAGCACCGCCGCGTTCGTCGCCCCCGCCGGCCCGACGGCGACCGTGGCCACCGGCACTCCCGGCGGCATTTGGACGGTCGACAGCAGCGCGTCGAACCCGCCGAGCGGCGATGCGTCGATCGGCACGCCGATGACCGGAACAACCGTGTGCGCCGCGACCACACCGGCCAGATGCGCGGCGGCGCCCGCACCGACCACGAAGACCTGCACGCCGCGATCGACCGCCGCTTCCATCACGCGCCGCACCCGGTCCGGAGATCGGTGGGCGGAGGCCACCGTCATGTCACACGTGATCCCGAGGTCGCGCAGCGTGCGGACGGTGTTGGCCATCACGTCGGCGTCCGACCCAGACCCCATCAGGATCTGCACCTGCAGATCACCCATCGCTCCCCCCTCCCCTCGTGCCCAATGTTCGCCAAGCTGAAACTGGCGAAGCCCTCCGACTGTCCCCTGACTCCGGCCTCCTGACTTCGGCCTTCTCGAGCATCTTCTCGCTATTGCGCCTTGCGTCCGATGTCGGTTCGGACCTGTTTGCGAGCGAACGTGATTCGCGCCACGGCGGCATAGGCGCATTCGATGGCTTCTGCCAAGTCGACGCCGCGGCCGACCACCGTGATCACCCGTCCGCCCGTGGTCACCACCGCGTCATCCCGAACGCCAGTACCGCCGTGGAACACCAGTACCCCCGCGATCGCCGACGCGTCGTCGAGCCCCGCGATCGCCGCGCCGGTCTCGTAGGCCCCGGGATACCCGCCCGATGCGAGTACCACCCCGACGTGCGGGTCCCGCGTCTGGTCGCACGAGGTCGTCTCGAGCGCACCCCGCGCCGCCGCCTCGAGCAGTGGCGCCAGCTCGTCACGCACCATCGGGAGCACCACCTGCGCCTCGGGGTCGCCCAGGCGGACGTTGAACTCGATCACCCGGGGACCCTCGGCGGTGATCATCAGCCCGACATAGAGGAACCCCCGATACGGATGTCCCTCGCGGGCCAGCCCGTCGAGGACCGGCCGGACGATCTCGCATCCGATGCGACGCTCGATGTCCGGGGTCACCAACGGACTCGGCGCCAACGCACCCATCCCACCAGTGTTCGGACCCGCGTCACCATCGAAGGCGCGCTTGTAATCCTGGGCGGTTGGCAAGGCGAGCGCCTGACGCCCATCGCAGATCGCGAAAAACGAGGCCTCTTCGCCGACGAGACACTCTTCGATCACCACCCGGTGTCCAGCCTCACCAAACCGGTGATCGAGCATCGCGTCGCGCACCGCCTGCTCGGCCGCGGCGCGGTCGGGCGCGACGGTCACGCCCTTCCCAGCCGCCAGCCCGTCGGCCTTGATGACGACGGGGAATCCGAACTCCGGCCCCGCCACGACCGCGAGCGCCTCGTCCGCCCGCTCGCAGACGCGGAAGCGGGCGGTCGGCACATCGTGGCGCGCCATGAAATCCTTCGCGAATGCCTTGCTCGATTCGAGCTGGGCGGCGACACGGCTCGGACCGAACAACAGCCGGTCACGCGCCGCGAACAGATTCTGCACCCCAAGCGCCAGCGGCAGCTCCGGCCCGATGACGGTGAGATCGACCGCCTCCGCCTCGGCGAGCGCAAGCACGGCGGCCGGGTCCGACACGTCGAGCGGGTGCTGGCGCGCGACCTGTCTCGTGCCGGCGTTGCCCGGCGCGCACACGACCTCGCTCACGCCGGGCTCGCGGTTGAGCTTCCAGGCCAGAGCGTGCTCGCGCGCGCCACTCCCGACAACCAGAATCTTCATCGACAACAACCGGATGTCCGAGCGACGCTGCTCCTCACACTGTCCAGACGACGGTAGCGCAGCGTCGCTGGGTCGTTGACGGCACCGGGCGTTCGGCGTAAGATTTTCGATCGGCCCACCTCACGAACAGGGCGCCAGGTGGAGCCGCTGCCTGGCTGAAGGCCGCCCCGTGTCGAGGGCGAAGGCAGGTAGTGAAGCACGAATGGTCCGTACACACTAGCCTAGCATACTCGTTCGGCGACACCCGACCGCCGGTCGCACGGGGTCACCGACGCATCATCGAAGGCGGGTCGCTCACCGCGCAAGGGAGGTGGCATCAGGTTTGGCTGAAGTCAAGGTGCAAGATGGCGAATCGATCGAAGGCGCACTGCGCCGCTTCAAGCGCAAGGTGCAGCAGGAGGACATCATCAAGGACATCAAGAAGCACGCGTACTATCTGAAACCGGCCGACAAGCGTCGCGCGAAGCAGGCGCTGGCGCGCAAGCGGAGTCGCAAGAAGCAACGCCGGGAGACGGAGTGACTGCGGCGGGCCGCAAGACCGGTTGGCCACCGGCGACATTTGACAGTTCTCAGGGTTCATAGTACGTTTGCGCGGCCTGGAGCATAGCCAAAACTTTGGAAAATAGCGTCTTACGGTCGATCGTGTGACGACGACGGCGTAGGACCCACGGGGAGAGTTTCCTATGGAAATCGAGGAAAGAAAGCTCGAAAACGTGGTGATCCTGGATCTCAAGGGCAAGCTGACGATCGGCGAGGGCGATGAGCTTCTGAAGGAGACAATCAACAACCTTATGCAGCAGGGCCATCGCAATCTCCTACTCAATCTCGAGAACGTTCCCTATGTCGACAGCGCAGGGCTCGGAGGGATCGTCCACACCTACACGACCGTCAGTCGTCAAGGTGGCAAGCTCAAGCTCGTCAACCTCACCAAGCGCATCACCGATCTGCTGGCGATCACCAAGCTGTTGACAGTCTTCGAGACGTTCGAGTCCGAGGCCGATGCGGTGAGCAGCTTCAGCTCCTGACGAGCCGCGTACACCACGGACTGCTTGCCTGCAACGCCGCGCTGTATCGATGGCGCACATCTCTACCGAGCGAGGCCATGACCGGCGTTTCACTGTACGGTGAGACGCCGGGCCACCGCCTGGCGGCCGATCTGCTCATCTCGCTTCGGCCGGATCAGTGGACAAAGAATCTCATCGTGTTCGCGGGGCTCGTGTTCGGGGAACAACTCCTCGAGCCGGGTGCCGTGGCCCGTGCTGGCGGGGCGTTCGGCGTCTTCTGCGCGCTGTCGAGCGCGATGTATCTGGTCAACGACGTGGGCGACCGCGCCCGCGACCGGCTGCACCCGGTGAAGAGCGGTCGGCCGATCGCGGCCGGACGTGTATCCCAGGCGACAGCAATCGGTACGGCCGGACTCCTGATCGCCGGCGGCGTCGCTGCGGCCTACCTGCTCGCGCCCCGGCTGGCGCTGCTTGCGCTCATCTTCGTTGGGGTGCTGATCCTGTACTCGCGGGTCCTGAGACAGGTCGTCATCCTCGACGTCCTCGCGATCGCTATCGGGTTCGTGCTGCGGGCGGTGGCCGGAGCCGTGGCCGTCGACGTGCCGATCAGCCAGTGGCTGCTGGTCTGCACGCTGCTGCTGGCGTTGTTTCTCGGGTTCTCCAAGCGGCGCCAGGAGGTCGACGCCCTGGGCGCTGACGCGACGCAGCACCGTCCCACGCTCGGCCGTTACACCCCCCAGCTCCTGGATCAACTGGTCACCGTCGTGGCGGCCGCAACCCTGGTAAGCTACGCTGTGTACACCACCGGCGCGGAGACCGTGGAGAAGTTCGGCACCGAACTACTGACCTTGACGATCCCGTTTCCGATCTACGGTGTGCTGCGTTATCTCATGCTGGTGCACGACACGGCATCCGGCACCGGTCCGTCGGACATCTTGCTCCGGGATCGTCCGCTGGTGGTGTGCGTGGTCGGGTGGGCCCTGTCGGTCGCCATCATCATCTACCGACCGTTCTAGCTGGCGACGACAAATTTGCCGGCGATGTCGTGCAGAGGAGATGTCTAGCAACCCGCCCATGCCTACGCTGGTGAATGCACCCCCGCGTGACGAACCGGTGACCCCACACAGCCGGACGGCACTCGTCGCCGTCGTCAAGACGACCCCCGACTCGGTGCTCGACGACTACGCGCAGGTCATGGAAGCGGCGCGGTTCCGCAGCGCGCTCGACCCGACCGCCGACACGCTGCTGAAGCTCAATCTGTCCTGGACCAAGTATTTCCCGGCCTGTTCGAGCCAGCCCTGGCAGGTAGAGGGGGTCGTCAAGACCCTGCTGGATGGCGGCTTTCCCAGAGACCGGCTGCACCCGCTCGAGAACAAGACGGTGGTCACCGATCCGCGGCAGGGCTGCCGAAACAACGGGTGGGAAGCGGTGCTGTCTCGGTACGGTCTTGGTTTTACGGCCCTGCCCGAGGTCGACTGGCAGGTCTACCGGTTCGAGAGTCCGCTGCTCAAGCTGAACCACATCTTCCCCGATGGCATCGAGGTCCCGGCGATGTACCCCGGCAAGCAGATCGTGCATCTGCCAACGGTCAAGACCCACGGTCACGCGGTGACGACGGGCGCCGTGAAGAACGCGTTCGGCGGCCTTCTCAAGGAGGTGCGTCACTATGCGCACAAGTACATGCACGAAGTCCTGGTGGATCTCCTGTATATGGAGCGTGAGCTGCACCCCGCGAAGTTCAGCGTGATGGATGGCACCGTGTGCGGGGACGGCGCCGGGCCGCGCACGATGATGCCCCGGATCCACAACTACCTGCTGGCGTCGGCGGACTCGGTCGCAATCGACTCGGTCGCGGCCAGGATGATGGGATTTGACCCGCGATCGATTCCGTATCTTCGGATGGCGGAGGAGCGCGGCCTCGGCGTCGCGAATCCGAAGGACATCGAGATCGTCGGTGAAGACGTACGGAACGTGAACTTCGGGTTCGAGACGAGGAAGTCGCTGGTGATCTGGGGCGACCAGCTGATCCGGCGCGGGTTCCTGCGACCGCTGGAACGCCTGCTGCTGCACTCGCCGCTCGTTGTCTGGGCGCCGTTCGCGTCAAACGTCTATCATGACTGGCTGTGGTACCCGACCGTGGGCCGGAGCCGGATCCGGGAGTTCTCCCGGACCGAATGGGGGCAACTCTGGACCACGTATCGCGAGGCGACCGACAGAACGACCTGAGGGCATCAAGGCGCGCACGTGCGCGCCTCGCGGTCGCGGAGTGGAGCCTTGGGGGTCCCCGCGGAGCGCCCGCGTGGGGTGCGGAGCAAAGCCCCGACTAAGGGTCCGCGCAAGACACAGGTACCCGTTTTGGGGCGTCAAGGCGCGCACGTGCGCGCCTCGCGGTCGCGGAGTGGGGCCTTGGGGGTCCCCGCGGAGCGCCCGCGTGGGGTTCGGGGCGAAGCCCCGACTAAGCTACGATGGCTGAGTTCAACATCCAGTCGGATTCCGTCGATGTCACGCGGATCATGGAGCAGATCCGTCAGCGTATCCAGGAGAAACGCGGCAGGGACTACACCGAGCAACAGATACACGAGCTGGCCACCGTCAAGCTCGAGCGGTTTCTCGACCCACAGCAGGTACGGTCGGATCTGGTCGAGCACTACCGGCAACTCGAAGCACCGGAGCCGTTGGATCCGACCCCGCACGAGAGTCCGGGGCCAGAGCCGGAGCGGTTCGATTTCAACGAGGACACGATTTACGCGTCGTCCAGAGGACAGATGGGGAAACTGATCCGCCTGATCCGCAAGCTCTTGAACCCGATCCTCAAGCTGTTCTTCAACGTGAACTCCGTCGTGTTCGCGCTGTCGCGGCAGTCCGAGATCAACACCTGGACCTTGCAGCTCCTGCAGCAACAGGCCGACCTCGCCGAGCGTGTGACCACGCGGGCCGGCGCGAAGTTCGCGGCGCGCGAGGAGCTCGATGCCCTGAACTACGAGGTGCTCAACAACCTCGTGGTGGAGATGACCCGGCTGTCGGTCGACATGAAGAACCACCGGAGTCTGGTGGAATCGGTTGCTAGCCGACTCGACTTCGACGAGCGGCGGGCACGCGCGCTGGAGTCGGTGGTCCAGAGTCGGTCCCCGCAACCGCCCCAGAACGCGGATGACGAGAGCACGTCGTCGACCGGGTCTGGCCGGACCCGCCGACGGCGGCGACGGTCGCGGCGACGGCCCGGTGAGACGGCGACGCCCGACTCGGGAACGCCCACCGCGGCCGCGGCGGGCGCCCAGGGCAACACCGCACAGCCGGCGCCGGACACCTCGACGTCCCCAACGGACATGGCTGCGCCGGACATCGTGCCGCGGCCGAACAACGCCGCGGCGCCGGCGTCTACGCCGACCGTGGAACCATCGGCGATACCGCCGGAGACGACCCCAGCGCCCCCCGCCACTGCTCCGTCTCCAGACCCCGACCCGCGAACACCGCCAGCGGTGCCTCCGGTCGCCAACGCCGGGTCGCCGGATCCACCCCCCACGCCACCGACCCAAGGTCCGAGCGATGCCCCCGCGCCGGCAACAGCGCCGGCGACCGAGACGGTCGCGCGGCCGTCCCCCCCAGGAGACGCCCGCGCCGACGAGCAGTGAAGCTCGCTGTCGTCGTCCAACGCTACGGCGCCGAGCTGAACGGCGGCGCCGAGCAGCATGCCCGGTATGTCGCTGAGCACCTCGCGCGACACGCCGAAGTCGAGGTCTTGACGACCTGCGCGACCGACTACATCACGTGGCGCAACGAGCTCAACGCCGGTGTCGAGCGGGTGAACGGCATCCCGGTCAGGCGGTTTCCGGTCAGCCGCGAACGCAACGTCGAAGATTTCGGTCGGCGGTCGACGCAGGTCTTCGAGGAGCCGCATTCGGTCGGTGCCGAGCTGGCGTGGTTGCGCAGCGAGGGACCGACCAGCCCGAGTCTCATCAATCATCTACGTCGGCACGGCGATGCCTACGACTACTGCATCTTCTTCAGCTACCGCTACTACCATGCGTATCACGGCATCCGGATGGCGGGCCCACGGGCCGTGCTGGTCCCCACCGCCGAACGTGACCCGGCGCTGGGGCTGCGCATCTTCGGCGGCAGCTTTCGCCGCGTGCGAGCACTCATGTACAACTCGTACGAAGAGCGGGCGCTGATCAACGCGGTCTCGAACAACGCAGCCGTGCCGGGCGTTGTGGTGGGCATCGGGTCGGAGGTGCCGGCGCACCCGGAGCCGCAACGCTTTCGCCAGACAACCGGCATCGAGGGCCCCGTGCTGATATACGTCGGTCGGATCGATGAGAACAAGGGCTGCCGCGAGCTGTTCGACTACTTTCAGCGCTATCTGCGTCTCTCGCCTCAGCTGACCCTCGTGCTGATCGGGAACACGGTCATGCCAATTCCCACGCACCCAAGGATTCGGCATCTCGGCTACGTGACCGATCAGGAGAAGTTCGACGCGATGGCGGCGGCCGACCTGCTGGTGATGCCCTCACGCTACGAGAGCCTGTCGATGGTGACGCTGGAGGCATGGGCCCTCGGTCGCCCCGTGCTGGCCAACGGCCGCTGCGACGTATTGTGCGGCCAGTGTATCCGCAGCAACGGTGGACTCTACTACGAGAGCTACGAGGAGTTCGCCGAAACGCTGCACTCGATCGTCTCGAGCAGCGCCCTACGCACCGCGTTGGGCGCGAACGGGCGGGCCTACTTCAACGCGCATTACACGTGGCCCGTCATCGAACGGAAGTATCTGGACATGCTCGACCGGTTGAATCGCGAGGACGCCGGGCAAGTGACCCGGCCGGAGCCGCTGCCGGGTTGGTTCGGCCGGCGCCGGCGTGATCTACCGCCCGGCCGCCAGGTCGTGGACCGGCTCCCCACGGGGCCGGCGCCACGCGCCGGCTGCACCCAGGATGCCGGGCCTTCAGCAAGCGACGCATGACTGCGGGGTCTTCATCGACGCGTCCCGCGGTACATCAGGTCCTGGCCACGCTCGGCTATGGTGACGCCATCGGCAACGAGGTGCTTGGCATCCGCGCCGTGCTACGCACGGCCGGCTACGCATCCGAGATCTTCGTCGAGACCGCCGACCCGCGGCTGGAGCCGCTTACCCGCGACTATCGGGATCTGATCGATGCCTCACACCCCGACAACATTCTCATCCACCATTTTTCGATCGGGTCCCGGGCATCGCGGATCGCCTACGCCCTCGCGGACCGGATGGTGCTCGTCTATCACAACATCACGCCCCCCGAGTACTTCGTCGGGGTGCACAAGGACCTCGTGCGGCAGTGCTACAGCGGCCGACGCGAGCTGCTCGCCTACGTGAACCGGTGCGACCTGGCGCTGGGCGACTCGGAGTTCAACCGCCAGGAGCTCGAGCAGTTCGGGTTCCCGCGTACGGGTGTGCTCCCGGTCGTCCCGAGCTTTGCCCACCTGGACACGACACCGGACCGCACCCTGGTCTCGGAGTTCGACGACGAACGGATCAACATCCTGTTCGTCGGTCGCATTATCCCGAACAAGCGGATCGAGGACGTCATCCGCTGCTACCAGGCGTATCGGGTCATGCATCAGCCCCACGTCCGGCTGCTGCTGGTGGGCGCCTACGGCGGGTTCGAGTCGTATCTCGCCACACTCCATCACCTGATCGCGACCCTGCACGTGCCGGATGTGCATATCATGGGTCACGTCTCGAACGCCGAGCTGACCGCGTGCTACGACGTGGCAGACCTGTTCCTGTCGGCGAGCGAGCACGAGGGCTTTTGCGTGCCGCTCGTCGAGGCGTTCCACAAACGGATACCGGTGCTCGCCTACGCCGCGGCGGCGGTGCCCGCGACGATGGACGGCGCGGGTGTCCTGTACGAAACGAAGGACCCCAGACATGTCGCCGCGATCATGGACACGGTGCTCTCGAACCCTGCGCTCGAGTCGGAGATCGTGCGGAGCCAAGACGCGGCGTTGGACCGGCTCCTGGCGCGGGACTTCGGCGGGCTCCTGTTGGATGTCGTCGACCAGGTGACCCGATCTCCTCGGCTCCCACGCGCCGAGGTGCGGTGGGACTTCTGGCAGCGGTTCGCGGAATGGGAACGCCTGGAGGAGCTGCGTCTCTACCGCCCGTCCGCCTACAAGGCGCTGCCCTTCGCGCCCGGAGAGCGCGGCGAGAACCCGTAAGGAATGGCTCCGCGCTTCGGACCTCGTCTAGTAGGATGCTGAGAAACGACAGGGATCGGTTTTCGGAGCGCGGCGCCCGGCTGGCAAGGCGCGAGGAGGGAGCAGCCAGGCGGGCTGTGACCGACGAAGCAACGCCGCCAGGCGGGACGCCCCGTCCGAAAACCAGGCCATGGTGATCAACCAGTGGCTGCCGGCCGCCCATCGCGGCGACGCGGTGGGAGACAGCGCTCGTCGTGTGCGCAGGTTGCTGCGCGCACGAGGCCACGACTCGGACGTCTACGCCCTGACCATCGATGACGACCTGCGCGGGGAGATCCGCGCCTTCTCAGACCCGGCGGCACGGCAGGGCGATGTCACGATCCTGCACTTCGCGATCGCCTCGCCGATGAGCGACGCGCTGGCGTCCCTGCCGGCCGGGAGGGTCATCCAGTATCACAACATCACACCGGCGCATTTCTTTGCCGGCTACGACGCCGGGATCGTTGCCCTGGTGACCCGTGGGCGCCAGGAACTGGCCGGTCTGGCCGGACAGGTCGACCTGGCGTTGGGCGACTCCGAGTACAACCGGCAGGAGCTCGAGACCCTCGGGTTCGCCACGACCGCCGTGTTTCCGATCGCGGTGAACACGGCGCGTTTGACCGAGGCGCCGCCGCGCCCGGCGCTCGAACGGGTGTTACGCGACGGGCTGACCAACATCCTCTTCGTGGGGCGCATCGCCCCGAACAAGAAGCTCGAGGACCACCTGCGGCTCGCGGAGCACTACAAGCGGTATGTCGACCCGTTTCACCGGTTCATCTTCGTGGGCCGGGAAGACGCCTGCCCCCGTTACTACGCGATGCTCCGTGCCCTGATGACCCGATATCGAATGACAAGCGAACGGTTCTGGTTCGTCGGTTCGGTGCCGGATGCGGACCTGGCAGTGTTCTATCGGACCGCGAGCGCCTATGTGTCTCTGAGCGAGCACGAGGGGTTCTGTGTCCCGTTGCTCGAGGCGATGGCCACCGGCGTGCCGGTGCTGGCGTATGCCTCGACGGCGGTTCCGGAAACGCTCGGTGGTGCCGGTATCACGTTCTCGCCAAAGGACTTGGAGCATGCAGCGGAGATGCTCGGACTCCTGGTGTACGATGAGAGTTTGCGCGCGGACATTCTCGAGGGTCAGCGACGCCGATTGACGGATTTCACCGACTCTCGGTTCGACACCCACCTCGACCGGCTCGTGGCGCATTTCTCGTAGGACGGAACGAATGGGAGATCCACCCGATGCATGATTGTGCAGACACGTGCTCTGACGTAGACGCTGGCGAAGCCCACCGGCCGTCTCCTGTCTCCTGTCTCCTGTCTCCCGACTCCGGTAGAGCGTCCTTCTAGATCCCGTGAAGATCGCGTTCATCGTCCAACGCTACGGCGCCGAGATACTCGGCGGCTCCGAATATCACTGCCGGTTGATCGCGGAGCGGCTCGCCGGCCGGCATCAGGTGGAGGTGCTGACCACCTGCGCGCGCGACTACATCACCTGGAAGAACGAGTATCCGGAGGGCGCGGACCGGATCCGCGGTGTGACCGTGCGACGCTTCGCGAACGACCGCACGCGGGACCTGGCGTCGTTCAACGAGTACTCCGACTGGATCTTTCACCACGACCATTCGTCGGCGGACGAGGAGGAATGGTTGAGACGACAAGGGCCGTGGTGCCCGGGCCTGCTCGCGTATCTCGACCAGCACCACCGGTCGTATGACGCGCTGATCTTCTTCACGTATCTGTATGCGCCGACGGTCCTCGGGCTGCGGGTGGACCCGGCCCGCAGCATCTTGGTGCCAACGGCGCACGACGAGCCGGCGATCCGACTCGGTCTCTACCGGGAGGTGTTCTCGCTTCCGGCCGGAATCGCCTACAACACGAACGTGGAGCGTGGGTTTCTCAGGCAGCTGTTCTCGATCGGCGCGAAGATCGAGGAGACGGTGGGCTGCGGCGTCGAGCTGCCCCCGTCGCACCTGCACGACCTGCCGACGAGCACGCCGGACACCTCGACAGACGGCGCCGATCAGACTGACCAACCGGAGCGGGAGGAGGCGGACGACAACGGCGCGCTCGGCTCGCCGCTGTCCGCTCGTGGCGCCGTGTTCCGGCGACGGCACCGTCTGTACGGCCCGTTCGCGCTCTACGGCGGACGGATCGACCCCGGAAAGGGCTGCGAGGAGCTGCTCGATTACTTCCACAGCTACGCCGAGTCGGACGGTGACGCGTCTCTGGTGCTGATGGGACTCAAGCTGATGCCGATTCCCGACGCGCCCCACCTGCGGTTTGCCGGCATGCTGTCGGAAGTGGAGCGGCTCGAGGCGCTCGAGGCGGCCACGGTGGTGGTGGTGCCGTCACCCTTCGAGAGTCTGTCGCTGCTGGCCCTAGAGGCGTTTTCCGTGGGCACACCGGTGCTCGCCAATGCTCGCAGCGACGTGCTGACGGACCACTGTCAACGCAGCAACGGCGGTCTGTATTACAGCAACCGCGACGAATTCCGGGAGTGCCTGCGGTTGCTGATCCACAACGCCCCCCTGCGTGCCGCCATGGGACGTCAGGGACGCGACTACGTGCGTACCCACTACCGGTGGGACGCCATAATCGGCAAGTACGACCGGCTCATGTCCGGCTTGCAGCGCTCGCGGCCGGTCGGACGCAACCGGCGCGCCGGACGCCGCCGCGGTGGGGGGAAGACCTAGCCGTCCGTGGTGACGGGACGCCGATCCTCACCCGCTGCCCCGTTTCCGTCGCGGCCGGATTTCGTGGCGCCTGATCATCTCGTTGAGTGTCGTCGGCTTGACCCGGAGCATCTCGGCGGCCCGCTTCTGAACCCCGCCCGCCGCGACGAGCGTCCGCTCGATGAGCTGAGTCTCGAAGGCGGCGGTGACCTCCTTGAACGAGATCCCCTCCGGCGGCATCACGAACTGCGGAATCTGGAACGGTCGTGACGTCCGGACCGTGTCCGGAATCAGCTCGACGCCAATCCGGGTGCCAGTGGCCAGCACGACCGCCCGCTCGATGACATTCTCGAGCTCACGCACGTTGCCGGGCCAGTCGTACTGCTCCATCAGGTCGAGGGCGTCCGGTGTCAGCTCCAGATGCCTATCGTTCTCGAGTCCATACTTCTCGAGGAAGTGCTGGGCCAGCAACCGGATGTCCTCGCGCCGATCGCGGAGCGGCGGCAGCTCCACTTTGATGACGTGGAGCCGGTAGTACAGGTCCTCCCGGAAGCGGCCGTCCGCCACCCTGCTCTTCAAGTCCACGTTGGTGGCCGCGATGATGCGCACATCGACCTTGACCGTGTCGACACCGCCCAGCCGCATGAACTCCCGCTCCTGCATCACCCGCAACAGCTTCGCCTGGGTCTCCACCGGCACGCTTCCGATCTCGTCGAAGAAAATCGTGCCCTTGTCGGCGATCTCGAACAGCCCCTTCTTGGGCGCGATGGCCCCGGTGAACGCGCCCTTGAGATGACCGAACAGGTGCGATTCGAGCAGATCCGGCGGGAGGCTGCCGGAGTTCACGGTCACGAACGGGCGCTCGGCACGAGTCGACTTGTCGTGCAACGCGCGTGCTACCAGCTCCTTCCCGGTTCCGCTCTCCCCCTGCACCAGGATAGTGGCGCGGCTTGGTGCGGCCTGGACGATCAACTCGAAGACCTGCCGCATCCGCCGGCTGCGACCGATGATGTCACTGAACTCGTGGGACTGCGCGCGCAGACTCTCGCGCAGAGTGCGGTTCTCGATCACCAGCCGCCGGCGCTCGGCGGCGTTGCGGACGACGACCAGCACCTCCTCGTTCTTGAACGGCTTGGTCACGTAGTCGAAGGCGCCGCGCTTCATCGCGGCGATCGCGTTCTCGACCGACGCGAAGGCGGTGATCAGAATGACCGGCAGATCTTTGTCGAGCTTCAGCAACTCGTCCAGGGTCTCGATCCCGCCGATCCCGGGCATCATGACGTCGACGATCGCGACGTCAAAGGATTGTGCGTGCGCCAGCGCCAGCCCGTCTTCACCGGACGACGCCAGCGACACGTGACAGCCCTCACGCTCGAGGAGCGTCTGCAGGATCTCCCGCATGATTTCCTCGTCGTCGATGACTAACACGGACGCGTTGCGTAGCATCGGCCTCCTCGTCCTCGGCGAGTGTCTAGCGAAGCTCCATCTCAGACCGTCCCGACCCGGCTGGCTCCGCCTCGCTAGCCGAGCGTGTCTCACCGCCCCGCGACGCGGGGGCTAGTGTCCCTGCGCACCCAACCGCTTCTCCGCGCGGGGCGGCAGCGGGAGACTCACCGTGAACCGTGTACCCTGGTCCGGTCCGCTCCGGCACTCGATCGAGCCACTGTGCTCCTTGATGACGCCGTAGGCAATCGACAACCCAAGCCCGGTACCCTGCCCGACCCCTTTGGTGGTGAAGAACGGGTCGTAGATGCGCGGCAGATCCTCGCTGGCGATGCCGGTACCGGTGTCCGCCACCTCGATCACGGCGCGGGTGTCCTCGACCCGTGAGGTGATCGACAACCAGCCCCCAGTCGACATCGCATCCCGCGCGTTCAGGAACAGGTTCAGGAACACCTGCTGCAGCTTGAACTCGACGCCCTGGACCACCGTCGGCGTCGAGGACAGCTCGCGGCGAAGCCGGATGTTGGCCGTCTGGAACTGATGCTCGAGCAGCGCCAGCACATCGCTGATCACGGCGTTGACATCCACAGGACCCGGGGCATCGGACCGGCCCGGTCGGGCCAGATTGAGCAACCCGTTGACGATCTTGGCGGCGCGGAACGTCTGGTGCTCGATCTTCTCGAGCAGCTTGGTCCGCGGGTCGTCCGGCTCCATGCCCTCGAGCAGCATCTGGGTGAAACTCGAGATCCCGGTGAGCGGGGTGTTGACTTCATGCGCAACACCGGCCGCCAGCAGACCGATCGACGCCATCTTGTCCGACAGCTGCAGCTGCTCCTCCAGATGCACGCGGGCGGTGATGTCCTCGAGGATCACCAGCGTGCCGGCGGTGTCGCCCTCCGGTGTCCGGAGCGGTGCGATCGCGGCATCGACCAGCAGTTGCCGCCGTTCGTCTGCGTGCCGCGACGTGAGTGGGACACGATACAGCGTGGCGCCCGTCGGCTGCTCGCGGCGAGCGCGATGCAACCGCTCGGTGAACGACGCGTCGAACAGGTCGGTGAGCGGCTCGCCGACCGCGGCATCGTGCGTCACACCGTAAATTCGCTCGAGGGCGGCGTTCCACCGGAGCACCCGGTCTTCGAGGTCGAGCACCACCAACCCGTCGTTCAGCGACTCGATGATGTTCTCGTTGAACTTCCGGATCCGGTCGACCTCGGACGCTGTCACCTGGAGCTGGGTGTACAACCGACCGTTCTCGATCGCCGTGGCCACCTGTGCGGCCACGGCCGCGAGCAGGGCGACATCCTCACTGCTCAGCGGTTCGCCGCTGGTTTTCGCGCCCAACGCCAGCACCGCGATCGTTTCTTCTTCAGAGACGCACGGCACGAAATAGTGGATCTCGTGCTTTCGCCAGAAGGACACCTCCGCGTCCGGGTGACGGCGCATGGAGGCCGGCTCATCGAGCATCACGGTGTGGCGGTCGACCAGCCGTCCACCGATGCTCGAGGTCCGCTCCAGCGCCGGCCAGTCGGCGACCACGCGTGAACCACTGGCGTGGAACGGGCGGAAGACGCCGCTGGCGGCGTTGCCGGGCGGAGAGAGCATCAGCACCGTGTGGTCGATGACCAGCGTCTCGGTGATCCGGGTCACCAGCCGCTCGGCGAGACGGTTGAGATTGAGATCGCTGTTCAGGTCGCGGGCGAACCCAACGAGCGCGCGACGATAGTCGTAGCGGTCCCGGTAGTGCACGCGGTCGAGCATCGACTGGATGGCGTTCTTGACGGGGCTCGCCACGAGCACCACGACCGCCGTCGCCAGCAGAGCGATGATCGAGTTGTGCCCGTCGGACTCGTCGAGGAACACCGCACTGGCCAACCGTTCCAGCACGAAGTAGATGCCGATCATCAACGAGACCGCGACGGTATAGACCAGCCCGCGTTTGATGATCACCTCGACGTCACGCAGGCGATACCGCACGATTGCCGCCGCGAAGGCGAGCGGGATGAGGCTCAGCGGGATTGCGGTGAGGTCGAGCCGCGCGGTGTCGAACCCGAGCGCCCACGGGAACGCGTAGCCCAACGCGAACGGCAGCCCGGCCGGCACCGCGCCCCAGACGATCCAGCGGAGCTGGCGCTTCGACGTCACCGACGGCACCCGACGCAGGGTGAGAATCATCAGCGCCAGTCCGGCGATGGCGCAGGTCGCCAGATAGGCGTACTCCAGCCGCCAGACCACCTCGACCCTCGTCGTGAAGACCGCCGATCTCGCATCCCCCGCCAGCACCACCGCCTGCACCAGCCCCAGCACGACCGCTGGCGCATAGACGAGTGGCAGCAACAACCACCCCAAACGGTCCCGCACCCATCCGGGCGCGCGCTCCGGAAACACCAGCGCGAAGTGCACGAACATCGGCGCGAGCACCAGCGTCGAAATAGCATCCGCCCAGTAGAACACCCAATCCAGCCGGTCCAGACGACCGCTGAACGAGAAGGCGAACATCCCGAAGAACGCGACGCTGAGCCAGAAAAAGTGGAGGGTGGCCTTGTTCCCCGGTCGCCCAAACCGCACCGACGCGCCCACCAGTAACGTGAATACCCCGATGGCGACGAGGACGAAGTAGACCGCCGTCGCACCGGTAGGCACCGGTCGCAGGATCACGTCGTAGAGCCGGGCCTGACCGAAGCGCAACAGCGAGTAGGTCAGCTCGGTGCCGGGCTGACCCGCATGCAGGGCCACGACCACATCGGCGGGTGTCTCGACCCCCATCCCGTCGATTGCCAGCAACAGGTCCCCAACCTGGATGCCGGCCAGGTCCCCCGCCTCGCCGGGTCCGATCTCGGTTGCCGTGAGCCCTTCAGCCCGCTCGGTCCACAGGACCCCGTCGACCACCTCGTGCCAGTTGGCTCGCACGACCACGTTCGCCGCGGCGAGCCAGATCAGGCCAGCAACCAGCGCGACCGCCAGGACGGGCGGCGCCCAGGCGCCCCAGCGAGTGCGCCAGGCACGCGACGCGGTGGAGACGGAAGACGTTCGAGTCATCGATGCGAATGCGAGGACGTCTCGCCTACTCCTGTCCGCCCGCACGGCGCGAGCCCTGTTCCACACAAGAACCGCGGGGGTGGCGTAACCTATAGCAATTCATCGACTTGCATCGCACTTTGGGCGTCTGCCCACACAGACATCCAAATTTCCGCATGCGATCTCCAATTCAATGAATTGCACCATGGAGTGCAACCGTCCCGGGGACCTGTTTTCCACTGCGCATACACATGTCCGAAGAACCAGTAGGAACCGGCAGCTCGACACGAGCTAGACAATGTTCAGCGGGCGACACGGTGACGTGTGAACACGTCCTGTCGCCCTCGGGGACGATGTCTAGCCCCCGCGTAGCAGGGTTCTGAACAACGCCGCCGAGCGATGTCGCGCCGAGCGTCGTCCGGGCGGTCGAGGCGTGCCGTCGTTCGTGTCCAGGAATCAGAAGTGCACCACGAGGCCGCCGACGAACTCCTTCGGTGCACGGGCCACCAGCAACTCGTCAAACATCGACACGCCAGCCTGCGGCTCGAAGAACAGACTGCGGACGGCCACCAGGAGCTCCCACCGGCTCCCTTCGAACGGCGAGAATGGGAGCGTCTGATTCACCCGGACGTCGAAGCGGGCATCCAATCCGCTGGGTGCCTGGCCGTTGGCTCGCACGAACGCGGTGTTGACACGACACCGGACGAACACCCGGGTCGCAGTCCCGGGGATCTCGGTCTCGATGGCACCGCTCAAATCGTGGAACCGCTCCACGTCCGGACGCATCGTCCCTGGCACCACGGCGCCGAGCGCCGCGTCCACGCCGACCTGGCTCCAATGCGCCTCGGCGATGGTGTAGTCGATCGACCCGCTGAGCCGGTCGCCCAGCTGGCGGCGCAGCGACACCACCCACCCACGATTGGTGAGCGAGCCGGCCCGGGCCAGGTAGTAGTGCCCGGTCGACGCGTTACCCAGCGCGTCGACACCGAAGAGGGTCGCCATCTGGTCGCTCACATCCTGGTAGTACCGACGCAGCCCGACGACGTAGCGATCGGTGAGGTCGTACTCCAGACCCACGTCGACGTGGCGGGTGCGCTCCGGATGGAGATCACCCCACAGAGAGAACGCCGCGAACGTCCGCTCGGGTGGCAGCCACAGCCCGGTGTTGGCCGGGGGCAGGAACTCCTCGGCGCCCGGGGCGACCATCTCCTGCGAGCCGCCGACCCGGATGCGAATGCCAGTGACCGGCGTCACCGTCACCGCCACGCGCGCACTGAACAGACCGTCCTCCTCGATGTACCCGTAGGTGGCATAGCGGCCGCCGTAGTCGACCGTCAGTCGTGGCGACAGCGTCCAGCTATCAGACGCGCCGAAGCTGGCCGCGTATCGACTCTCCGAGGCGACGGTGAGCGCTGCCGGGTTGGCGCCCTCATAGCGCTGTCGCCCGTAGGAGACGGCGAAGCCGAGCCGGTGCGCTGTGTCGGCATCCGCGAGGTACGCGCCGGACAGCACCCACGACGTCAGATTACCCGTGCTCATGGCGCCCTGGGCCAACCAATCGCCGCCCCAGACCGGCGCGCCGACCGACAGATTCGCGATACCGGCCGAACCGGGCACCACCGCGATCATGTCCGGCGCCGCATCGAGCGTGCCGCGTGTCAGCAGATTGACCTCGCCCCTCAACGGCAGACCGAGCAGGCCCGTCGCGAGACGCGTCGGCGGCCCGAGCGAGCGGGTCAGCCTTGTGACCCTGCCGGCGCTCGACTCGCCGGCGGACACCGGTGCCACGGCGGCAACACGCGCCTCGGCGTCCTTCAACACGCTCCGATGGGCCCGGCGGAGACGCCAGGCCTTTTCGCTGTGGTCGTGCGGCGCCGATGTCGCGGTGCCGGCACCGTCGAGCACGGCTGCGTCCGTCTCCTCCGGCTGCGCACCGTCGTCGGCGCGGATCGGCAGACCGACACTGGCCGCGATCGGTTCGGCCACCTGCCCCACACGGCTCAAGGTGATCGCGTGCACGCTCGGCGTGCTCGCGCCCACCTCCACCAGCTCGCGGCGTGACGCTGCATATCCCGGCAGATGCGCCTGGACGAGATACGCGCCCGGCGCCAGGGACCGCAGCAAGAAGCGCCCGTCCGCATCCGCCAGGGCCAGCTCGGAGCCAGATGGGCCGAACGCGGAGATCATTGCACCGTCGAGCGGCAGACCGGCCGGGTCGGTGACGACCCCGACGATTCGACCCAGAACCGCGGAGACCGCCTGTGTCACAGGGGTGTGGTCGACCGGCTGTTCCTGGCCGTCCCGCCCGGGGGCTGCTTCCGCGCGCACCCCGCCGAGCGCGAGGAGCACTATGGCGACGACGCGCATGCGTTCGGACCAAGCCATGACGCCCTCTTTCGTGTCGGTCGCGACCCGGACGCGGCGTCTCTCAGGACGCCGACACCGAGAAATCCACGTGACGGACTAGCGACGCGCCGTTCGTGTTGTCCGTGATCTTGATCTCGAGCCGATAGTCGGCCTCGGGAAACGAGCCCAAGGGCACCACCTGTCCGCCCTGGAGCTGGTGCCCGCCCGCGAAGTCGAAATCCTTCGGCAAGGTCTGCGCATTGAATGTCTGGGTGCCGCTGGTGTTGAAGAACTCGTCGCCGTCGGGCCGCCTCGTGTGGAAGTTGAACTCCACCGTCACGTCGGGCAACCCGTCACTCGTCAAGCCGACGTTGTAGATCAGAAAGAATGTCGACAGCTCCTCGCTGTCGGGATACGTGCGATTCACCCTCGGCACCAAACGCGTCGTGCCGCCCAAGACGTAGGGGTTGGCCAGATGCTGATCAGGTGGAAGGGGTGTCGAGAGCGACTCGATCCTGTCCAACAAGATCACGCTACTCGTCGCCAGCTCGTCGGACCACAGGTCGGGCACCGACACCGCCTGCTTGAGCATCATCGTCTTGGCCTCGGTGCCGTCGGACACCTCGCTCTCGCTCAGCGCGACATAGACGTCGTAGTCGCCGCCCGGCGCCGAGAACGCACGGCGGATCTCGTAGACACCATCCGCCGTCGGCACACCGAGGTCGACGTGATACGCGTCCTCGAACACCGCCGTGGGAAGCGCGGACGCCGCTTCGGCGGCCGTCGCGCCGGCGGCGGGCTCGGCGGCCGCCGGGCCGGCGCTGTGTGGCGCCACGAAGATATACATCGCCACCGTGGGGGTGCGGATCTTCGACTGCTCGACCGACAGGGTGAACGGCACGAACGTTTGCTTGTCGTACGCTTTCAACGCATCGTTCGCCCAACCGAACGGCTCCTCGGTCGGGACGATCTGTCCCCGCAACGCTGCGGCGATGATCGTACTGAGCGACATCAGTTCCTGTTCCTGAGCCTCGTCGCGGTCCTGTGATGGCGCGGCTCGTCCGACCGAGGCAGCCAGGGCACACACGATCACCGTGGCGATGAGAGACGACACCGCCATACGGTGACGAACGGTCGGCTTCATGGGGGGTGCTTCTCCTTGGGGCTCCAGGCAAGATTGAACAGCATCGATCATAGGCGACCTCCAGGATCCAAGTCAAACAGACTGGGCGCACCTAACCCCGTGAAATCAGGGCTTTCAGGCCCCAATCGACCCTCGGCGCCGGCGCCTGACCTCGTGGTATCATCCGCAGCCACTAGCCTCGGCGGTCCGCGTCCGATCCACGGCGACCGCGCCCGATCCCAGGTCGAGGGGGAACCCGAACGCCGGTCACGGCAGCCTCCCCACGCGACGGAGCCATCATGTCGATCGTCACCCGTCGCACAGGCCCGGCACTCGTGCTCGTCGTGCTCGACGGGTGGGGCGAGAGCACGCAGCGGGACGGGAACGCCATCCAGCACGCGCGGACGCCGGTCTACCGGGAGCTGCGTGAGCGGTACCCGTCCGCCCTGCTAACCACCTGCGGTGAAGCGGTCGGGCTGCCGGCGGGGCAGATGGGCAACTCCGAGGTCGGGCACATGAACCTGGGCGCCGGGCGTATCGTGTTCCAGGACCTGACCCGCATCGACCAGGCGATCGCGGAGGGCACGCTCGAGACCAACACTGCCCTGACGACGCTGGTCGACTCCTGCACCACCGGCGACCGTGCTCTGCATCTGGTCGGCCTCCTCTCGGACGGCGGCGTGCACTCCCACCTGCGGCATCTCGAGGCGCTCATCCGGCTGGCCGCGCGACGCGGGGTGCGCCGGGTCCTGGTACACGCGCTGACCGACGGACGCGACACGGCGCCGACCGCTGGTGTCGAGTATCTCGCCGCGCTCGGCCGCACATGCGACGAGGTCGGGGTTGGGCGGGTGGCGACCGTGTGCGGCCGCTACTATGCGATGGACCGGGACCGGCGGTGGGACCGCACGCGGCGCGCCTACGAGGCGATGACGCGCGGTGTCGGCCAACGCGGTCCGGACGCTGGGGTCCTGGTCGAACAGGCCTACACGCGTGGCACCACCGACGAGTTCCTCGAGCCGTGTGTGATCATCGATGCCGAAGACGAGCCGGTCGGTCTGCTCCAGGACGATGACGCGGTGGTCTTCTTCAATTTCAGGGCCGACCGCGCGCGACAGCTCACTCGCGCCCTTGCATTCGACCCGTTCGACGAGTTCGAGCGCACCGCGCCACCCGCATTGCGGGTGCTCACGTTCACGCAGTACGACGCCACGTTCGGTCTTCCCGTGGCGTTTCCACCACAGACGTTCTCCGGCAACCTGGCCGACGTCCTGACGGCGAACGACCGCACCAACCTCCGGCTGGCGGAGTCGGAGAAGTATGCTCACGTGACCTACTTCTTCAATTGCGGAGAGGAGCAGCCGGCGCGCGGCGAGGACCGGATCCTCGTGCCGTCACCCAAGGTACCGACTTACGACCTGCAGCCGGAGATGAGCGCGGCCGGGATCACCGACCACCTGGTCGCGGACCTGGACGCAGGACGACATGACGTCATCATTTGCAACTTCGCCAACGCGGACATGGTCGGACACACCGGTCGCTTCGACGCAGCCGTCACGGCGGTCGAGATGCTCGATCGGTGTCTGGCGCGCATCGTCACGGCCGTCCGGGCCGCGGGCGGTACGGTCATCATCACCGCGGACCATGGCAACGCGGAACAGATGTGGGACAGCGAGCGCAACGGCCCGCACACCGCGCATACGACCAACCCGGTGCCGGTGCTGTTGATCGGTCCGGACGTGAAGGCTGGCATGCCGTTGAGCGACGGATCATTGCGAGACATCGCCCCCACGATGCTCGGCGTGCTGGGGATCGCACCACCGGCGGAGATGACCGGACGCGACCTGCGGCGCTGGGTGGAGTGAAGAGAGACTCGAGAAGGCAGACGTCAGAAGGCAGACGTCAGGAAAAAACCGGAGGGCTTCGCCGACGTGGGCTCGCTGCAACCAGGTTGGCTGAAAACGATGCGCTGGCTGCACTAATGCTGGCGACAGCCGACCGCTTCATTCTGCCTTCTACCTTGCTGACTGCTTTACCTCGAGGGCGCGAAGCGCGCTCGAGACATCATTCGGCCGGCTGACCCGCTTCGTCTACGGCAATCCGGAGGGAACGCAGGAAGCGGCGGTCGTTGGAGCTCATCACGCCAATCTCGCCCACCGACCCACCCTTTGCTACGGCGACGCCGGCTTTGGCCAGTCCTTCCCTCTTGGGCCGGTTCGCGAACCCGATGACCGCCTCGAGCGACACCTTCATACTGTAGCCGGCGGCCCTGGCTTTCTCGTGACAGGCCTCCACTCGGTGATCGTCCGCGACGGCGGCGGCCATGGCGTCGGCCAGCTCCCGCGACAACCGGTTCACGACATCGTTCATCCTGGGACCTCCTCACCGTCAGGGGCGCACTGTCGATGTCACCCTCAGGAGATGGCTCGTGGATCCCCGGTGCCGGATCGGCTGAGGAGCCTCGAAGGTGAGATCTGGAGACCGGACCAGAGTCATGGGAGAGGCCACAAAATAGAGGGCCATCGGAAATTCTAGCCACAACATATAGGTGTGTCAAGGCGATGACGGAGACCGGATAGCGAACGCGTAGCCGGGTCGGGTCAGAGGTCGATCGCGGCGTGTGCTGTGTGCCGGCATCACCGCTGTCGGTGCGAGGCGCGACCCTCACCATCGGATAGGGCACCTGCTCCGTCATCCACTACAATCGCACTGCGATGGCATCGAGGACCGCGACGCCGGACGACCTGGGGGACTGGACCCCCGAGCACGCGCTCGGGGCCCCCGGCGAGTTTCCGTTCACCCGCGGCATCTACCCGACGATGTATCGTGGGCGGCACTGGACGATGCGGCAGTACGCCGGATTCGGGAGTGCCACCGAATCGAACCGGCGGTATCGATATCTGCTCGACCAGGGTGTGAGCGGTTTGAGCGTCGCCTTCGACCTCCCGACGCAGATCGGGTACGACTCCGACCACGCCCTCGCGCGCGGCGAGGTTGGCCGGGTCGGCGTCGCGATCGACTCCATCGAGGATATGACCCTGCTCTTCGACGGGATCCCGCTCGACCGTGTCTCGACGTCGATGACGATCAACGCGACCGCCATCATCCTCCTCGCGCTGTATGTGGCCGTGGCGCGCCGTCAGGGTGTCGAGCGGGACGCGATCGCCGGGACGGTCCAGAACGACATCCTGAAAGAGTATGTGGCCCGCGGCACCTACATCTTTCCGCCGCGACCGTCGCTCCGGATCGTGACCGACATCATCGCGTACTGTGGCACCGAGTTGCCGGGCTGGCATCCGGTGTCGATCAGCGGCTATCACATCCGTGAGGCGGGCGCGACGGCAGTCCAGGAGGTGGCGTTCACCTTCGCCCACGCGACCGCCTACGTGGAAGCGGCCATCGCGGCGGGGCTCGACGTGAACGTGTTTGGGCGCCGGCTGTCCTTCTTCTTTGCGGCGCACAACGACTTCCTCGAGGAGATCGCGAAGTTTCGCGCCGCCCGGCGTTTGTGGGCGCGTCTGATGCGCGACCGGTTCGGCGCCACCGACCCGCGCGCGCAGCAGTTGCGGTTTCACACGCAAACCGCCGGCAGCACGTTGACGGCACAGCAGCCGGACAACAACATCGTCAGGGTGGCGCTCCAGACGATGGCAGCGGTCCTCGGCGGCACCCAGTCGCTCCACTGCAACGGCCGTGACGAGGCGCTGGGGCTCCCGACGGAGACCTCGGCCCAGATCGCGCTGCGAACCCAACAGGTCATCGCCGCCGAATCCGGTGTCGTCAACACGGTCGACCCCGTCGCCGGCTCCTACGCCATCGAGTCGCTGACCGACGCGATCGAGCAGGGCGCGACCGCGCTCCTCGATCAGATCGCGGCCGAAGGTGGCACCCTGGAGGCAATCGAGCGTGGGATGATTCAGCGTCAGATCCAGGAGTCGGCCTATCGGGACCAGCAGGCCGTCGACGGCGGCCAGCGTGTGGTGGTCGGCGTCAATCGCTCCACCGACGACACCCCTGTGAATATCGATGTCCTGCGCATCGACGCGGCGGTCGAAAGTGACCAGTGTGAGCGGGTCGCCCTCATCCGGGCGTCACGTGACGATACGCAGATGCGACGGTCACTCGAAGGGGTCACCGGGGCCGCTCGGAACGGGACGAATCTGGTCCCGCCCATCATCGCCGCGGTCGAGGCCCGGGCCACCGTGGGCGAGATCGCCGACACGCTGCGCGCCGTGTTCGGTGAACATCGCGAGGATGGACTCTAGTGACACGTGACCCGCAGAAGTCAGAAGGCAGACGTCCGAAGAACGTCGGTGGGCTGCGCCACTTTAGGGTCCGCGCAAGAATAAGTTCCCCCGTTGTGGGGCGTCGAGGCGCCTGGCTGGCACGGCGCGAAGAGGGAGCATACGGGCAGTATTCGACCGACGAGCAACGCCGCCAGGCGGGATGCATCGCCAGCCGAATGCTACCGTCATTATGACCGGGGCCACTTAGTCGAGAGAAGAGCTACAACGTGCGGTGGTGGGTCGTACGAGAACCCACCGTCGAGGCACCTGCAGTCCGGAGCCTAGAGCCTGAAGCCGAGGACAGGCTACCGGTCTTCAGCAACCAGTTCGAGACGTGTCCAAGGAATCAGCAGACAGGCCTGTCCTGCTGCAGGTCGAGCGTCTGACCACGGTCTTCGACCTCGGCGACCGAGAGGCGGCGGCGGTGCGCGCGGTCAGTTTCATGATCCGCGCAGGCGAAACGCTCGCGCTGGTCGGTGAGTCCGGCAGCGGAAAGTCGGTCACCGCGTTGTCGTTGCTGGGACTGGTGCGTCCACCGGGACGGATCACCGGCGGGTCCATCCTCTGGAAGGGCCTCGATCTGGTGCATCTGGAGGAAACACGGCTGCATCGAATACGCGGCCGTGAGATCGCTCTGGTGCTGCAAGACCCGGGCGCCGCCCTCAACCCGGTCTTCACCGTCGGCGATCAGATCATCGAAACGCTCCTGGCGCACGGCGTCGTGCCGAAGCCCGGGGCACGGGCTCGGATGCTCGAGCTCCTCGACGCGGTCCGGATTCCGGACCCGGACCGGCGCGCCGACGACTATCCGCATCAGCTGTCCGGTGGTCTGCGTCAGCGGGTCATGATCGCCCTCGCGCTCGCCGGTGACCCCGAGCTGCTCATCGCCGACGAGCCCACCACCGGACTCGACGCCACCACCCAATCCCGAATTGTCGACCTCCTGCGCGACCTCGTCGAGCGCCACGACCTCTCGTTGCTGCTCATCAGCCACGATCTGGCGGTCGTCAGCGCCTGTGCCGACCGCGTCGCCGTGATGTACGCCGGGCAGATCATCGAAGAGGGTCCCGCGCAGGCGGTTCTGCACAACCCAGGGCATCCCTACACCCGCGGTCTCCTGGCATCGGTGCCGGGTGCCGCGCCCGGAGTCCCGCTTCGCGGCATCGAAGGTGCGCCACCCCGGCTGGGCGAGCTACCTCCCGGCTGCGCCTTCGCGCCACGCTGTCCGGAGCAGTTCGACCGGTGCAAGACCGTCATGCCGGAATCGTGGGCGCACGACACCGGCACCGTCGCCCGCTGTCACCTGCACGACCCGGGTCAGGCCGTGCCGGCCACCACCGACGAGGGTGGAGCGCCGGGTCCCTGACCATGCCGCTGCTCGAGGTCGAGGGCCTGGTCAAGCACTTCGTGCGACGGCGTCCGCTCCGATCGACCGTCGTGGTCCACGCGGTGAACGACATCAGCTTCACCGTGGACGAGGGAGAAAGCTTCGGCCTCGTGGGTGAATCGGGCAGCGGCAAGACCACGGCGGCGCGTTGTATCCTGCGGCTCACGACACCCACGGCCGGCGAGATCCGCTTCGACGGTGAGCCGATCCGCTCGATGTCACGCCAGCAGCTGCGGAGGCTGCGCCGCACCGTTCAACCGGTGTTTCAGGATCCCTACGCGTCGCTGAATCCACGGCTGCCGGTCGGCGAGAGCGTGGCCGAACCGCTCGTCGTCCATCGCATCGGCACGGCCGCGAGTCGGCAGGCCCGTGTGGAGGAATTGCTGGACCAGGTAGGACTGGACCGGTCGCACCTCCGGCGACGCCCGGACGAGCTGAGCGGCGGACAGCGCCAGCGGATCGCGTTGGCGCGGGCGCTGGCCCTCGGTCCACGCCTCGTGGTGCTCGACGAGCCGGTGTCGGCACTCGACGCGTCGGTGGGCGCCCAGATCGTCAACCTCTTGATGCGGCTCCAGCGTGACCTGGGTCTTGCCCTGCTGTTCATCACCCACGACCTGCGTCTCGTGCGGCACATGACAACCCGCGTCGCGGTGATGCGGGCGGGGCGAATCGTCGAGACCGCGGCGACCCAGGCGGTGTTCGCCGCGCCACGGCACCCTTACACACGGACCCTGCTCGCGGCCGCCGACCTCGCAAGCCGGCGCGGCCAGGTCGACCCTGGTGAGAACCGGCCGGACGACGGTGACACGCCGCTGCGCGAGGTCGCGGTCGGACACTGGGCGCGGGTGTGAGAGGGCGGAGTGCGCTCAGATGCTCACCCCCATGGCAGGCGAGCGATGGGACTGCCGTACGTCCTGTGCGACCTGACCGTCGCGTAAGTGGATCGCCCGGTGGGCGTACGCGGCGACGGTCGCCTCGTGCGTGATCAGGACGATCGTGTTCCCCGTCGCGTGCAGCCGCTCGAACAGCGTCAAGATCTCCAGACCGGTCTTCGAATCCAGATTCCCGGTCGGTTCATCAGCCAGCAGGATCGACGGATTGTTGACGAGGGCGCGCGCGACCGCGACACGCTGACGCTGGCCGCCGGACAGCTCGTTCGGCTTGTGCGTGACCCGATCGGAGAGCTCGACCCGGTCGAGTGCCTCGAGCGCGCGCGCGCGCCGGGCAGGACCGGGGACCCCGGCGTACACGAGCGGCAGCTCCACGTTGTGCAACGCGGTGGCGCGCGGCAGCAGATTGAAGGTCTGGAAGATGAACCCGATCTCCTCGTTGCGAATCCGCGCCAGCTCGTCGTCTTCCAGCTCCCGCACCTGTTGACCGTTGAGCAGGTAGCTGCCGCGGCTGGGCGTGTCCAGGCACCCGATCAAATTCATCAGGGTGGACTTGCCGGAGCCGGACGGACCCATGATCGCTACATACTCGCCACGCTCGATCTGTATGGAGACCCCCTGCAGGGCATGGATCTCCTCGCCACCCATGCGGTAGGTCTTCCACAGGTCGCGGGTCTCAATGAGGGCCATGTCCAGCGTGTCCTCCAGGCTTGGGAGTCAGAAGGCAAAAGAGCATCGGTGGGCTGCACCGTCGACAACGGACCGCGTCGGTTTGATTCGGTCAGACCGGCTGAAGTGATGCTGGCGACAGCCGTCTCAGGGCACCCCATTGTATACGTCGTCGGGTGAGATTCCGTCGACCACGGGGTGCGGTCACGGCCACTGCGCCGTCTGCGCACCCTCGGCTACCAGAGTCTGATACTCGGCGTTCGCACCGGCGAGGTTACCGGCCCGCTGGTACCGGCGATGCCGGGTCGGCGACTGGGTCGGGAGCACGCGCCGGGACCGGGTCGCCACCCTTGACAGGTCGCCGGGCGCGGCGGGGTACGTCGTCGGTCCCGGGGCCTGCAATGCGCGACCCCGGGTCATCCGTGCTCGCGTCGGCGGCGACCTGCGTGCCCGACGGGATCGAGGCCGAACGCTCCCCCATCATCCAGCCGAGCAACGCGATCGAGGCCACGGCAACGACACCGACCGCGAGTCGCAGGCCCCCCCTCCGCCGCTGGGGCCGTGCATAGCCGAGGGTCGACAGAATCAACTCGACCTGACGACCGGCGCCGGGTGCGTGCGGCGCGGCCGTGTCGGCGTACCTGGCCCGCCGGAGCGAATCGAGCAACGTACTCATGACACTCGTGTCCTGCCTCAGAGGTTCGCGACATCATTCCCAGGTGGGGCATCGCGCCTGGACGGCGGTGCTCCTCGTGATACAAGATCCCCCAACCCCGCGCTGCCCGTGCCGATCAGGACCGACAGCCCGAGCGCGACGGCCACAGCAACGGCACGGCGTCGCAGGCGGATGCTGAGCGCCGGCGCGCGCGGCGTGGCCCGCGGCAGCTCGAGACTCTCGGACGCGGCCTTGACGATGTCGGCGCCGATGACGTTGGTGCGGTCGGCGAACCCGGCCAGCAGAGCACGGTCGCACAGCAAGTTGATGACCCGTGGGATCCCTTGCGACAGCCGGTGGATCGCCTCGAGCGCCCGCGGCCGGAACCTGACCGACGCCCCGCCGCCCGCCACACTCAGGCGGTGGATGACGTAGGCCGCCACCTCGTCCGGGGTCAGCGGATGCAACTCGTACGTGATCGACACTCGCTGCGCCAGTTGTCGGAGCTCAGGCGCACGGAGCGTGGTGCCGAGACCCAGCTGTCCCACCAGGACGATCTGCAGGAGTTTCTCCTTGTCGGTTTCGAGGTTCGAGAGAATGCGAAGCTGTTCGAGCACCTGCGGTGGCAGGTTCTGCGCCTCATCGACGATCACCATGGCGCAGGCACCGAGCGGCAGCAGGGATCGCAGAAAATCGTTGAGCGTGTTGATCAACGCCTGTTTGCTGATCTCGCTCATGTAGCCGTGCCTGAGCTCGTCACGCGAGACGACGCCAAAATCCTGCAGGATGCGCTTGAGCAGATCAGTCTCCGAGAGGAACGGATTGAGCAAGAGCGCACTGAAGGTCCGTCGGTCGCGACGCTCGAAGAGCGCCCGACACAACGTGGTCTTGCCGGTGCCGATGTCCCCGGTGACGACGACGAAACCCTCGCGACGATGCATCGCGTACTCGAGCAGATCGCACGCGCTGGCGTGGGTCTTGCTGCGAAACAGGAATTTCGGGTCCGGCGTCAGACTGAAGGGCTTCTCGGTGAAACCGTAGTACTCCTCGTACATTGCGGTGCTCCTCGTGCAGCGTCCCACGAGTGACGCGCCGGACTCTGCTTCACGATTCCCGCCGACGACGCTTGGCTAGCTCGCACAGCGCTGCACACATTTTCCTATTGTGGTGTCGGCCGATCCGGCCCGGAACGATAGGGGGGAGCGAGGAATCCCAGGAGTCAGGAGACAGGAGGAAACCGGGCCGGCCGGCTGTCACCACGTGCGGCCGGGCTAGGTCTCGCCACGGGTTGCTACGCCGGCAGCTCCGGAGGCGGAGGAGAAGCGACCGGCGCCGACGGCGGGGTGGAACGGAAGATGAGGGCGCCGAGCAGCCCCCCGAGCGTGGAGAAGACCATCCCCACGGCCAGCATGAAGAAGAATCCGACGACCACGGCGCCGAGGCCGCTGCCGGACCCGAAGCTCTCCATCAGCTCACGCACCTCGGGCGGCACGTCGGCTGCCGAGTCGAGCAGCCCGTTCATCAGGCCGCGCTGGAGCGGCGCCGTGACGAGCTGGATCGGCAGCGACACGACGGCATAGACCACCGCTCCGAAGATGCCGGTCAAAAACCCGCCAAACGCCCCCTCGCCGAGCTGGATCGGATCTGGTCTGCCGTGCTGGGTCAGGTAGGCGGTCACGACGCCGCCCCCCATCACCCAGAGACAGCAACAGTTGCCAAGCGAGATGATCGGCAGGGCGGACAGCACGCCCATGAACAGACCGCCGAAGAGCACCGGCTGCAGTAGGGCCTGGGACATGGGGTCGTCTGGTCCAAGAAGTCAGAAGTCAGACCTCAGATGGAACCGGTGGCCCGACGAGCTCCGAAGCGCCTCCTTCCCCGATCCCCGATATCGCGAGCTGGGCGTGTCCGGGTCAGCGCGCTAATCGTAGTACTCGAGACCGAGGTGGGTGATGAGCTCCTCGCCACGCATGTACCGCAGCGTGTTCTTCAGCTTCATCAGCTGAATGAACAGATCGTGCTCCGGATATAGACCGGGGGCGTGCATCGGGCTCTTGAAGTAGAAGGAGAGCCACTCCTGGATGCCGCTCATGCCGGCCCGTTTCGCCAGGTCGAGAAACAACACGAGATCGAGCACGATCGGCGCGGCAAGGATGCTGTCCCGACACAAGAAGTTGATCTTGAGCTGCATCTTGTAGCCGAGCCACCCGACCAGGTCAATGTTGTCCCAGCCCTCCTTGTTGTCACCACGCGGCGGGTAGTAATTGATCCGGACAACGTGACAGAGATCCTTGTATAACGTCGGATACAGCTCGGGCTGCAGGATGTAGTCGAGCACCGACTTCTTGCTTTCTTCCTTCGTCTTGAAGGACTCGGGGTCGTCGAGCACCTCGCCGTCCCGGTTCCCGAGGATGTTCGTCGAGAACCACCCCGACACCCCGATGAGCCGCGCCTTGAGGCCGGGCGCCACGATCGTCTTGATTAGGGTCTGACCGGTCTTCAGGTCCTTACCCATAACCGGCGACCCGTTGTCCAACGCGAGCTGGTCCAGGGCCGGAATATCGGCGCTGAGGTTCGGCGCGGCGTTGGCATACGGGATGCCTTCCTTCAACGCCGCATAGGCGTAGACCATGCTGGACGCGATCTCGTCAGCATTCGACTCCAGCGCCTGCTCGAACGCCGCAATCGACTGGTGCGCCGCGGTCGGGGTCATGAAGATCTCGGTGCTGCCGCACCAGACCATGACCAGCCGGTCGAGGTTGTGCGTATCCTTGAAGGCACGGATGTCAGCCCGCACCTGCTCGGCGATCTCTCGCTTGTTGGCACCCGTTTTGACGTTGGTGCCCATGAGCCGCTTGACATACCGCTGGTCGAACACCGCCGGCCAGGGCCGGATCGCCTCGAGCTCCGGTTGGACCTTCTCGAGCATCGACACGTCGAGCACGCCGGCCGTTATGGCCGCCTCGTAGCAGTTCTCCTCGAAGATGTCCCAGGCGCCGAACACCAGGTCGTCGAGCGACGCCAGCGGCACGAACTCCTTGATGAGCGGCGAGCGCCCTTCGTTGCGCTTCCCCAGCCGGACGGTGCCCATCTGGGTGAGCGAACCGATCGGCGACGCCAGCCCCTTTCTGATGAGCAACGTGCCGGCGATGAAGGTGGTGCTGACAGCGCCCATGCCGACGAGCAAGACGCCGAGCTTGCCGTTAGCGGGTGTAATTTCGACTGTGTCTTTCACGGCCGGACACTATATCATGGCGGCCGGCGAGCATCCGAATTATGGCGGCCGGCGGCCATCCGAGCGCCACCGAGCCGTCAACCGGACACCGCTGGAGACGGCGGCCTGGCCCGATGACGTGTATGGCATTTTTGAAGAAGCTCACAGGAGAACAAGACCTCCGGGTGTCGATGATCGGACTGCAACTGGGCGACCGGGTGTTGCAGATCGGCCACCGTGGCCCGCGCCTGATCGCGCTGCTGGCCGCCAAGGTCGGGGTCAGCGGGCAGGCATCGGCGCTCGTGACCGACGACGCGGCGGCGGACACGATCAACCGCGTCGCGACGGCCCGCGGCGTGCTCGTCGATGTCAAGGTCGCCCCGCTCCGGACACCGCCGTTCGCCGAGGGTTGGTTCGATGTCGTCGTCATTCCGGAGCTGATCGGCGCCATGCGACCGCACGAGCGGGTGGGCACCCTGCAGGGCGCACGACAGGTGCTGCGGGTGGGAGGACGCTGTCTCGTCATCGAGACCGCGCCGCGCGGCGGCCTCGGCGCGCTGTTCTCGGCACGTTCGGTCGACCCCCACTATCGCGCGCAGGGTGGTGCCGAAGCGGCGCTGCGCGCCGAGGAGTTCAAGCCGGTGCGCACGCTCGCCGAACGTGACGGGCTGCTCTTCACGGAGGGCACGAAGCGTGACCTGGCGCAACCCTGACGAGTGTCCTGACCTCTTCTGAGCACACCAGCTGTCTCGAACGGCTGCACCGGCCAACCGAACAGCAAGTACATACGTCAAAGAACCGAGAAAACGTGTGATCAGTGCCGTTCCGGTCGTGATCGAAGCGGCAAGGCTTTTGCTAGGTAACTCTCGAGTACAGAACTGTCAGTCCAGGGACTCGATCGGAACACGGCCCATCAGATGGTCCGCGTCATGAGTGCGGCGAAGCATTGAGCGCCGTCGATGACAACGAGTCTCGGTGCGAGGTGCTACTGGAGATCGTGGTCGGCCCGGATGGCACCGTCAGCGATGTGAGAGTGCTGCACCGGCTCGGGGGTGGGCTCGACACACGGGCCATCGCAGCGGTACGGCAGTGGCGCTTCTCTCCGGCGCGACGGGTCGGGACACCGGTCGCCGTCATCGTGCAGGTCGGTGTGGAGTTCACGCTGCGATAGGGACGGGGGTCACCCCAGCGCAAAGAACACAGAGCATCGATATGGATCTCGCCCTGGCCACCGTGACCGTAATCTCGTTGACGATGGCGTTCGCCATGGGTGTCGTGACCTGGCGTCTGATGCGGGAGGAGCGCCGGCGCTCCGACGCCCACGTGGCCACCCTGCTGGCTGAGCTGGAACGACCACGCGAACCCACCCTCGGCGCCGTCGAGCGAGTTGCCCTGGACGCCCCCCGCGTGGCGGCCCCCGTCCGCACAGCGGAGTCCGCGCCGCCGCGACGCCAGGCCACTCCCGCCACACCGGCGGTGGGACCTGCGCGGTCGGCCGGAACGGTGACGCCCCCGGTCCCGGTGGCGCAGTCGCCGACCGGACTGTTTGCCACGATGACCGGGTCACCCGTGTCGCTCCGTCCCTTCCTCGCCACCCTGGCGGCCGCGGTGGCGGTGGTGGCAGCCGTGTCCGTCACCATGCTGTCCGGGCTGTCCGGCGGCCCCCTCGCGGACCCCGGCTCCGGCACGCCAGGGCCGGTCGAGCTGCTCTCGTTGACGCATGCCAGGGAGGGCGAGTATCTGGCGATCACCGGGTCGATCCGGAACCCGTCCGATGGGATCGAGCGCGGGCAACTGAGTGTCACGGCAACCGTGTTCGACCGGGACGGCACGGTGGTGGGGACCGCACAGACGCCGCTGCCGGTGGCGGTGCTGGCCCCCGGGCGCGAAACCCCATTCACCATCTCGCTCCCCGACGCCGACCGGATCAACCGGTATCGCATCAGCTTCATGGAGGGGCAGACCAGCGTGCCCCACATTGATCGACGGCGGCCGAACGACCAGGCGCGCTCAGTCGCACCGGCGCCCACAGGAGACCGACCATGACCCGACGTACCTTGGCCGCGCTGTCACTCGCCGCGGCGGCTCCGCTGGTTGTCGCTGGTCAGCAACCACCGGAACCGGACGACCAGGCATTCGTGTTCCGCACCGGTGTCGAGCTGATCAACGTCACCGCGACGGTCACCGATGCCCGCGGTCGCTTCGTCAGCGGGCTGACCAGGGACGACTTCCTGGTCTACCAAGACGGAGAGCTCGTGGAAGTGACCCACTTCGACAACGAGCGGGTACCGGTGAGTCTCGGGATTGTCCTCGACACCAGTGGGAGCATGGAGGGCCGGAAGATGGAGGCGGCCAGGAAGGCCCTCGACCGATTCCTGTACGACCTGCTCGGCCCGGACGACGAGATTTTCCTCTATCGGTTCAGCTACACACCGGTCCTGCTGCAGGACTGGACCGCCGACCGCGGCCGGCTCAGTCGCGCGATCCGAGATATCCGTCCGCGAGGCGGCACCGCGCTGTACGACGCGGTGGCCGAGTCGGTCCCCCGGGTGGCCGAGGGGCAGCATTTCAAGAAGGCGCTGCTGATTATCTCCGACGGCAACGACACCAACAGCGAGACCGACATCCGGGAGCTGCGACGGCTCATCCGGGAGAGCGAGGCTCTGATCTACGCGATCGGCATCGACGGACGCTCGACGCCTACCGGTTGGAATCGCCGGGGCCCGACGATCCGGATGCCGATTCCCACGCCGTTCCCATTCCCGGGCGGCGGCCGCCGACCCCCGCAGCTACCGACCGGCCTCAGCAATCCCAGAGCCGCGAATCGGGACGACCGCGTCAATGTGACGGCGCTCCGGGATCTTACAGATGACAGCGGCGGACGGACCGAGATCATCCGGGACGCAGACGACCTCGACCCGGCAACCGCCGGCATCGCCGACGAGCTGAGCCGGCAGTACTACCTCGGCTATCCGGCGCAAACCGAGAAGGATGGCCGCTGGCACTCGATCCGAGTCGAAGTGCGCAATTCTGCTTATCGCGTCCGCTCCCGACGCGGCTATATGGCGACACCCTGACGCACGAAGAAGGCAGAAGGCAGACTTTTCTTCTGCCTTCTGCCTTCTGCCTTCTGCCTTCCCGATGATCCCGCCTCTGCTATCATCCCGCGCGTGGAGCTGCTTGCCGCGGTCGGTCTGAGCTTGGTCGGGAGCGGGGGCGGGGTGCTCATCGCCTCACCGCTGCTGTTACTCCGTCGCCATGTTCGTCTCCAGCTGGTGCCCGGTCTCATCAGCTATGCGGTAGGCACGCTTCTCGGTGTGGCACTGCTGGCGTTGGTCCCGGAAGCGCTCGAATTGCTGCCGGCGCCGCGGGCATTGGGAGCGCTGCTGGCAGGGATCCTCGGTTTCTTCATGCTCGAGAAACTGGTCATCTGGCGTCACTGCCACACCGCGGACTGCGACGCCCACGACAGCAGCGCGGCGCTCATCCTGATCGGCGGTAGTCTGCACAACTTCACCGACGGCGCCATCGTGGGCGCGGCGGTCCTGACGTCGCTGCCCTTGGGCATCACGACCGCCCTCGCCGTGGCGGCTCACCAGATCCCACAGGAGGTGGGGGACTACGCGATCCTGCTCGACGCCGGGTACTCGCGCACCCGGGCCTTCGTCATGAACACGCTGTCGGCCTCGACATGCGCGCTCGGTGCTGTCGCAGTCTACGCGGCGGCCAGCTGGACACCGACCGCGCTGCCCTACGTGCTCGCCTTCGCCGCCGGGAGCTTTCTCTACGTGGCAATGTCCGACCTCATCCCCGGGCTTCACCGTAACCCGGTCGACGTGGGCGCCGTCCCTCAGGTCGTGCTGATCGCCGCCGGCATCGGAACGATCGTGCTGTTGTGACGACGTGACGGCCTTTGGGCTTTGGGCTTTGGGACAAGACACGACAAGGGCCGCCCTTCCGTTTACGAAGCGTGGCCCGCTTTTTCGTGCGTCAGCGAGCGCCTACAGCCCATAGCCGTAGGGCGGTCCGGCTGGGCTTGGGGCGCTTCGGGTGCTCCCGCTCCCTGCTTGGACAAGGTCTGAGTGAGGGCCACGGGCACTCGGTTGACCGCTAGGACGCTCTCTCGTTGTCCTCTTCAGGTGACAATTCAGCCGTCCTAATTGTCTGATGTAAATCTCTCAAATAGCTGATTTAAAGGGCGTTACAAGAATTTAACGCCTCTGGCACAGCCGTTGCTCAATACATCGTCGAGGTCTGACGGTCGTGGCGAGGCACGGGGCCTCATTGCCACCGGGGACCAAGTGAACATGGAGGTGTCAGATGATGGTGCGTGCAACGGCGATACTCTTCGTCCTCGCCCTCGGGTCAACTCTTGTGTTCGCCGAGCCCGAGCGGAAGAAGCTGCAGGTCTTCGAAGACATCCAGAAACAGGTGAACCGGTACTCCTACTTCACGATTTTCGATGACGTCAACGTCGCCATCGACGAGCACGGCGTGGTCGCGTTGACCGGCCATGTCACCAGTCCGCACACGAGCAAGGAGATCGCGAAGCGGGTCGCCGACGTCGACGGCGTCAACGGGGTCGACAACGCCCTCACGGTGCTTCCGGTCTCGCGGTTCGACGACCAGCTCCGGTACGGCATCGCCCGAGCGATTTACGGCAACTCGAACTTCTGGCGTTACGGGGCCGGTGTCTCACCGAGCATCCATATCGTCGTCGAGCGCGGCCATGTCACGTTGACCGGGGTGGTTGCCAACCAGGTCGACCGCCAGCTGGCGGAGACCCTCGCCCGGCAGTCGCGGGCCTTCTCGGTGACCAACCGCCTACGAACCAACGAGGAAGCGCGCGGTGAGCTCGAGCTGCTGAACTGATTCCATTCGAAGGGCCCGGACGTCCCCAGCCTTCCCCCAGCGGCGTCACGAGACCAGAGGAGCCCTAGGGGGGCAACCCGGGGGCCCTCCTCTGGTCCGGCGTGGCCCCCACGCCGGCCCTCTTGCCCCTGAGTGGCCCCGGTCAGGGAATACCGCGCGTCTGGCACGGGTCTGCGGTACAGTGAAGATGCACCCGATGCCGATACCACGGATCGTCGTAGCGGTCGGCTTCGTCGGTCTGCTCGGAACCGGAATCCCGAGTCCACCGGCGGCATTCGGCCAGACGCGCGACGGCGCGGGTCAGCCGTTCGGCCAACCAGCTCGTGACACCTCGGCACTCGACCCGACGACCGGCTTGGCCGCGCTGTCGGGGCGCGTGCTGACCGGCGACACCGGCGCCGTCGTCAAGCGCGCGATGGTGCGTCTCGCCGACCAGGACACCCGCAACCGCCGGACCGTGCAGACCGACGACAACGGGCGCTACCGGTTCGCCGACCTGCCGGCCGGCCGGTACACGGTGACGGTGAGCAAGGCGGGGTTCATCACCCTCGCCTACGGTCAGAAACATCCGCGTCAGCCGGCGCTCCCGATTCAGGTCGACGCCGGCCGGCAGCTCCGCAACGTCAACATCGCGCTGCCGCGAGGCTCGGTGATCACTGGGCACGTCGTGGACGAAGACGGAGAACCGATGGCGCGCGCCCTGGTGCAGGTGCTGCGGTACGTCTACCGTCAGGGTCTGCGCCAGATCGAGCCGGCCGGCACCGACCAGACCGATGACCGGGGACAGTACCGCGTGTTCGACCTCGAGCCGGGCGAGTACTTCGTCAGCGTGACGCAGCCCCGCCGGCGCGGCGGGTTCGGTGGAGGCGGACCGGGTGGGCGCGGCGCGCGCGCGGGACGTGGTGGACGCGGGGGCGGCGGGCTCTTCGGAGCACCTGACGTCGTCGAGGACCCCGAACCGCTCGGTCTCGCGCCGACGTACTACCCCGGAGTGACCATGCTGCGGGACGCGATCCCGCTCACACTCGGCCTGAGCCAGGAGATGCGCGAGGTGAACTTCGCCGCACAGCTCGTCCCGATGGCGCGTGTCGGCGGCATGGTCTTTGGCCCTGACGGATCACCGGCCCGCGGGACGCAGGTGTTGCTGACCTCGGCGGAGGTCATGGGACGCACGCCGGGCTCCACGTTGGCCGGACGCGTCGACCGGGTCGGCTACTTCGAAGTGACCAACGTACCACCCGGACGTTACCTGGTCCAAGCGCGAGAGGGACGCGGCCGGAGAGACGGCGCGCAGGTCTTCGCGAGCCAGGAGATTACGGTCAACGGGCAGGACATCTCCGACCTGACGATGATGCTGCGGCACGGCGCCGTGATCCGCGGCACGCTCACCTTTGACGCCACCCAGATGCCGGACCCGTCCGACCTCGAGCGGTTGCGGGTCACCACGAGCCCACTCAACCCGACGCCGTTCGAGCAACGCGGGGGGGCGGATGCGGGCGTCGAGGTGGACGGCAGTTTCGTCCTGAGCGACATCGGTGGCGGCCCGCGCCTGATCCGGATGAATCGGTTGCCGGATGGACTGCAGCTCAAGGCCGTGTATGTCGAAGGACGGGACGTCATCGACACCCCGCGGGATTTCGCCGCCGGGCAGACCCTCTCGGGAGTCACGCTGGTGCTCACCGACCAGATCACCGAGCTGGCCGGCATGGTGCACGACCACCGGGGCGATGCGGTGACCGAGTTCACCGTCATTGCGTTTCCCACCGACGAGCGGCTCTGGCAACCGCAGTCCAGATACATCATGGCGTCGCGGCCGGACCAGAACGCCCAGTATCGGATGCGTGGGCTGCCGCCGGGCGACTATCTCCTGTCGGTGGTCGAGGTCGTCCAGCAGGGCGAATGGTTCGACCCGCGCTTTCTCGACGACTTGCGACGACGCGCGGCGCATGTGACCCTCCGAGATGGCGAACACAAGTCGGTGAACCTCGGCCTCGAAGCGCCGCAGTAGGGGCTCCAGGAACAACCTCCCGGCTGTGGGCTCCGGGCCTCGGGCGCTCGGCTGCAGCGGCCCTCGATCTCCGGTCCCCGGTCTCCGATATATACTGGCGGTCCTTCCCGACCATGCCCTCCACACCCCGCCTCTTCCTGATCGACGGCAGCAACCAGATGTATCGCGCCTATCACGCGATCCACGGACTGACCGGGCCGGACGGTAAATCGACCAACGCGGTCTACGGCTTCATCGCGATGTTGCGGAAGCTGATCAGCGACCAGCAACCGGACCTGGTGGCCGCCGCGTTCGATCTGAAGGGACCGACCTTCCGCCACGAGCTCGCCGCCGACTACAAGGCGACCCGGCGTCCGATGCCTGACGACCTCGTGGAGCAGGTCCCCTGGGTGCACGAGGCCTGCGCGGCCCTGGGTGTCCCGGTCGTGACCCACGAGGGGTTCGAGGCCGACGATGTGATCGGCACGCTGGCCACGCGGGCGGTTGCCGCCGGTGTCGACGTGGTCGTGGTCACCGGGGACAAAGACTTCTTCCAGCTCGTCGGTGACCGGATACAGGTGTTCAATCCTCGGGATGAGGGCACGTGGTTCGACGGCGCCGGGGTGCTCGAGAAGTTCGGGGTGCGTCCCGACCAAGTGGTTGACGTCCTCGCGCTGATGGGGGACGCGAGCGACAACGTCAAGGGGGTGCCCGGCATCGGCGCGAAGGGGGCGCGAGAGTTGCTCTCTGACTTCGGCTCGCTCGACCGGCTGCTCGCACACGCCGACGAACTGCCGAACAAGAAGCATCGCACCGCACTGACCGAGCATGCCGACGACGCCCGCCGCAGCCGCGAGCTCGTGCGTATCTGCACGGACGTGCCGGTACCCTACGATCCGGAACGGTTCCGCTATCAGGGCGCCGACCGGAGGCGCTGCTTCACGCTCTTCTCCGAGCTCGGGTTCAGGTCACTGCTGAGCGAGTTCGCGCCAAGCGCCGACAGCGTCGAGACTGACTACCGGCTCGTCACCGAGGTCGCCGAGCTCGAGGCGCTCGCCGCCTCGCTACGCGAGGCCGGCCGCTGCGGGTTGCACGTGCTGACGGTGTCCGGCCCGCCCACCCGCGACGGCCTCGTCGGCCTGGCCTTCTCGACCGCCGCGCGCTCCGCCAGCTACGTGCCGCTGGCACGAAACGAGCTGGACCTGAGCGGCAGCCTGGACGGCCGGATCATCTTTGGAACACTGGGACCGATTCTCGAAGACCCGCAGGTGCGCAAGATCGGGCATGACCTCAAGCGGGACATGCTGTGGCTCGCCGCACATGACGTACGCCTGGAGGGGCTCGAGCTCGACACGATGATTGCGAGCTATCTCCTCAACCCCGATGCGACCCGGGAGGCACCGCCCCTCGAAACCGTGGCACTCGAGCACACCGGCTACCAGGCGCTGAGGGCCGAGACGGTGCGTGGCAAGGGTGCGAAGGCGCCCGACTTCGACCAGCTGCCGCCGGACGCGGTGCTGGCCTATGCCTGTGAGCGGGCAGACCTGCCGTTGCAAGCGGCCGATCCGCTGAGGGCGCGCCTGGACGAGGAGCGCCTGGCAGAGCTCTGCCGCGAGCTGGAACAGCCGCTGATCCCGCTGCTGGCCGACATCGAACGTGCCGGCATCCAGGTCGCCACCGACGCGCTCGCCGCACTGTCTCGACGGATGGACGCCGAGCTGAGCGAGCTGCAGTCGCAGATCTTCAGCCTGGCAGGTGAGGCGTTCAACATCAACTCGCCCCGACAGCTGTCGGTCATTCTCTTCGAGAAGCTGGCGCTACCCACACGGAAGAAGACCGGGAAGACCCGCGCCGCGTCCACCGCGGCGGCCGTGCTCGAGGAACTGGCAGCGCATCATGCCCTGCCACGTCTGGTGATCGAGTGGCGAGCGGTCCAGAAACTCAAGGGCACCTATGTCGACGCCTTGCCCCGGCTGGTCCGGCCGGACACGGGCCGTGTGCACACCTCCTTCAACCAGGCGGTCGCGGCAACCGGGCGCCTGAGTAGCAGCGACCCGAACCTGCAGAACATCCCGATCCGGACACCGCTCGGCCAAGAGATTCGACGCGCGTTCGTCGCGCGCGACGGACACGTGCTGATCTCCGCCGACTACTCGCAGATCGAGCTCCGCGTGCTGGCGCATCTCTCGGCGGACGCCGCCCTCATCGAGGCGTTCGTCCGCGGCGAGGACATTCACGACCAGACGGCGCGCCACGTGTTCGGGACCGAGAGCGGGCTCGACCCGCACGAGCTCCGTCGCCGGGCCAAGATCATCAACTACGCCCTGATCTACGGCAAGACGGCGTTCACGCTGTCTCGGGACATCGGCGTGACGCCGCGGGCCGCGCAGGCGTTCATCGACGCCTATTTCGATGGCTACCCCGAGGTGCGGGGGTACCTGGATGGGGTGGTCGACGAGGCGCGCGAGAGCGGCGAGGTCCGGACGATGTTCGGGCGGCGCCGGCTGGTACCGGAGCTGCGCAGCCGCAACGGCCAGATCCGCGCGGCCGCCGAGCGGATGACCGTCAACATGCCGATCCAAGGCACCGCCGCCGACATCCTGAAGCGGGCGATGATCGATCTCGCCGGTGCCCTGCCGCCGTCCGCCCCGATGATCCTCACGGTGCACGACGAGTTGCTGATCGAGGCGCCTCGGGACGAGGCGGACACGGTGGCCGCGCTGGTGCGCGACCGGATGGAACGGGCCGCCGAGCTCGCGGTGCCGCTGACAGTCGATGTCGGGATCGGCGAGAACTGGATGGCCGCCAAGGAGTGACGGGCGTCGCGAGTGGTCGTTGACCTTGCGGCAGGGTAAAATTAGAGTATTACCAGTGTGAGTATTACTGTGGAGGCACCATCATGCGGGTCACAGCGAAAGGACAAGTGACGATTCCCCAGCACATCCGTGAGGCGCTGGGCTTGCTGCCCGACTCGGAAGTCGAGTTCGAGCTCGAGCGCGACGGGGTCACACTTCGCAAGGCCCGCCATGCCTCGCGGCGTGGCCAGCGGCTGGTCCAGCGGATGCGCGGAAAGGCGACCGTCCGCATGAGCACGGATGAGATTCTGACGCTGACGCGGGGCTAGCCGTGGCACGTGTGCTCGTCGACAGTAGCGTCATCCTCGATATCGTGACCGACGACCCGGTGTGGGGTGAGTGGTCGATGGACACGCTGGCCCGGTGTGCGGAGACCGGGACGCTCGTGATCAACCCTATCATCTACGCCGAGGTGTCTGTCGGGTTCACACGGATCGAAGAGGTCGAGGAGGCGCTGCCGTCCGACTACTTCGAGCGCGCCGCGCTGCCGTGGGAGGCGGCGTTCCTGGCGGGCAAGTGTTTCCTGCGCTACCGGCGCCGGGGCGGCCGAAAACACTCTCCGCTCCCCGATTTTTACATCGGGGCACACGCGGCAGTTTCCGGATTCTCGCTGGCGACGCGCGACCCTCGACGGTATCGCGGATACTTTCCAACGGTCGGTTGCTGTCACCCTGATGATGCCGGTCATCGTCGCGAACGGGTGAACAGTGGGCGTCACAGCTTGCTCAGACCTCGAGGCCTCACGACCAACACGTGCTCCTTGTTCGGCACTCGTTGATGTGGTTTCCAGTTCCCGATGTCGATCACACCGCTGTTTCTCAGCCTCAACACCTCCGCTCTGACATCACCCTCCCAGACCAGCGGGAATTCGAGCATCAAGCCCAGCACCACTTTGTAGTCAACTCGCTTCTGCCGCTTCAGCAGCTCGATCAAGCGTTCGCGACTCTGAGCCAGATTGTCCTGACGCTCGGCATCGAACGACCGCGGCCCAGGTTGCAGGTCCCCAGTCGGAAAGAGGGACTCCATCCCTGTGCGGCGTTCGCGCTGGGTCTGCTTTGCGTCGAGTCGCACTCTCTCCTGTTCCTCGACGAACTTTTCCTCCACCTTCCGAAACTCCAAGAGACCTTTCAAGTGTCGAGTCCCGTACACGAGGTGGAAATACGACCTGTCTGAGGTCGGCTTCAAGATGCGAGTCGAAGTCACGAAGTCGAACCCGCCGATCATCCGCAGCCGCTCACAGTAGAGCGCAACGATCGCAGCCTCGCGCCCGGGACCCTTTTCGAGCACCGCTTCCCAGCCGGGGCCTCCGAACAGGTCGTCAAACGACATCTCGGGACTCGGGGTGTCCAGGAACCGATTGATGTGATCGAACATGAAGTTCACCAGGACTTCACCCCGATGCCGAAGAATTGGCGCGATGTGCTCGGGTCCGAAGCCGGTCCATCCAGCCGGGTCTATGAACACGAACGAGAAGGCTTTACCGATCAGCTTGAGGATCTCTGGAATGACCAGTTCGAATTCTGAATGGAGGATCTGGACGTCGATGTCCCCAACACCCTCGGTAGCGCTCCGAAGGGACTCGAACCTTCCCGCGTCCTTCTCGACGAAGATGCACCGTATGTCCACGCGCCGGCCCCTGGCCTTGAAGATTCCCTCACGAACCTGCCGTAACTTCTCGATCGCGATCTTGAACGACGTATCTTCGAAGTCCTCCCCTTTGGACTTCCAGGGTCCGGAAAACCCGTCGACATACACGAACTCGTCAGCGAACGAGCCGATGTTGTAGGCGACTCGTTCGAGGTACTGCTCCAGGAAGAAGTGCTTGAGGTAGGTCTGTTCGCAATCGCGATAATAGGCTGAGGGTTTCACCCTGTTGCTCTCTCGGTGGCCACTGCTGTCAGGACGCCTGGAGGGCAAACACGGTCCGCTCCACATGCTCGCGTTGGTCCTTGCTGGGAATCGGCGCGCGGTCGATCCTCGGAAAGTTGTCATAGGTCCGTCCGGCAAGCCTGCGTCCAGTCTTCGCCTTGCGCACCCCTCCCCACTGTTTGAAGAAGAAGGGCACCCTGGCGACGCGACACTGGTCGCGTATTGAGAGGACCCAGTCCGGATCCATGGGGCGAGCACCAGGACCGCTCTCGCCGCCGACGATCACCCAGTGGACACCGCTCAGATCGAGGTTCCCGAGATCCTCCAGGAGCGGTTCAATTGATAGAAACCGAACGGCGGCGGGCGCAGAGCGAAGATCATCCACGCGAGGCAACCCGTGTTTACGATTCTCGACACTGACACCCCACCAGATGTGCCGGCTTTCCGCCGCAAAGCGGAGCTCATTTTGCAACAGCGAGGCTAGCCGGGCTGACCGCTTGGTCAACACCTGGAATGTGTGCCAGTTGGCCCGCTGCATGACCCTCGCGACCGAGACGATGTAGTCATCCGAAACCTCGTCTTGAAACAGGTCGCTCATCGAGTTGACGAACACCATCCGCGGGGCGCGCCATCGTAGGGGTTCGGTCAGTTTCTCGGGGACCAGCCGCAGATCGAACCCCTGTTCGTACGGATGCCCCGCCACACCACGAAACCGCTCGGCGAATGTCTCGGCATAGCAGTGAGTGCATCCGGGGCTGATCTTCGTGCACCCGCGCACCGGATTCCAGGTCGCGTCCGTCCATTCAATCGAGGTCTGGTCACTCATTTTATCTTCGCTTTTTATTCGCTACAAAAGTCTAGCTCATGCCGACGAGAATCGAAAGGGCTTTCGGCCGCGATCGGCTCTCAGTACCCGTCTGGCAGCGACACCGCGACAATGTCATCGACGCCGCGGGGATGCGGCCGACGGCGATGGCGGCCATGCTGCAGGTCGTGCCGCTCCATCGGTGCTCCCTTTGGAACGGGGCCACCTTGCGTCTTGCCGCACCGCCGCGCCAGGTCGAATTTGTCTTTCCGAAAGAAGTCGTCAACAAACTTCGGCGTTATCAGGATTCTGATCAGCCACCCTCATCGAACGGCGGAGCTTCCCGACTCTGCTTGGGAACAACCGGTGCAAACCGTGTGCGGATGAAGTCTCGGGCGCTCTCGGGCGTCAGCTTCACCGTCCCCGGCCCGCTGCGCACGAAGAAGTCGCCCTCGTCAGACTCCTCGGTCTCCTTCCCCTTGAGAAAGACCGGCTCGGGGCTGCGCTGGCAGCTCACCAGACAGACCGACTTCCCCTTGACGAGCTGCATTCGTGGGTCGATGCAGGTGCCTGCGCGATCACCGAGGGCACTCTGGACGACGTGGGTCAGATGGAGCATGAACCGGTCTTCGTTGTCGAAGCCGTCGACCCCGACGCCGACGACCGAGCGGTCATCGGCAACGCCGATCAGCAGATCGCCTCCTTCGGTGTTGAGAAACGCCGCAATCGTCTTGAGCACCGCATGGGTGACAATCTTCGGGTCCTTCCGGTTCTCGCGCAGGTTCCAGCGCAGGCTCGACTTGAACTCCAGCGTCTTCGACTCCGGCTGTTTCATTAGCTCGTCAGCTTGGCGGTGGGTGCGGAGATACTGGTCGAACAGGAAGTGCTTGAGCACCTCGCCGAACGACCGGTCGTCGGTAATCCGCTTGTAGAGGTTGAAGTTCGAGTCGACGATTTCCTGAATGACGTCCTCGACCTTCTGGTCGAACGTCAGGCGGACGTTCTCGCGGGTGTTCACACGCGCGCTCGCGTCGAGCGCCGCATCGTCGTCGAGCCGCGCCATCATCTGCTCGAGCGTGACCCGGTGTTCGGGTCCCAGATTCAGACCGAAGCGTTCGTTCAGCTCCGCGATGATTCGCGACAGCGGCTCCAGCTCCTCGGGTGACACGCCGCGCGTGCCCTTCGTGCCGATCGGGTGGAGCGGACCCGTAGGCCCACCGAGTGGGATTTTCCCCTTGCTCGTCTGCTGGATCCGGTACGACTCCATGTCGATGTTCTGCTGCACCTCGCGGGGCAGCGGTTCGGGGTCGGTCTTCAGCAGTCGGCGCAGGTGCCGCGCGAAGACGTAGAGCTTCTCCAGGTCGGCATCTGCGAACGGGAGGACCTGGGCGAGGAAGGCATAGAGCCGCACGTAATCGGTGAGCTGGCCTCGACACTCCACCTGCTCGTCGTCGGGCAGCTCGCCGAACCGCGTCACCATCGGCGCCAGTGCGGCGTAGAGCTGGTCCTGTGTCGTCTTGCGGTCGGCGAAGAGCGTCGCGAAGGCAGCGACCTCCGCCTCGGTGTAGACCTCGAACTCGAGCAACCGCCCTTGCGTGTCGTAGAGCAGGTTGGGGTCGGTCTGCTCCGAGAGCAGCGTCGTCTCGTAGTACGGCTCGAACGCGGCCCGGATCGCCTCCGCCTCGTTCGCGAAGTCGAGCACCGCCGTGCCGTCTTTCTCGGGATGCGTCCGGTTGAGACGCGAAAGCGTCTGGACCGCGTTGACCCCGCCCAGCTTCTTGTCCACATACATCGTGTGGAGCAACGGCTGGTCGAACCCGGTCTGGAACTTGTTGGCGACGACGAGGAACCGATACTCCGGCTTGTCGAACTCCCGCGCGGTCTGCCGCTCGCCGATCGTCCGATCACGTCCTTCCGAGTTCATACCAGACTCGGTGTACGACTTGCCGCCGTCGGGCACGGTGCCCGAAAAAGCGACGAGCGCCTTGAAGGGAAGACCCCGGTCGGCGAGGCAGCGGTCGAGCGCCAGCCTGTAGCGGACGGCGTGGAGCCGGGAGCGCGTGACGATCATCGCCTTTGCCTTGCCCCCGATCTCGCGCTGCACCTGCGAGGAGAAGTGCCCGACCATGATCGCGATCTTCTCGCTGATGGCGTGGGGGTGTAGCTCGACGAACGATTTCAGCAGATACGCCGCCTTGGTCTTGTCGTACCGGGGGTCGTCCTCGATCTTCTTGAGCAGCCGCCAGTAGGCCTGGTAGGTCGTGTAGTTCGCCAGGACGTCGAGAATGAATCGTTCCTCGATCGCCTGCCGCATGCTGTAGAGGTGGAACGGCTCGAACTTGCCGTCCTCGCGCTTGCGGCCAAACAGCTCCAACGTCTTCGGCTTCGGCGTCGCCGTGAACCCGAAGAAGCTCATGTTCGGCGGGAACCGCCGCCCTTCGGCGCTCTGGGTCCAGGTATCCTGCTCTTCCGGGTCACCGTCATCCTCATCGACCCGCGCCGCCGCCTCGAGACTCTCGGCAGTGAAGACACGCTTGATCGCCTCGGGGCTGTCTCCCGCCTGCGACGAGTGCGCCTCGTCGGCAATCACCGCGAACCGCTGTCCGGCCACGCCGGTTGGTGCCGGCGCGCCGTCAGCCTGTGTACGCGCCAGCTCGCGAATCTGCTCCAGCATCGCCGGAAACTTCTGGAGCGTCGTGACGATGATCGTCTTGCCGGACGCGATCGCCTCCTTGAGCTGCCGCGACGTCGTGTCGATGTTCTCGACCACGCCGAGCGTCTGCTCGAACTGCCGCATCGTCGTCTGCAGCTGGCGGTCGAGCAGACGGCGGTCGGTGATGACCACGATCGAGTCGAACACCCGCCGGTCCTGGGCGTCGTGCAGCGTCGAGAGCTGGTGGGCCAGCCAGGCGATCGTGAAGCTCTTGCCGCTGCCGGCCGAGTGCTGAATCAGGTAGCGCTGCCCCGCCCCGTTGCGCCGGGCGTCGGCCACCAGGCGCCGTACCGCGTCGAGCTGCTGGTAGCGCGGGAAGATGAGAAACCGCTTGCCGGTCTTCTTCCCGTCCTGGTCCTCTTCTTCCACCTCGTGGATGAACTGCCGGATCAGGTCCAACACACTGTCGCGCGCCCAGATCCGCTCCCACAGATACGCCGTCGCGTAGCCTTTTCGCGTCGGCGGCACCGGCGGGTTCCCCGCACCCCCGAACTTGCCCTGGTTCAACGGCAGGAACCGGGTCTTCAAGCCGTTCAGATGGGTGGTGACGTAGACCAGGTCCGGATCGACGGCGAAGTGTGCCAGGCACCGGCCATACGCGAACAGCGGCTCACGTGGGTCACGATCCGTCTTGTACTGCCCAATCGCGTCCTCGACGTTCTGCCCTGTCAGCAGGTTCTTCAGCTCGGCCGTGAAGATCGGAATGCCGTTGAGAAACAGTCCCAGGTCGAGGCTGTTCTCGTTCTTCTCGCTGTAGCGAAGCTGCCGCACCACCGCGAACAGGTTCGCTCCATGCAGCCGTAGCAGCTCCTCGTTCAGCCCGCTCGCCGGTCGGAA
>JADFPE010000214.1 GCA_022562495.1 Acidobacteriota bacterium
CGTCATACATGAGCCGTGGCCGCACCTTCGACCGGGCTTCCATGTCGGCGCCCGCCTCGAGCAGGACCTGCACCACCTGGTGATGCCCCTGGGTCACCGCCCACATCAGCGCGGTCTGGTCGCGCGACGTCTCCCGCGCGTGCACATCCCCCCCAGCCTCGACCAGCAGACGCACCCCCTCGGCCGTGCCGGACCGCGCGGCGGCCATTACCGGGGTCTCCCCCTCCACTAACGCGGCGTTCGGGTTCGCACCGGCGTCGAGCAACCGCGCGATCGCCGCCGCATCGCCGTTGCCGGCCGCCAACCAGAGCGGTGTGGCGCCCAGGCGGTTGACGGCATCGACGCTCGCGCCAGCCCGCAGCAGGAGATCGACCGTCTCCAGGTCCTCCCGGTACACGGCCCAGTGCAGCGCGGTCGCGCCGTCCGGTTGACGCGTGTCGACCTCGACTCCATCGCCCAGGAGTCGTCGCACGGCCTCGGCGTCCTGGCGTTTGACCGCCTCGATCAGGGGCGGATCCACAGCGGCGGCGGCCGACACAGTGGTGGCCATCGCCACACCCATGCACAGCACGATTGCCGAACACACGCGGACCAACAGGCGTTTTGCCAACATGCTCGTGTCCCTTGTCTTCCGCGCCGCGTTCCCTCACCCCGGCCCTCTCCCAGAGGGAGCGGGAGCACCCTGAGCGCTCAGGTCATCACCGTGCGAACCTTTATTACTCGACGAACACCTGCCCCATCGCCCACGGGTGCTCCTCGCACGCATAGGTGAACGTGCCGACGTTCTCGAACCGCACGTAGCCTGTCTCGGCCTCCTTCAGGGGGCCGGTGGTCCACGACGCGTCCTTCGAAGAAATCGTGTGGGTCAATGCCCCGCTGTTGACGAAGCTGACGACCGTGCCGGCCCGCACCCGGATCTGGGACGGGTTGAACGCGTGCTCGTCCACGGCGTAGCGGAGACCGACACCGCGCTCCGCGCTCGTCACCAGGGTCGACGTCATCACCTCGTTGGTGGCACGACCCGGCGTCCGTGGCCCCCCACCCATGGGCGGCGCCTCTTCCTCTGGCACGGTCCCGCCCAGCTTGAACGCCCACATCTCGGGCCCCATCGCCAGCGTGACATACTGCTCGCCGTTCACCTCGTAGGTCGTCGCCGGTCCACGTGCGCCGCGCACGCCGGTCTGGAACTGCCACAGCCGTTCGCCGCTTTGCGCGTCGTAGGCCTGGAAATTGCCGTCCCCGGATCCACGGAACATCAACCCGCCGGAGGTCGTGAGCGGGCCGCTGGTGCCCAGCTGTGCCGGCGTGACCTCGTGCTTCCACGCGATCCGGTTCGTTCGGGTGTCGATGGCCGCGATAATCCCGACCGCGCCCGGCAGCTGGGTGTACGACCGTGCACCTCCACGGAACCACGGGTCGTCGGTGATCCGGCGCGCTCGTCCGATGTGGCCCCGTCCCTGGGCGTAGATGAACCCGGTGTCTGGGCTGAACGACATGGACGTCACGCGGACCCCAGGAATCGGCACTCCGGGGGCGACGACGTTGTCGCGGTCGGTGTACGGTGGGGCAAAGCTGCTGCACTCGAGCTGCCAGGGCGGCGCGACCCGGTCGCGCCAGTAGTCACAGTCGGGCAACAGGCTCTCGGCGCCGATCGGAAACGGCTGGGTGGCCGCGGTCTTGTTGTAGGAATCCTGCGGAACCGGGCGCTCCTCGATCGGAAAGACCGGCTCGCCGGTGGCCCGGTCGAGCATGAACAGGAACCCGTCGGCGCGTAGCGCCGCCAATCCCTTGACCGCCCGGCCGTCGACCACGGTGTCGTAGAGCAGCGGCGCGATGGCGATGTCGGCATCCCAGAGGTCGTGACGCACGACCTGATAGTGCCAGCGCAGGTCACCGCTCTCCATATCGAACGCCAGGACCGATGCGGTGTAGAGGTTGTCGCCGGTCCGTGCCTCGCCGCCAAACATCGGCACGGCGTTGCCGGTCACGTAATAGATGAGACCCAGCTCCGGGTCGGCGTTGGCGACGTGCCACACCCCGGCGCCGCCTTGCTTCCAGACGTCCGCGTACCGGCCCTCCTGCGGCCAGGTCTCGCTACCCGGCTCGCCCGGTCCAGGAATGGTCCAGAAGTCCCAGAGGACCTCGCCGGTGCTGGCGTCGAGGGCAACCACCTTCCCGCGAAACGCCCAGTCGCCGTTCGCCAGCCCGGTGAACACCTTGCCGTCCACGTAGATCGGCGCCCCCGAGACCGCCTGTCCCTTGCGGGGCGGGTCGTAGCCGATCTGCGTCGCCCACTCGAACCGGCCGGTGGCCTGGCTGAACGCGGCCACACGGCCATCCATCAGACCGACGAAGACCTTGCCGTCTCCAAGTGCGACGCCTGGCGGCGACGGAATGCCCCGGCCGGCGTTCAGGATGTCGCCGATGCCGGCCCGCTCGAGGTCCGACGACGCATCCTGGTCGGGCTGCACCGTCCAGATCTCCTCCCCGGTCGCCGCGTTGCGCGCGTAGAGTCGGGTGCCGGACCCGATGAAGAGCACGCCGTCCTTCACGACCGGGGTCGCGCGGGTCGATGCGCCACCGTCAAAGGAGAGCGACCACGCCGCGCCGAGCGTGGCAATGTTGCTGCGATTGATCTGGTCCAGCGTGGAATGTCGTGAATTGGTCCAGTCCCCGCCGATGAACGGCCAGTCGGTGTGCCCAAACTGGCTGCCATCCGTTGCTGGCTGCGTCGATGGCCGCGCGCCCACCCACGGCAGCACGCCCAACGCGACGATCGCCGTCACGAGTGTCCAGCGCAATCGCGAACTCAGCACGCGACCCTCCGGTTTTCTTTCTCGCGTACCGCGACTGCCCTGGGCGGGCCTGAAGGCCCTTGCTCCCTCGGCTGCGGTCCACGCGCGAATGGGTAGCAAGGCCCTTCAGGGCCGCTTCATCAGAGGCCGAGTCGATACACCCGCCCGACGGGCCTCGAGGCCCGTGCTGCACGGCGAAGCCCGCTCGCCTTCGCCAAGGCGTCGGCGGACAGGCCCGCATCCTCTTGCCGGGTTCCTCCTGCCTCCTGCGAGCGCCCGCCCCTACACGCCGCTCAGCAGGTCCAGTTTCCCGGTGCTGTCGCTCATCTGCTCCACCGGGATCCCCATCTTGTCGAGCAGTGTCAGATGCAGGTTGGTCACCGGCGTGCCCTCCGGGTACGTCAGGTGCCGGCCACCCGTCACACGACCCCCGGCCGCCCCGAACAGCACCAGCGGCAACCCGGTGTTCTGATGCCGGTTGCTGTCGGCCATGCCGGCACCGTAGAGGAGCAGCATGTGGTCGAGCAACGAGCCGTCGCCATCTGCTGTCGACGCCAGCTTGTCCAGGTAGTACCCAAAGAGCGTCGTGTGGAACTCGTTGATCTTCGTGATCTTCTCGTACAGCCCCGGGTCGTTGCGGTGGTGGGAGGTCGGGTGATGCGAGTCGGGTACGCCGATCTCGGCATAGGTCCGACCGCTCAGCTCGCGACCCATCATGAACGTAATCACGCGGGTCAGGTCGGTCTGATACGCCAGCACCTGCAGGTCGAACATCAGCGTCGCGTGGTCCCCGTACAACGCCGGCACACCGGCCGGTTGCCGTACCTCGGGCAGCTCTCGGCTGCTTTGCTCCTCGGCCCTCTGGATCCGTCGCTCGACGTCGCGCACCGCGTCCAGATACTGGTCGAGCTTTGCGCGGTCGCCCGTGCCGACATCGCGGCCGAGCTCCGCAATCCGCTCGGTCACCGAGTCGAGCAGGCTGCGGTCCTTTCGGACTCGCGCCAGGCGGATGGACGGGTCGGTGGAGCCGGTGTCACCGAACAACCGCTCGAAGACCACCCGCGGGTTCGCCTCCATCGGCAGCGGCGTCGTGTCGTCTCGCCAGGCGATGGTGCTGGTGTAGAGACAGCTGAACCCGACGTCGCAGGAGCCGACCACGTCGCGTGGGTCGAGAGCGAGCTCGAGCGAGCTCAGCTGGGTGTGCTGTCCCAGCTCCCGGGCGACCAGCTGGTCGAGGGAGACCTCCGCCGCGAGGTTCGACTCCGTGCGCGTCGGGGTCACACCGGTCAGGAACCGGGTCGACGCGCTGGCGTGGACGCCGGCGTTGCTCGGCACGGCGTTCAGATTGCTCAGCACGAGCATCTGATCGCGGTGGGCCGCCATCGGCTGCAGGATCCGCGTCATCTCGAACCCGGCGCCGTCAGTCGCAGGGGTCCAGCTCTTCATCGCCATGCCGTTGGGCACGTAGACGACCCCCAGTCGGCGCACCGGCTCGGTCGCCCTCGCCCGCACCGTCCCAAACGCCGGAACCATGCTGTCGAGCAGCGGCAACGCCACCGCCGCCCCGAGACCACGCAGCACGGTGCGCCGCGGGAGTGCTTTGTTGGTGATGATCATGATTCTGACCTCCGCATCTGGAAGGGAGCGCTCTTGATGATTCCGAGAATGATCGCGGACCAGCGATAGTCGACCGCCTCGGCCTCTCGCACGATCCGCCGCACGGTCGGCATGTCGTAGTACTGGACCCCGCGCCCGAGCGCGTAGGTCATCAGTTTCTCCGTGACGGTGCCGACGAAGTCGGCCGGGCGGGCGAGCAGCATGTCGCGCAGCCCGGTCGGCCCGTCGAACGCGCCGCCGTCGGGCAGGACGCCCGAGGTGTCGATCGGCTTGCCGGCGAACGTCGTTCGCCACGCGCCGATCGCGTCGAAGTTCTCGAGCGAGAAGCCGATCGGGTCCATCGTCGCGTGACACACCCGACACGCCGGGTTCTCACGGTGCTCCACCATCGCCTCCCGCAACGAGCGCGGCTTGCCGTCGGCGTCGGTCTCTTCGAGCGCCGGCACGTTGGGTGGCGGTTCGGGTGGTGGGGCTCCGAGCAGGTTCTCGAGCACGAACTTGCCACGCAGCACGGGCGACGTGCGATTGGGATACGAGGTCACCGTCATCAGGCTGGCGTGTCCCAGCAGACCGGCCTGCCGGTCGCCCTCGACGTTCACCCGGCGGAACCGACTGCCGTTGACGCCGGCGATGCCGTAGTGCCGGGCCAGCCGCTCGTTGACGAACGTGTAGTCGGCACTGAGCAGCTCGAGCACGGAGCGATCCGCTCGCAGCTGATAGTCGATGAAGAGCTCGGTCTCCTGCTGGAACGCCTGGCGCAGGTTCTCGTCGAACTCCCGGAACTCGCTCGGTGTGGGGTAGACGCTCGCCAGGTTCCGCAGATACAGCCACTGCCCGACGAAGCCCTCGATGAGCGCTGCCGCGCGGTCATCGGCCAGCATCCGCCGCACCTGCCGCGCGAGCATCGCCGGCTCGGAGAGCGTGTCCTCCTCGGCGAGGGCGAGCAGCTCCTCGTCCGGCAGGCTGCTCCAGAGGAAGAACGAGAGCCGCGACGCCAGCTCGACATCACTGACCGGATAGGCCGTGTCCGGCGTCGCGTCCACCGGGTCGCGCTCGATGCGCAGCAGGAGATCGGGTGACGCCAGCAGACGCTCCAGCGCGAACTGGATCCCGCTCTCGAAGCCTCCCTCCTGCCGTCCCGCCTCGTAGAACTCTATCAACGTGGCCACGTCGTCGTCGGTCACCGGCCGTCGATACGCGCGACGGGCGAGGGAGGACAGAATCTCGGTGGCGCAGCCAGGCTCGTCCGCCGGCGTCGCGGGCCGGCAGATCAGAATGCGGCGGCGGCTGGGGGTGTCGCCCGGCCCGTCGTCCGTCAGCGGCCCGGTGATCTCGATGCTCCCCACACGTGGGTTCGTGTCGGGCATGTCGTTCACCGCCAACGCAAAACCCTGCTGGCGGGGCTGCAGGACCCCCTCGTCCTCCCATCGCTCGCGTGGGAACGTGGCGCCGATGATGCGCGGGCCCGCCTTGACCGGCACCTCGACCACGAGGCCCGCGTCGGAGAACCGCATCTGGTAGCTTTCCCACGCGTCGTCGCCGCGGATATTCCCGGCAAAGCTGTAGGGCGCCGGCACACCCGGCGCCTCGCCGCCGATCGTGAACTGTTCGAGACGCGCGCCGTCGAGGCTGATCTCGATGTCGTGCGGGTCATCGAGCCCCCGGACGAACTGCACGTAGTTGGTCTGCAGCTTCACCTTGATCCGATACAGGCCGTCGACCGGAAACGTGTGGTTGATTGCGACACCGCCACGCGACCCGAACGGCAGATCCTCGCTCAGCCGATCGTCCTGCATCAGGTTCAGCGGCACGTCGTAGGTGGTACTGACCGGCCCAGCCGGCGACACGCCGAGCGCCAGCCGGCTGATCTTGTGCGCCGCCGAGATATAGCGCTCCAGCAGGGCGGGCGAGAACGAGAGCGCCCCGGCGTTGTTGTCGAACCCGTGCTCGTCGGGCGCGTCGGCCGGGATCAGCTCCGACACGTCGATGTCGAGATCGAACAGATCGCGGATGACGTTGCGATACTCCATCCGGTTGAGGCGATGGAACGCCTGGGTCCGTCCGGGATCCGGGTTGGCGGCGGCCGCGTGGTCGAGCTCGCTCTCGAGCCGGGCACGAAACCGGTCGTAGGTCGCCTGGTCCGGCCGTGGCCGTGGTGGCGGCGGCATCGCGCCGACTCGCAGCTTCCGGACCACTTTCTCCCACACCTCCGGGTTCGCCGCCACGTTGGTGACGTCCTCGGTGTCAAGCGTCAGCCCCACGTTGCGCAACTGTGTGATCTGCAGCGATTCGTCCGGGTCCGCCGGGCGGGACACGATGCGCTCGCTGTGACAGGTGACGCAGTACTGGTCGAGGAGCGCCCGTTGCGGGGAGACCTCGGCGGTCGAGACGGCGGCAGGCTGCTGCGGGGCGCCGGCGGCGCTCACCAGGTGCCCCGAGGCCAGGGCCACCATGAGGGTGATGACGATCAGGAAGGCGACGCCCGAAAACCGGCTCTTCATATATAGATCCATCGCCAGGGGAAACCGGCGCACTTGCAGACACGCAACGCCGCCCCCATCTTACTGCCCGTCCGCGTCCAAGAACAGGCTATTTTTCTTGCCCCATCCTCACATCGAGAACGCGACCCGGGGGGGAGCAGGATTGGTGCACCAACGCCACTCTCGGGCGTCGCGGCGTCAGTCGAGCAAGTAGCGCCAATTGAGCCCGGGGAAGCGGGCGAAGCCGCGATCGGTCGTCCACCACTCGCACCCATGCTCGAGGGCCAGCGCCGCCAGGTAGGCATCGGTCGTGTCGGCGCCGCTGATGTCTCCTGTCAGCACCAGATCTCTGAAGATCGACCAATGGCGGCGACCCGGCTCGATGATCTGGGCCTCCGGCTGTGCCTGTAGCGCGTCGACGAATCCGAAGACGTCTCCGGGAGTTGGGGTGGGCCGAAAGACCCGGGGATTGGTTGCGATGCGAACCACAGCCGCCAGAATCAGGCTCGACAGAGCGACGGTCTGGCCCCCGGAGCGCAGGCTCTCCAGCTCCCGCCGACAGATGGAATGATGCGGCGATTGCTCGACCATCGCGTGGAGCAGGACATTCACGTCGCAGAGGATCACTCTAGCTCCAGCAGCGCGCTCGTGTCATCGAGGTCGACGCCGGCGACGGGCTTCACATGGCTCAGGATCGGGAGGGGCGGTGGCCTGCGGGAACGGTGTCTGCGCGCACGCTCCTCGGCAAGATAGAGCCTGAGGCTGTCTTCCAGGATCCGCGTCAGCGACGTGTTGCACTCGGCGGCCAGCTTCTTGGCCTTCTCGAAGTCCCGTTCAGCTTCTTCGAGCATATCATCATCCATTCCTTCATTGTCTGTATGGTAAGCGTTTCATGCTCACGAGTCAGCGTGGGGGTGTAATTCGTGGCCGGGTAACCCTCCCCCTCGAGTAACTCCAATGTGATCTGTCTCTGCTGGCCCATGATGATCCGGTAACGGGCTCGGCTGCCGGGCGACTCGGGAACCCGGTGATAACCGCATTTTTCCAGCAGCGCCTGAGCTGCAATATCACCGGTGTCAATTTGAAAGCACAATTCATGCAGATCATCTCTGAAACGTGAAATGCGATCCAGCGCCTGGCTGGCATAACCGTGTAAACGGCAGCCCGGCGAAATTTCCACAAAGGGCGCGTTGGGTTGGCTCCAATCCAGGTAGCCAACCAGCTGTTGCCCGGATTTTCTTTCAAGTAACCAGGTCTGCGTCCGGGTGCTGCCAAGCAAGCGCTGGAAATCCTTTCGGACGCGGCTCGTTTCCTGACCTGAGAGTGCTTTCAAGTCGCTAAATGCAGACTCATCTGACGCTGTCAGCGGTCTCAGGATTAAATCACGCGTGAGTAGAAGATCAGGGCTCATAGCCGTATTTTAAAAGATGTTCGGAGCAATGAGCTGCAAATTGCCGCAACTTCTCATCTTTTTGATAAGCCAGGGCAGGCCCCTCAGGGCGGGGGGCCTTTTCTGTTCCCCTCAGAGCCCTTTTTTAGAGACGGGGCCGCATTTGAGAGCGCCTAGTATACTGGGAGAGGTGGACGGGGCCGCTGTCGAAACGGCCCTGTTC
>JADFPE010000215.1 GCA_022562495.1 Acidobacteriota bacterium
CGACCAGCCGTTCCAGCTGTTCTCCCGGAGCACGGAGATCCGTACGCCGACGATCGGGTTCGCACAAAACGCAACGACCGGCGAGTTCATCGAGGTGCTCGGCACCCCGACCACCATCTCTGGCTTCCGTCTGGTGGACGGCCGCGCGTCCTACGGCATCGGCCTGCAGACGTTCATCATCGGCTTCCCGATCCACTTCGACTGGTCGTGGCGGACGCTGTTCAACAAAGAGTGGGAGGATGTCGTTTTCGCCAGCCGGGGCGGCAGCGCGGTCTTCCGTGAGCCGAAATTCGACTTCTGGATCGGGTATGACTTCTGATCCGGACGGCGGCCAGCCGGCGCCACGCCCTCGGGCTCCTTGCTCGAAGGTGGTGGCGTTGCTGGCTGATTATCTAGACGGCCGACTCCCGGACGATCGCCACACCGAGCTGACCCGGCACCTCGACGACTGTCACACCTGTCTGGCGCAACTGCAGACCTACCGGTCGACCGTATCCCTCCTCCGCTCGCTGCGCGAGGAGGACCTCCCCTCGGACCTCCGGCTCACCCTCAGCGCGTTTCTCGACCAGCACGCGAACAACTGAGCGCGGCAGGACTCTCGCACGCGGGCATCGGGCTACAGGCTGCAGGTGCTCGTAGATCCGGTACCAGCCGTGTCCGTCTGCGCTGAACGGGCGGCGTCGAGCTCTAGCGAGGCTGCGCCTTGACACCCGACCAGACACGGTTGGCTCCGCCTCGCTAGCGCGAGCTGAGCTTGCCTCACAGCCCCCCTACGTGGGGGCGAGACTCCTTGAGCGGAGGGTGTGTCATGGTGAAAGCGAAAAAAACACGCTCGCAACATGACTCAAGTGTCACGATCAACGTGGTTCGAGGAGTCTCGCTCTCGCAGCCCGTGGCGAGAGTCCGACGGCCATGAGGGAACGAGACGGAGGATCCCGAATCACGCATGACACGAGGCACAGAGCACCTGAAACCCGAAGCCTGCAGGCGGAAGCCGGCGAGCGCGTCTTAGAGCTTTGTCAGTTTCATCACGCTCCGCTTCAGATCGAGCGTGACGCGGTAATCTCTGAGGAACTTGTGACCGACGATGCCGCCGATGTGGAACCCGAGCAGAGCGCTCGGACGGTGCAGGTTCAGCACCACGACCGAGAAGTTACGATACTGGAGCTGGTTGAACGTCAGGTCGACGCCCGGCATCAGATACGCCTGGTCGTCCCAGCCGGACGTACCATACACCTTGATCGGTACCAGGCGCACGGTCATCGGCGGCAACAGATCGGCGGTGCCGCGGCTGATCGAGATGACCTCGCCGCCCGTGTCGACCACGAAGCTACGCGGGAACTCGCCGTTGACGACGCCGCGCACGACCGTGAGCCGATGCTGCCGGAGCGGCAGCACGAAATCCGCCGGCTCGTCCGGAAGCTCCTGGCCGATGATCAGGAGCTTCCGGCCATAGTCGAGCGTCATCGACAGACCGAGCGCGAGCGGCGAAAACCCTTCCGACTCAGGGGTTGGCAACCCCCCGAGCGGCGGACTCTTGATCAAGGCCGGTAGGTTGGTGATCTCCAGCGACCCGATCTGCAGCGACTCGATCCGCCCTGCCTGCAACCCCCGCAGACCGATTTCGCCGACACCGGCGCTGAGGATGCTGGTCACCGCCTGCACACCGACCTGGCGGGCGACGCGTTGCGTCAACACGGTCTGCTCGGCTCCCGTGTCCAGGACGAAGTCCACGGCCTGCCGTCCGTTCACCCGCACGCGCACGATCACTTTGTCGCGAACCAGCCGGAACGGGATCGTGTGCACCCGACCCGGGTCCGCGAACTGGATTGCCGGCCGGTCACCAAACGACCGCAGGAACGTCACCTGGGCACGCGCCCAGTCCACCTTCTCGGAGTTGATACCCACCGACAGCAGATCCACATAGCGTTGGTAGGCGTCTGCCGCCTCGGGAAACCGATGCATCAGCTGGTAGATGTACCCGAGCGTGTGGTGGAACACTGCAAGATCCGGCGACACCTCGAGGGCGGCCTCGGCCCAGTCGAGCGCCTCGTCAAACTGATGTCTGGTCGCGAGACTCTTGGCCAGTCCGTTGCGCGCACCGCCCGACTCGGGATGAATCGCCAGCACATCCCGGTAGGTCTGTTCGGCCTCGTCGAACAACCCTGCGGCCCACAGCGCATCGCCGCTGAGCGCCAATGCCTTGGGACCCTGTGGATCCAGTCCTCGGAGATACTCGGCCTCCCGCTGAGCCCGCGTGAACTCCGCGACTCGCAGGAGGGCCCCGAGCATGCCGGTCGAGGCCCGGACGAGCTGCTCCTGGGTGGCGCCCTCCTTTGCCTGGTCGTAGACCTGGATCGCCTCCCAGTAGCGCTGGTCGCCAAGCAACAGGTCCGCCAGCTGGATCCGCGTCTCGCTGCGCGCCGTGGCCGGTGTCGACTGGGCGCCGATGACGATCGGCAGGGCTATCGCCCCCCCCACCACGAAGACCAGGGTGCGCACCGCGAGTCTCATGTCACCTCCATCGGGACACACACGCCATCAGCCTACACGAACAGGATTGTCCCACCATGCCCCACCGGCAGCGCTATCGGGTGTACTGCTCGATCTCGAGGCCGTCATACATGTCGTCGACACGCAGAATCTGCTTCTGGCGGTCGTAGCTGCCGAGCTCGTAGTCTTCACTCATGATCAGCGCCTTCACTGGCTTGGTCGGACAGACCTCCGCGCACAGACCACAGAAGCTGCAACGGGAGAGATTGAAGTCGAAGTAGTCCAAGATCTTGATCTTTTGACCGGGCTCACGGTGGCCACCCAGAAGGATCAGATCGTCCGGACAGACCTTGGCGCACTGGTCGCACACGATACAGGTCTGCGCACCGGTCTCCGGCTCGACCTGCAGTCTGAGTACCCCACGAAAACGGGGCGCCACCGGTCGGCGCTCGGCCGGGTACTGGAAGGTGAACGCGGGCTGCGGTGTGTACTTCAGCGTGACGAGCAGACCCTTGACCAGATCGACCAGAAAAACCATCCGGAACCACTTCGTCCACTGTTGCACGGCGGCGCTACCCCCGGTCCTCGACGAGAATCGGCTCAGTCTGTCCGACCATCAGGACCCGTTCCTTGCGAAACACGGTGCTCTCCTTGCGGATCTTGTCCTGCAGACGCAGCAGCCCGTACAGCAGCGCTTCCGGCCGGGGCGGACACCCCGATACGTAGACGTCGACCGGCACGACCTTGTCGACCCCCTGCAGGACCGAGTAGGTCGGAAATGGGCCACCGGCGTTGGAACAGCTCCCCATCGAGATGACCCATTTCGGTTCCGGCATCTGATCGTAGAGCCGCCGGAGCACCGGGGCCATCTTCTTGGTGACGGTGCCGGCGACGATCATCAGATCCGCCTGACGAGGAGACGCGCGGAAGACCTCGGCACCGAATCGGGCGATGTCGAACCGCGACGCCGACGTGGCCATCATCTCGATAGCGCAACAGGCCAGCCCGAACCCCATCGGCCACAGCGAGGACTGGCGGGCCCAGTTGAGCACCTTGTCCAGATTGGTCGTGATGAAGTTGTCTTCGAACCGATGCTCGAGCAAACCCATAGGACAGGACCTCGCCTACTTGCCTTCGAACCAGTCGGCGTTGGTGTCGATGAAGCTCTGCCACTGGTCCGGCACCTCGTCGTTGACGAAAATCGCCTCGACGGGACATGCCGGTATGCACGCACCACAGTCGATGCATTCCTCCGGGTGGATGTAGAGCATCGTTTCAGCTTCGAACTCGTCCTCATCCTTCCGCGGGTGGATGCAGTCTACCGGGCACACGTCGACACACGCTGTGTCTTTGGTCCCGATACATGGTTCACAAATACTGTACGCCATCAAACTCCTCCGTGTCCTTCACCCTGCGGCCGCACCGGCCGACACCATCGGACCAGCAGCCAGATAACCGAGGCGCATCGAAACCAACCGGGCAAGCTCCCAGGCATCGTGGTTGTACTCGCTCAAGATCGGCTTCTCGTCGCTACCATGCGCGAACAACCCGACCCGGGCCACCTCCCGGCCTGTGTAATCGTGCACCGGCGCGCAGGTGCATATCAAGCGGCATGCGTCGGTGCCCGTCGCCAGAGACCCCAGGCGGCGGACCACCTCGGTGCTCCGCCTGACGTCGTCCGGCTTCACGAGACGCAGACAGCTCAGACGACGGGTCGCCGCCTGGGTCGCGTCGAAATACATCTCACAGTGGCCCGGCATCTCCTTGCCATAGGCCGTGTGCATCGCCACCTCGTCGGGACCGGCCGTCCAGATGTAGGTCACTTCACCCGCCGACGGCACGGCGATGAAGCTGCGTGCCCCGCTCCTGAGCACATACTCGCGCAGCACGGGGTACGCGTGTAGCCGCAGCTCGGAGCGGCCAAGCAGTCGGAACCCCAGGTCCAGGACCTTCAACGTCAGGTGGTAGCGCGACGTGTCTTCGTCCTGACGCACGAACCCGCGACGTTTCAACACCGACAGTAGTCGGTGCACCGTCGGCCTGGGCAGCCTCAACAAGCGCCCCACCTCCAACACGCCCAGACCGGTGCGGCTGCCGCTCAAAACCTCGCAGATCTGAAGGGCCTTGTCGACGGAGGTTGTCGTCCCTTTCGCTGGCTCTCCACTGGACATCGCTCATTCATTCCGTATAGTGGAATGACGTTCCATTCCAGACACCAACAGGATACCGCGCCGGGGAGTGTCAAATCAAGCCGGCCGGAAGGATCCGATACGGGCGCCTCTCAGAGGCAATGAAGCCCTTCGCCATGGCGACGCTGCTGACTTCTGACTTGTGCAAGCGTCACACAATCTTCATCCGCCCGGCGAATCCTTCGTCGTAGCCGTGGTAGCGCGGAATCGCCGCCTCGGGGTACCTCCAACAGTAGTAGCCGTCACCGTTGTCGAAGTCCACCAGCCCCAAGCCCTTGATCTCTCGGCCCATCCTATGCACCTGTCCCGTCCAGGCGGCCACCACGCGGTCGAGCTCGGTGACCGTGGCGGCCCGCGCCGGGGTCGGTCTCCTCCATCCGGTGGAGGGCGCTCGACAGCTGGTCCACCTCCTGCATCGCCTGTTCCGTCAGCACGCGGACGCGGGTCAGCATCTGCTGCGCCTCGACCAGGGCGCACGTGCGTCGGGCGGTGGAATCAGTGCGCACGCGCGTCTCCTCACGATGCAGTCTCCCCGGGTTACAACTCGAGCACCGTGACCCCCTTCGGCTCGACGAGGGCCCGCAGCTGGTCCGGCGTTCCGGTCAGCTGGGGGAAGGTGCCGTAGTGCATCGGGACGACCTGGCGCACGCCGAGCCACTCGCACGCGCGCGCGGCCGCAGCTGGGCCCATCGTGAAGCGATCCCCGATCGGCAGCAACGCGATGTCCAGAGCATGGATCTCTCCGATAAGCCGCATGTCACCGAACAGCGCCGTGTCCCCCGCCACGTAGATCGTCAGTCCGTTCTCGAGGCGCAGCACGAACCCGACCGGCTCCCCGAGATAGACCGGGGGGGCTTCCTCGGCCCAACTGGCGCTGTGGTCTGCGTGGACCATCGTGATCGTGACCCCGTCGAGCGTGAGCGTGCCGCCCTTGTTCATCGGATGCACACGCCGGAGCCCCTTGGTCTCGAGCCACCGGCAGATCTCCACGATCGCCACCACTGCGGCGCCGGTCTGTCGCACGACCGGCAGCAGGTCCGCGATGTGATCGGCATGACCGTGGGTGACCAGCACCAGGTCGGCCCGGCGAATCTGCTTCCAGTCGTCCGGACAGGCGGGGTTCGTGGCCAGCCAGGGATCGATGACCATTTCGACCCCACCTGGCGTCCGGAGCACGAAGGTGGCGTGTCCCAGCCACGTAATCGCCAGTGCGCCGCTCGTGGAATCCTGCACACGCGGTCGCATTCTACCCCACTCCGATTGCACCGGCGGCGGGCAAGACGCTACTATCGCCCGTATGACCACTCTGGGCGACCAGCGCCCCGTGCCGGCCACCTTCTTCCGCGGACGCCGCATCCGAGCCGAACAGGCGCCGGCCGGCGCCAAGCCGCGCTGGCTGAAGGTCCGGGCGCCCGGCACGCCGGGATATCGCCGCCTCAAGCGCCTGGTGCGCGAACAGTCGCTGCACACGGTCTGCGAGGAAGCCAACTGCCCCAACATCGGCGAGTGCTGGCACCATGGCACCGCGACGTTCATGATCTTGGGCGGGGTCTGCACCCGGGCGTGCGCTTACTGCAACGTCGAGCACGGCCAGCCGGGACCGGTCGACGAGGCGGAGCCCGCCCGCGTCGCCGAGGCGGTGCGGATCCTGAATCTGGACTACGTGGTGATCACGTCGGTCGATCGCGACGACCTCGACGACGGCGGTGCCGGGGCGTTCGCGGCGACCATCACCGCCATCCGAACGAAATCCCCGGCGTGCCGGATCGAGACGCTGGTGCCCGACTTTGGTGGACGGGACGCATCGCTCGATACCGTCCTTTCGGCCGGGCCAGACGTACTGAATCACAACATCGAAACGGTGCGGAGCCAGTATCGACGCGCGCGGCCGGGCGGCAACTACGATCGCGCGCTCCGATTGTTGGGCCACGCGCACCGTCATCAGCCTGCGAGACCGACGAAATCCGGTCTGATGGTGGGCCTGGGCGAGACCTGGGACGAGTTGCTCGAGACCCTCGCAGACCTGCGTCGGGTGGGCTGCGGCATCCTGACGATCGGCCAGTACCTGCGGCCGTCAGTGGCCCACCTCCCGGTCGCGCGCTACTACCATCCCGACGAGTTCGCCGCGCTCAAACAGGTCGCGGTCACTCTCAGGTTCGGACACGTCGAGTCCGGCCCGCTCGTGCGGAGCTCGTATCACGCCCACGAGCAGGCGGAGGCGTTCGCGGCCAGTCCACCACTCCGTCAGGCCGAGGAGATCGGCGGGCCCTAGCCGACGGGACAATGTCACTCTCGTCGGTCCGACGTCACATCACCGCCTGTCAGGAATGCCCCCGTCTGCGCGCCTACTGCGCGCGCGTGGCGCAGGACAAGCGCGCGGCGTTTCGTGACGAGATCTACTGGGGACGACCGGTCGCCGGGTTCGGGGACCGGCGCGCCCGGCTCCTTGTCCTCGGTCTCGCACCGGCGGCCCACGGTGCCAATCGCACCGGCCGCCTGTTCACCGGCGATAGCTCCTCGGATTTCCTGATGACGGCGATGCACGCGACCGGCTTCGCCAACATGCCGACGTCGCGACATGGTCGGGACGGCCTGACGCTGACCGATGCCTACATCACCGCGGTGGTGCGATGCGCACCACCCGACAACCGGCCGTCACCAACCGAGATCGCCAATTGTCACGAGCATTTGCAGAAAGAGACGGCAGCGCTGCCTCGACTCCGGGTAGTGCTGGCGCTCGGCCGCGTGGCGTTCGACGGCTACTGGCGGTTGATGGCCGACAGGGGGGTCAGCCTGAAGCCGCGAGCGAAGTTCCAGCACGGGTTGGTCTGCGCGCCACCCGGGGCGCCGCCGGTCGTCGCCTCCTATCACCCGAGCCAGCAGAACACGAACACCGGACGGCTGACCGCCGCGATGCTCGCCGACGCGTTCGCGCGGGCGCGAGCGATCATTGAGGGGTGACCGCGCGGGCTTCAGGCTTTGGGCTTTAGGACGTACCGTACGTGACTTGGCCGAGGTGTACCCGGCGCGATCCGTCCGGATCGTGTGAGAACGAGCACCCATAGCCGTCGGACGAGACCTACTGGCCGCGCCCGCTGTCTTCCTGCATCAGCGGTTCCGCTGCGGTCCCGATCGTGATGATGGTGAAGCACCGAGGGCGGCGAGGCGCCCGTTCCACAAGGCGCGCGGAGGGAGCATACCGGCAGTATGCGACCGACGCGTAACGCCGTGGAACGGGAGGCATCGGTGCCCGAATGCCATCGGCATCACGAACGGGGCCGCTTAGGCCGATAGACGTGCGTGCTCTGGCCGAAGAAGACCTCGGCCGATTCCATCAGCGTTTCCGACAGCGTGGGGTGCGGATGGATGCACAGCCGTAGATCGGAGACGGTGGCTCCCATCTCGATCGCCACCACCCCTTCGGCAATCAGCTCCCCCGCTCCGCTACCGGCGATCCCTGCGCCCAGGATCTGTTCCGACGCGGGGTCCACAATCAGCTTGGTGAGCCCGGCGGGCCGGTCGATCGTCATGGCGCGACCCGACGCTGCCCACGGAAACCGACACACCTGCACCGTCCGCCCGTCGGCCCGCGCCTGTGCCTCGGTCAGCCCGCACCAGGCCACTTCGGGGTCTGTAAAGACAACGGCCGGGATGGCGGCCGGCGCAAACTCCGTCTTGTGGCCAGCGATCGCCTCGACGGCCGTCCGGGCCTCGTGACTCGCCTTGTGCGCGAGCATCGGCTCACCCACGAGGTCGCCCACCGCGAAGATCGTCGGTTCCCCGGTCCGTCGTTGTCCGTCGACGA
>JADFPE010000216.1 GCA_022562495.1 Acidobacteriota bacterium
GCCTCTCCCGCCCACCCCGCTCATTCCCCTCAGGCGGACAATCGGGGACTACGGCGCGGGAAGGCGGTGGAGCGAAAAACATGCTCCGGGCGGCCATGGGGGAGAGCGCGCGCCGGGACCCGAACCGCACCTCGCAGAATGCCTCCTTGACGGCTCTTCCCATACACGAAGCCCGCTCCTCGATCAAGGCGCGCTCGCCGACGCCGGTTTCCTGGTCGCCAGATACGACGCGCGCGGCGAGGGCCAGAGCGGCGGCCGGCGCGAATCGGCCGATGTCGAGGCCTATACCGACGATGCGCGAAAGATGGTGCGATACCTGGACGACCGCGACGACGTCGACCGGGACCGGATCACGGTGTTGGGGTATGCCGAGGGCGGATGGATCGCCATGGTCGTCGCCGCCAAGGAACGGCGGGCGGACAATCTCGTACTGGTCGGCACGCCGGGGACGACCGGCGTCGAGCTGGTCATGGAACAGCAGCGCGCCGTGCTCGACCGGCTTGGCCTCTCTGAGACGGAACGGGCGGAGAAGATTGAGCTGCAGCAGCGAATTCATGATGCCGTACTCAGCAACGGATCGTGGGACGGAGTGCCGGAAGCGATGCGCCGTCAGGCCGACACACCCTGGTTTCGCGACTTCCTGGACTTCGACCCAGCCGACACCATCCGGCGGACCCGGCAACCGATCCTGATCCTTCGCGGCGCGCTGGACAGTGAGGTCGGTCCGCATCACGCCGAGCGTCTGGCAGAGCTGGCGCAAGCCAGACGCCGGAACAGATCCGTGGTGCTGGTGACACTCGAGGGACTCGATCACCAGCTCGTAGCGACCGAACCAGGTGCGGTGACGGACTACGATGACCTCCGGAACCGGTCGATCAGCCCGTCGTTCATCAACGCGCTGACCGACTGGCTGCACCGCGCGCCCTGACGAGTCTTGCGGGGCAACATCCTGACACCTCGTGCCAGGTCTCGGTCACCCCAAGCGCCCAACGCCGTAGGAGCTTTGTCAGCCGCTGGCTAACCACATGTGGATTCTCCGGTCGAACGACGAAGCGGAGGGGGGGCCCTACACGTTCCGGATGACTCCGGGCCGTGTCCGCACGCTGGGTCGAGGGCCACGCGCCGACTTCGTGCTGGACGCCGCCCTCGTCTCGCGCGTTCACTGTCGTCTGGTCGTCGCCGATGGCGAGCTGGTCGTCGAGAACCTCGGGAGCACCAACGGCACTTTCGTCAACGACCGCCAGGTCGAGCGCGCAACCTTGAAGGCGGGCGACCGGCTGCGGACCGGACGCGTCGAGCTGACCGTCTCGGCCGAATGACTCCCACCGTCGCCAAGGCTACGGCGGGCAGGCCTGTCTGCTGACTCCTGCCTACCCTGAGCGACGTCGAAGGGTCTTCTTCCCGGGCGTATGCCGACGCCTCACCTCGGCCACAGCCAGGTTGCACCCGCCAGCGCCAGAAGCGCCAGAAACGGGATCAGCCATCGCGAAGACCTGCCCGACCGCGCTTCCGTCGCGGTCACGAGCGACGGGGGCTCCCGGTCGCCGCTGCGAATATCGAGCATGGCGGCCACGCTGCGCAGCTCCGCGGCGAACGACACCGCGCTCTGATACCGGTCCTCCACCCGCTCGGCCATCGCGCGCTCGACGATCGAGTCGAGCTCGGGCGGGACCGCGGTGGGTCGCGGCGGGGTCGGCGGACCCCCCGACGCCTCGTCGGCTGGCACGCGACCCGTCAGCATCTCGAACAGGATGACACCCAGCGAGAACAGGTCAGACCGATGGTCGGGCGGCTCACCGCGTCGCTGTTCCGGCGATCGATACGGGTCTTCCCGGTCCCCGGCGCCCCGATCGTCAACCGACCCCGCGGTGCGCTCGGCCCGGCCACGCGTGGTCCACGCGGACAGACCGGTGTCCAGCAGCTTGGCGTGCCCGCCAAGGCTGACCTTGATGTTCGCTGGTCTGACGTCGAGATGCAGCACGCCACAGGCGTGCGCGGCGCCGAGCGCCTCGGCAAGCTGGACCCCGAGGTCGACCGACCGGCGGACATCGAGCGGTCGCCCGGCCTGCAGCTGGTCGAGGGTCTTCCCCGGCACGAACTCGAACACGAGGAACAGCTGGTCGGGCCGGTCGCCGACTTCGAACAGCGTGGCCACGTTCGGGTGGGAGACCGTGGCGGCGGCGCGCGCGTCCTTCAGGAACCGTTTCCTCGCCAGCGGGTCAGGTCCCACCCGCTCGGCGGCGTTCTTGACGAGCACGGTTCGCCCGAGCACCGTGTCGCGCGCCCTGAACGCCGTCCCTAGCCCTCCCGCGCCGACCCGCTCGAGGAGGTTGTAGTGACCGAGTTGCTCGGGCATACGGCGTGCCACTAGCTGCGGGGTACCGAGGGGCGTAACTCGACGCGACTCGGCAGACTGCGAGGTGGGTGACGCAGCAGATCGACCACCGTCTGTGCGACATCCGACGCCGCCAGTTTCCAGCCTGCGTCTTCGGAAGGCTCGTTCCCGGCGAACTCGGTGTCGACCGACCCCGGCAGCACGCAACTCACGCGGATGCCGTCGCGCCGGACTTCCTGCATCAGCGCTTCGGTGAACGCGTTGAGACCCGCTTTCGAGGCGCAGTACGCGGTGCCGCCGGCGAACGGGTGTGTGCTGGCGAGGCTGCTGACATTGATGATCCAGCCGCCCCCGCGCCGTTTCATGGCGGGGATCGCCGCCCGGCAGCAGTAGAAGACGCCCGACAGGTTCGTGTCGACCGTCTCCCGCCAGTCGTCGATCGTCAGCTCGGCCAGCGGCGAGAATCGCCCGACCCCGGCGTTGTTGATCAGGATGTCGACGCCGCCCAGTTGCGCGACGGCTGACTCGACCAGACGCTGCGCCTGTTCGGGGTGGCGCACGTCGGCCACCGCGGTGGCGACCGGGCCGGCCGCGGCCGAGGCTGTCGCGGCCACGATCCGGGCGGCCGCCGTGTCGAGCCTGTCCGCGGACCGGCCGCAGATCAGGACGCCGGCGCCGGCCGATCGTAACGCGATCGCCGTGGCGAGTCCGATGCCTCGCGACCCTCCGGTGACGATCGCCAACCTGCCGACGAGTTGCGACGCGCCGGTCATCGATTCACCGTGCTCCCCTCCATGAACGTGCCGCCGGCGCGGGCCGGGGCCACAGGCATCGGGGCATATGGTATGAACCGCCGCGACCGCCTGGCAAGACGCCGCTTCACTCGACACAGACCCACTGGACCGCAGCGCACTTGCGCAGACATCCGTGGGGCAAGGCTGTCCGCCTCCGGTCGCGCGTGCTACAGGCGACCTTTGGCGAGATCTCGCCGTAGCCTCGGCGCAGGTGGACAGCCTTGCCTAGCGAACCTGCACCGAGTGTCGTCTGGGCGATTTGAGGCACAGGTTCGCTAGAATACGCTGGCCGAGGGCGCTGTCGCGACGCGTCGCCGGGACCAGCGCGAAACCGACCATGTCGTTCATTGCCATCCTCGGTGCCGGCACGCTGGGTGGGGCGCTGGCTCACAAACTGGCCGGGCGTGACCGGGTACGCGCGATCCGCCTGATCGACCCCGCCTCGGGTGTGGCGGCAGGCAAGGCGCTGGACATCCAGCAGGCCGGTCCGGTCGAGCGATTCGACACGCGAGTCACCGCCGCCAGGGAGATCGATGCGGTCATCGGCGCCGCCGCGGTCGTCGTGACCGGCCCGGCCGACACACCGGACGAAGACTGGCAGGGCGAGGCGGCACTGGCGTTGCTGGACCAGGTTGCAGGCCTGACCCGGCGCACCCCGATCGTCTGCGCCGGCGCGTCACAGGGCCCCCTGGTCGCCAACGGCGTGCAGCAGCTCGGGATCGACCGCCTGCGGATCTTCGGGTCGGCTCCGGGGGCACTTGTGTCGGGTCTGCGGGCGCTCGTCGCGCTCGAGGCCGGTGTCTCGCCAGGCGAGGTCGCGATCAACCTGCTGGGCGTGCTACCAGCACACCCGGTCGTCCTGTGGAGCAGCGCCACGGTCGGCGGCTACTCGCTCGAGGACACCCTGTCACCGCCGCAGCTGGCGCGTCTGCGGGATCGTGTCGAACTGCTGTGGCCACCCGGCCCCTTTGTCTTGGCCTCGGCGGCCGCACGAGTCGTGGAAGCGCTGGTGGCGGGCGGGGCGCGGCGGACCTTTACCTGCTTCGTCGATGAAGGCTCGGGAGAAGGGCCGGGCGCCCAGTCGGTCGGCGTCACGCTGGGCCCCGGTGGGATCGAGGAGATTCTGCCCGCAACGCTCAGCCGCTTCGAGCAGGTACGGCTCGAGAACGCGCTTGGCGGCAGAGACTGACGACGACCGTTTGTCTGGGCGGTTCGAGGCGCAGCTTCGCTAGACTCTTCGAACAACGTGTGTCGTGACACTTGCGTCACGATTCGGTCGTGTTTTTTCGCTCTCACCACGACAGCTGCCGCTCGAGAAGTCTAGCCCGAACTTCCCCTTATGGTTTACGCGTATGTCCCCGAAATCACGGCGAAGATCGTGATCCGGGTGTGCGCGGTACTGACTACAACTTGACCGGGGCGACTTTCAGCAGGCGAAAGGCGCGTGTCTGGAGCGCGGTCGGTGTCGTCATCACATCGAACGCTGGCGCCCGGGGCGCCGTGGGTTGGACGCGGTTCCGTGCGACGGTCGCCAGGTCACGGAGGAGGTCGCGGAAGCTCTGCACGGTGTGCCCGTCCCCAGTCCGCTTGGTCCGGTCCTTCGCTGTGGCACGTGCAGAGCGAGGAGCTGGAGCCACCACCGAGGGCCGGGTCGCCTCGGCCTCAGCCCGCTGCTCATCCTGGAACAGGAGGGGAGCGAGGTCGCGGCGCATGTGCCATTCGACGTAGTAGGCGAGCATGCACAGAAACACGTGTGCGCGGACGCGATCCACGAGGCGGTGGTTGATGGGGCGCACGTCGAGGTCGACGGTCTTCATGCGGCGGAAGGCTCGCTCGACGACCGCGAGCGACGTGTAGCTGCGCACCACACCCTCAGCGCTGAGTGCGTCGGCCGCGAGACTCGTGCGGATGACATAGAGGCCGTCGAGGATCGCTTCGCTGTCGATGCGGGCTTGGCAGCGCGTGACGGTGAGGGTGTCGTCGGTGATCGCGATCTCGAAGTGCTTGCCGACCTTGTAGCGGTTCAGGACCTTGCCCACGCGTATCCCGATCGTGTCCCGGCCACGCAGTGGACGTTGGGCGCGCTGGGTCGCTGTGTGGATCTTCGTGAGGAGGACCTCGGTGGCGTCGAGTAACTCCCCTCGCGTGCGAGCGCGCTGCTCGGCCAACAACGGGTTCTTGCAGACGATGAGCCGCTCACCCGGATAGGTCGGGTCCGTGATCTCGCCCAGGTCCTGTGCATCGAACAAGGAGAGTTGCAGCGCACCGCCGTTGACGAGTGTGCGGATCGCCGGGCCACGTAAAGCCGTGATCCATTCCAGTCCTTCGAAGGGGGCCAGGTCCTCACGGATCCGCGCGGCGGTGAGCATGCCCCGATCCCCCACCAGCACGACCGTCTGGAGCCCAAACCGCTCACGCAGCTTCTCGATCTGGGCCGCCACGGTCTGCGGATCGCCGGTGTTGCCGGCGAAGACCTCGACGGCGACCGGGCACCCCTCGCTGTTGGTGAGCAACCCGAACACAATCTGCAATGAGCCGCGTTTCCCGTCTCGGGAGTACCCACGCCGTGCGAGGGGGCACGTGCGGCCCTCGACGTAGGTCGACGTCAGATCATAGAGGACGAGGGTGCCCTCAAACAGATGCCGCTTCGCCAGCGCCTGCTCGATACGGGGCTGACGTTCGAGCAACCAGTCCATGGCGCCGTAGAGGTCGTCCTCGTCGGCCCATTCCACCTCCAGCACCTGCCCGAGCGTCGACGTGGCGGTCTCGTGGCGCAAACTTCTGGCAGTGGAGAGCTTCGACCGAGGCTTCGTCTCGATGATGCGACTGACGACGAGGGCTTCGCACAGATCGCGCTGTCGCGAGCGGCGCCGCGCCATGCACTGGTGGAGCGTGAGCCGCCGCAGCGTGCCGAGGGTCGCCGCCACGTGGCCATGCGGCAGACTGCGCACAATGTCGAAGGCGTCACGGATCGGTCCGGTGACGGCACCGCCCTTGAGCACCAGGCGCAGTGCCTCAATGGCCGGTGGCGGCAACTTCGAGAGGTTGGCGAGGGTACGGTTCTTCACCCGGCCGTCCTCCCGATAGCTCTCGCGCAAGAGCATCGCCGGCGGAGAGTTGCGATTGGGAATCGTGGCGATATACATGACTTCATGATACGCAAATACAATCTTATATTCAAGAATATAACGAACATATACTGTTATATACATGACTACATACACCCGCGGAAATAGACCGTATCATCCGTGTTTTCAGCAGGTTAGGTGTTCAGGTCAGGGGGAGGTTGGGTCTAGCCCCCGCGGAGCGGGGCTGTGAGACAAGCTTGGCGACCGAGGCGGAGCCTCGCTCGCCTCAGGCGACCGAGCGCATGGCCAGCCCGTCGGCGAAGTCGGCGAGCTGCCCCCGAAGAATCAACCGGCCGCGGTGCAGGCGCGACTTCAAGGTCTGAGGCTTGAGCCCCAGCACGGCGCTCGCCTCCTCGGTCGAGAGCCCCTGCACGTCCCGCAACAGCACGGCGGCCCGGTAGATGTGGGGCAACCCGGAGAGCGCCGACACGAGACGGGTCCGCATCTCGCTTCGCAGCAACCGGTCATCGGCCAGGTCGGACCAGTCGGCCACCTCGCGTGGCGCACCCTGATCCCCCGCGTCGGTCCGGAACACCGTCTCGTGCGGCACCTCGGCCGGTTGGCGATGCTTGAGCGTCCGCAGACGCGACATCGCCGCATTGAAGGTGATCCGATAGATCCAGGACGAGAGGGCCGCGTCACCGCGGAAGGCGTCGATCTTCCGGAATACGCGCAACAGCACGTCCTGGGTGACCTCCTCGGCATCCTCGCGGTTCTTCATGTACCGAAACGCCAGCTGGTAGATCCTGGTCCCATATGTGGTCTGCAGCTCGGGCACGGCCGTCGCGTCGCCCTCTCTGAGCCGTTCCACCAGCTGCCGGTCGCTCGTGTTGTCCCGCATCAGCTTCCTCCGTCTGTTAGCGAAGCTGCGTCTCGAACCGCCCAGGCGACGGACGACACAGCCTCGCTCGCAGAAGCTTTTCTCACAGCCCCGCTACGCGGGGGCTAGACATCTTGCGGTGTCACGACAACTTGCTTCAAATGTCACGATGTCACCCTTAGTGGAGACGTCTAGTCACCAGAACACGCCGCGGACCGGTCTTATTCCCGGAGCCGGAGCCGTCGGTCGAAGACCCGGGCGAATGCGGCGGCCACCACCGCCTCGAGCTCGGGCCTGGGTGGCACCGCGCCGGTGAGCCGCTCGAGCGACGTGACGCCCCGCCCCGCCAACCCGCACGGCACGATGAGGCGAAACTGGTCCAGATCCGCGGCGACGTTGAGGGCGAATCCATGACTCGTGACCCAGCGTGAGAGACGCACGCCGATCGCGGCCAGCTTATCGTTGCCAACCCAGACACCGGTCAGACCAGCGACCCGCCCGGCCACGACACCGAACGACGCCGCGGTCCGGATCAGGACCTCCTCGAGATCCCGGACGTACCGGTGCACGTCACACCGGTCCGGCTTCAGGTCGATGATCGGGTAGCCCACGAGCTGCCCCGGGCCGTGATATGTCACGTCGCCCCCTCGGGGCACGTCCAGCACCTCGATGCCGCGGTTCCGCAGCTCGGCGGACGACGCCAGCACATGGTCCTGATGGCTGCGGCCGCTGACCCCGACCGTGATGACGGCCGGATGCTCGAGGAGCAGCAACTGGTCCCCGGCCTCCCCTGCCTGACGGGCCGCCACAAGCGCGCGTTGCATCTCGAGCGCGGTCCCGTACGGCACCAGCCCCAGCGATCGAACCGCCAACACCGGCAGGTCCGCCGCGGCACCCACGACCGCTGCGCGCTCGTCGTCAGCCCTCACAACGCGAGGCAGACGAAGCCCTCAGACTCCTCCTGCCGGCCTCCTGCCTCCTGCCTGCCCTGAGCCCAATCGACGGATGGATGTGGCTCACGGTCGACCCTGACCTTGTCGAAGGACCTCCGTCGGAACGCTCTCCAGCGTGTCCTTGACCCGGGCCAGGAACCGATCGGCGCCCGCGCCGTCGATCAACCTGTGATCGAATCCGAGGGTCAGAAAGCCTCGGAGACCCGCGACGACCGCATCATCCACGACGACGGGCCGCTTCTCGATCGCGCCGACACACAGGATCGCGGACTGCGGCTGGTTGATGATCGGCATCCCGAAGAGGGAACCGAAGCGGCCG
>JADFPE010000217.1 GCA_022562495.1 Acidobacteriota bacterium
AGGCCTGGCCGATTCAATTCAAGCAATTCGGCCGTCACTCGTCCGCGCTCCGTTCCAGTCTCGCACACGGACCCGTTGAAAGTGAGGTGCCTGTGCAGCTCCGTCTCGACGTAGGGATTCAGGAGTAGCGGCAACTCCCTGTCGAGGGGGTCTAGATGACTGCGAGCTCGCTGTCCAGGATTCTCGAGCGGGAAGAAATCGGACTTCTTCACGTTGCACGTCTCGCAGGCAAGCACGAGATTGTCCCACCGGTATGCCAGCCAGTAGTAGCCGGGGTACTTCTTGTCCTTGTCGTCCTTGCTCTGGCGAACGGCGCCCTTCGGACGGAAGTGGTCGATCCGACCCGCAGAGGTTGCGACGGGCCTCGACTCGCAGTAGCAGCACTTGTCGTGCTGGATTTTCTTGAGAGCATTCTTCACTCGCTTGGGCACGTTGAATTTCTTTTCCTTGAAAAACCTCCTTTCACCGGAACGATACGCAGCCGGAGCCCGAGCGTAGGCCTCGCAGTTCTGTTGGGTCGCCATCGCTTCGCGTCTCAGAAGCATCGCAGGAGATCGGTTCGGCCTGGTCAGATGGATCATTTCTGCTCTTCCTGCCGTGCTCGAAAGGCTGCCGCCGCGCGCCGCACGAAATCCATCGCGTCCTGGTCCTCGCGGCGCTCCGCTGTCGGCAGTGAGGACAGTTCGTCTGCGATGTGCTGCAGCTGCTCCCTGTCCCGAGGGGTTCGTCGTTTCTTCCCGAGGAGCCTCTCCCGCTCCTTCATGAGCTCTTCGACTCGCAGCGATCTGGCGCTCTCCAGGCCGAAGAGATTGACCAGGATCTGATCGAAGCGCCACCCCTCGACGACGGTTGGACCAGTCTTGATGACGACGTGATCTCCATCGTCGACCTGCCTGAGCACGGCGACGTTCACTTCGTCCAAGGAGGTGATCATCAGGGGACTGTGAGTAGTCGCCACGAACTGAACGTTCGGGAAATGCTCCGAAAGCTGTTTCATGATCCTGCGCTGCCAGTGCGGATGCAGGTGCAGGTCGATCTCATCGATCAACACGACGGCTGGCTCCTCGAGCGGCTTCGCGCTCTCCGGATACCGCACGATCAGTCGCCACGCCAGGTCGACGATCCAGGCGGTGACCGTCCTGTGGCCGAGACTCAGGCCCTCTAGCGGGACTCTGCCGTACGGAGTTCGAAATCTGAGACCACCGCTTTCGTCAGAACCTCCGGGTTGCTGCGGTCCCAGAATTTCGATGTCGTCGCTCTTAGCGATGAAAGGAAGGATCTCAGCCAACGCGTGCTTCATCTTCTCCAGACGGGCTCTCGCCTTGGGGCGTTTCTTGTAGGCCGAGTAGTCGAGATCGGACAACACCTCCGCAGCATCGACCAGCTCTGTGTCGTCTGTCTGGAGCAGGTCAACCGAGCCAGACTCAGGCGATTCGCCGGCATTCTGGTGCCCCATATGCCGATTCGCGCCATAGGTAATGATGAACGGATCCACCGCCTTCTGGGGCTCGTTCACCGTGCGATTCGCGCCGTCGAACTTGTTGTTTTTTGCGAGCACCTCGATTCCGGTTCTCACCCGCGCTGTTCGCGGCAGCTGAGACGTCAAACTACTAATTTGGACCATCTCAGCCCGTAGTGTGGTGATGCCAGCTCCGTCCCGGAACAAGTTGGCCATGACAGGAGGATACTGATCGTGTAGCAATGGTTGGATACCTTTTTGCTCATCCTTGCCAGGAGGGTAGTACGGCGTCGGGCGCATCCACGCCAGGCACTGCAGGAGCGTCGTCTTACCGACTCCGTTGTCGCCCACGAGCAAGGTCCAACGGGCTGGGCGGCCGTTCGAGTCGACAAGGCGCAGCTCCTGTTCTTCCGCAAAGCAGCGCACGTTCTCGAGCTCGAGGCTGAGGAAGTAGATCGACTTCCGGCGGGTCGGCATTCGAGTCCCTCGAGGTTCGCTGAGCTAGATTCCGAGGACGGTCCACTCCGTCAGGCGCACCGCATTCTATCGTCGATCCATACCCCGCGCATCCCGGCCGGGGAGTGATCGCGGCCATCTGATACGACACACTTCGTGTGAGAGGGCATCATCGACGGCGAAGCCACTTCGAGCTGAGCGCACGAACCGTGCCACGCGGCGCGGCACCAGAGATGCGGGTCTTCCACAGATCGGGCGAAGCCGCCGCGCAGTTTCTGCACACTCCAACAGGGCTGATCATTGCAGTGCGTCAGTCGCCGATGCGAAACGACGGCTTTCATCCGGCTTGAGGGTCCGGGCTTCAGGCTTCAGACGCTTCAGCCCGTGCCTGCGCAACCTTTTCGCTGGTTCATCCGTCCTGTAAGGAGTACCCATGCTTTCAGATCTCCGCTACGGCGTCCGCATGCTGGCGAAGAACCCGGGGTTCAGTGCCGTCGCGATCCTGGTGCTGGCGCTTGGTATCGGCGCCAACAGCGCGATCTTCAGTCTGGTCAACGCGATGCTGCTCAAGCCGCTGCCCCTCGCGCGGCCGGGCGAGCTGGCCGGCATCTACAGCGAGAAGACCACACCGCCGGGCGGCTATCGGGCCATCTCGTACCCGAACTACCGGGATCTGCGCGACAGCGCCACCGTCTTCACCGGTCTGGCGGCGCACAACGTCACGCTGGTCGGGGTAGGCGAGGGCACCGTCACACGCCGTGTGTTCGTCGACGTCGTGTCGGCCAACTACTTCGAGACCTTCGGGTCCCCGCTGGCACTCGGCCGCGCGTTCACCCCGGCCGAGGAGGAACCGGACGCGAACCTGCCGGTCGTGATTGTCAGTCACGCCTACTGGGAACGTGAGGGGCGGAGCCCGGACATCCTGGGCGACAGCATCCGGGTCAACGGCGACCTGCTGACCATCGTGGGGGTGGCCGGCGAGGGGTTCACCGGGTCGTCCGTGCTCGTCGCGCCCGAGCTGTGGCTGCCGCTCGGGCTGTATGGCTCGACCACGACAGACATCCTGGGCAGCGCCAGCCAGTCGCTTGCCGACCGGGACAACCACACGCTCATCGTGGTCGGGCGGTTGCGCGCCGGGCTCACGCCGGCGATGGCGGCCCCCGAGCTCGCGGCGATCGCCGCCCGGCTCGAGCAGGCCTACCCGTCCGAGAACGAGGACCGGACCTTCCGTGCGGCGACGCTGCCGCGTCTGTCGGTGTCGACCAACCCGACGACCGACGGCCAGGTCTCGGCGCTGTCCTTCCTGATGATGGCGATGTCGGGTGTCGTGCTGCTCGTCGCGTGCCTGAATCTCGCCAATATGTTGCTCGCGCGGGGTGCGGCGCGGCGCCGCGAGATCGCGATCCGGCTCTCACTCGGTGGCGGCCGGGGCCGTGTCATCCGCCAGTTGCTGGCTGAGGGGTTCGTGCTCTCGGTGCTGGGTGGCGCCGTGGGGTTGGTGGTCGCGGCCTGGGCGGTCGACCTGCTCGTGAGGTCGATCGAGACGATTCTGCCGTTCTCGATGGCGGTGTTCGGTGTCGGCACCGACTGGCGGGTGGTGACCGGCACGCTCGGGTTCTGTCTGCTGGGCACCGTGGTCTTCGGGCTCTTTCCCGCGTGGCAGCTCACCCGCGGCGACATCCTGAGCGATCTGAAGCAACAGGCGAACCCGGACCGACAGCGCCGTCGCGGGCTGCTGGCGCCGCGCAATCTGCTGATCGTCGGGCAGGTGGCGCTGTCGCTGGCGCTGCTCACCGCCGGTGGGCTGTTCCTGCGTGGCGCGGTTGCGGCGTCCACTGCCGACCCGGGGTTCGCGTTCGCGCAGGGATTGCTGCTCGAGACCGACCCGAGTCTGGTCGGCTACGACGAGCCGCGCGGGCGCGCCGTCTACCAGGCGCTGCTCGCCCGCCTGCGTGCGCTGCCGGGCGTCGAGGCGGCGAGCTTCGCCTCGCTGGTGCCGTTCGGCGCCTTTTCGGAGGGACGTGGGGTGGAACCGGTTGGTGCAACCGGTGCCGACGGGCCCCAGAGCCGGTCCGCGATCTTCACGATCGTCGGGCGCGACTACTTCCGGTCGCTCGGGTTGTCGATGCTCCGGGGCCGGGAGTTCACCGACGCCGAGGAGCAGGCGGACACACCGCCGGCGGTGGCGATCGTCGACGTCACGCTGGCACAGGCGCTGTGGCCGGACAGCGACCCGCTCGGCCAGCAGATCCGCTTCCGGGACGGGCCGACCGGGCGGTTGAGCGACCCGCTGTCGGTCGTGGGGCTCGCCCCCGGGCGGCGTAACGACATCTTCGACCAGCAGCCGACGCCGACCGTCTACGTCCCGTTCGGGTGGCAGTACCGCGCCAACATGCACGTGCACCTGCGACTCGCCGCCGGCGGGCGGGCGACGGCGCAGGCGATGCTGCGGACCGTCCGTGAAGAGGTGCGAGTGTTCGACGAGCGTCTGCCGGTGCTGGCGCTCAAGACGCTCGAGGACTTTCGCGCCGACAGCGCCGGCGTCTGGGTGGTGCGGGCGGGTGCCAGTGTCTTCACCACGTTCGGGGCGCTGGCGCTGTTCCTGGCGGTCATCGGCCTCTACGCCGTGAAGGCCTACGCGGTCAGCCGGCGAACCCGCGAGATCGGCATCCGGATGGCGCTCGGCGCCGGCCCGAGCGACGTGTTGTGGATGGTGCTGCGTGAAGGCGTCGTCCTGACCCTGGCCGGTCTTGCTGTCGGCCTGCTGCTGTCGGTCGGCACGGCACGACTGCTCGCCAGCCTGCTCTACGAGGTCAGCACGCTCGACCCGATGGTCTTCCTGCTGGCGCCGCTGGTGCTCGCCGCGTCGATGCTGCTAGCCTCCTACCTGCCGGCGCGCCGCGCGACCCGGGTGGTGCCGATGGTGGCGCTCCGCGACGAGTGACCGCATGAGGACCCGAGAGGGAACGTGCACCGCAGGCGTCGTCGTCGCCATGGCCGGCGTGCTGGCGCTGGCGTCGCTGGCGGTCGTCTGGGCGCAGGGCCCCGGCGACGAGGCCCGCGTGGACCAGGTCTTCGCTCGATGGGACCGCCCCGACACGCCAGGCTGCGCCGTGTCGGTGATGCGGGACGGCCGCATCGTGTACGCGCACGGGTACGGCAGCGCCAATCTCGAATACGACATCCCGATCACGCCGTCGTCGGTCTTTCACGTCGCCTCGATCGCGAAGCAGTTCACCGCCATGGCGGTTGCGCTGCTCGTGTCCGAGGGCCGCGTCTCGTGGGACGACGACATCCGGCGCTACGTCCCCGAGGTCCCGGACTTCGGCTCCCGCATCACCCTGGGGCATCTGGCGCATCACACGAGCGGGTTGCGCGACCAGTGGAGTCTGCTGCGGATGGCGGGGTGGCGCTGGCAGGAGGACGTCGTCAGGCAAGCGGACGTGCTGGACCTGACGTCGCGTCAGCGGGCGCTCAACTTCGAGCCTGGCTCGGCCTTCCTCTACAGCAACACCGGGTACACCTTGCTCGCCGTGGTGGTAGAGCGGGTGAGTGGTCAACCGTTTCGAGAGTTCACCGACGCCCGTATCTTCGCGCCGCTCGGAATGAGCCAGACCCGGTTCGAGGACGACCATACCGCGATCGTGCGTCACCGCGCCTACGCCTACGCGCGGGGTGATGATGGCGTTCACCGGGTCAGCATCCCGGATTTCGACACCGTGGGCGCCACCGGTCTGCTGACGACCGTCGAGGATCTCGCGCGGTGGGACCGTAACTTCTACACCGCCGAGGTAGGCGGGCGCGACGTGCTCGCCGATCTGCTCCGGCGCGGCACGCTGTCTGGCGACCGGGTGATCTCCTACGCTGCGGGTCTGGCGCACGGCGTCTACCGGGGGCAGCCGACCGTCGGGCATGGCGGGGCCGACGCCGGCTATCGCGCCGAGTTCCTCCGGTTTCCCGACCGCCGGTTGTCGGTCGCGGTGTTCTGCAACTTCCCGTCGTCCGACCCCGATCGGCTGGTGCGCGCGGTTGCCGACGTCTATCTCGAGCCCACGGGCTCCGACGAGGGTGAGTTGCCCCCGGGGTCCTCAGCAGCGTCGGACGGCCAACCTCCCGCGTCGTCCGACCCGGTCTCGCCTCCGGCGACGGCTGTCGAGCCACTGGAGGAGCTCACCGGGTTCTACCGCCGCGAGGAGAGCGATACCCCCCTGCACCTGATCGTGCGGGAGGGTGCGCTCACGATCCTCAGTGGCGGGTCGGCCGACACGTTCGTGCCGATCGGGCCGGACCAATTCCGCCTGGGTGGGTCGTCCACCGTCGGCACCTTCGACCGGTCTGCCGGCGTTGTGACGCTGCGACTGAGTGGACCCCTTGAGGGGACCTTCACACGGCAGCCGCGTTGGCGGCCGACGGCCGTGGAGCTGGCGTCGTTCGCGGGCAGCTACTACAGCGCCGATCTGGCGGTGCAGTACACGCTGTCAGTGGACGGAGGCCGGCTGGTCGCCCGGCAACGCAAGCTGGGCACGCTGCTGCTGACCCCGACCTATCCGGGCGGGTTCTTCACGTCGGGGTTCTATCTGGCGTTCACCCAGGGCGCGGATGGCGCCGTTGATGGGTTCACGATGAGCACGGCACGAGCCTGGAAGGTCCGCTTCGATCGCCAATAAGGGTCCGGTCAGGTCCGGTCAGCCGTTCTGGTCGGCCGCCTCCCCTTCCGATTCTTCCTCGGCCTCTTCCTCGGCCGCTTCCTCGGCCGCTTCGAACGCGGCGAGCCCTTCCTGCTGCCACTCGGTCAGCGGCTGCGGCCCGGCGACGATCCCGTCGAGATCCCTGTCCACACCGGGTGGCGGCGGTGGCGCCGCCTCCTTGCGATCTTTCGCCTCCTGCCGCCGGGCATCTTTGATCTTGCGTTGCTCTTGCCGGACGCGCTCCTTCTGCCGTTTCTGCTGTGTCGGTCGTCCGCGTGTTGCCAAATCGTCACCTCCCTGGAACGGGATGGGGTCCGGCCCGAGCAGACGAACGGGTCTGTCGAATCGACGCGCTATGGGGAGAGCGGTTGGAAGACCCGTCGGCTCGCGGTGGGTCCGTCCACCAAAGGCCACGTTGATATCCAACATGAAGGATACCAGTGCGCGCCGCAAAAGGTAAAGCTCAGCGGGGCACCGGCGTCGAGTCGAGGCGATCCGGCGACGCAGGCGTGGCGGGGCTCGTCACTTCGCCCGCGACCGGCCCGGCCGGCGCCCACCAGGACCAGAGCGCTATCGCTGTCACGAACACCGCCCCCGCGACGATGGCGGCGACCGCCAGCGCCAGCACTCGATCGAGCAGCATCAGCATGGCGTGGAACCGGTATCGGCCAGGCAGGATAGCATAGCAGCCTGCGGTGGAAGTCCAGCGTTGCACCGAGACCGGTGTGATGCATCGCCAGCCGAATGCTACCGTAATGATGACCGGGGCCACTTAGGCGGTCCTGTCGACCCCTTTTCGTGCATCATGCGCATCGGCCTGCTCCTACCGTGCGCCTTGCTGCACGCCGTGGCGGCGTCCGCACCGCTGGCTCAGGACGCCTACGACCTCGTCATCGACGGCGCGCGAATCACCGGCGCCCTGCCGGGGCAGGTGCGCTCGCATCGGTAGATCCTTACTCTTCCAACGACCGACATGGATGGATTCCGCGACAGCTTGCTGGCACTCGGTATGCCCGGGCTGTTCCTCATCGCGCTGCTCGATTCCGCCGGCGTGCCGCTTCCCGGCGGCGTCGACCTCGTCCTCATGCTGCTGGCCTGGCAGCAGCCGTCACGGTTCATCCTGTTCGCGCTGACCGCCTCCGTCGGTTCGACCCTCGGCTGTCTCGTCCTGTACCGCGTGGGGCGCACCGGTGGTGAGATGGCGCTGCGGCGACTCGACCCGGAGAAGCGCCGGTGGGTGACCGAGAAGGTCCTCGCGAACGACATCCTGGCGATGATGGTGGCGGTCCTGGCCCCGCCGCCCCTTCCAACAAAGGTCTTCATGCTCGTCGCGGGGTTCGTCGGAATGCCCTGGCAACGCTTCGTCGCGGCGGTGTTCGCGGGACGGATGATCCGCTTCGGTGGCGAGGCGTATCTGGCCGTCCGTCTCGGCGACCAGGCGGTCGAGACGCTGCAGCGATACTATCCGCTCGTCGGGGCGGTGCTGGCGGTTGGTGTGGTTGTCTATCTCGTCGTGAAATGGTTGCGGACACGACGTGAGGCCCCCGTCTGACGTCACCACACCGGAACACACGCTGTACACATCAGTGGGGCAAGGCGTCAGCCTTGCCCCACAGGCCTGAAGGCCTGCGCCACATAGACAACCACGTGCGCTTCGGGGCTAGTGCGTCTTCGCGACGATGTTGAAGAAATCGAACAGCGTG
>JADFPE010000218.1 GCA_022562495.1 Acidobacteriota bacterium
AGCAGTTCTACCCGGTGTACAACCGGGCCGGGTTGATTCTCGACGTACGGCACAACCGCGGCGGCAACATCGACAGCATCCTGCTCGAGACGCTCATGCGACGCGCCTGGTTCTACTTCCAGGAACGCGACAAGCCACCGTCCTGGAACATGCAGTACGCCTTCCGCGGCCACATGGTGGTGCTGGTCGACGAGGACACGGCCTCGGACGGTGAGGCGTTCGCCGAGGGGTTCCGACGGCTCGGGCTGGGCGAGATCATCGGGGTCCGCACGTGGGGTGGCGAAATCTGGCTGAGCTCGGCGAACCGGCTCAGCGACACCGGCCTGGCACGTGCGCCGATGATGGGGGTCTACGGACCGGAGCGCGAGTGGCTCATCGAGAACCACGGGGTCGAGCCGGACATCGTCGTCGAGAACCTGCCGCACGCGACGTTTGGCGGCGAGGATGCCCAGCTCGACGCGGCGATTCGCTACCTGCTCGACAAGATCGTCGAAGACCCGCGCGCGGTGCCCGAGCCGCCACCCTTCCCCGACAAGTCGTTCCGCTATTCGGAGACGACGACCAGCGGGCAGGGCCGAGGGGCGGGACGGTAGCGCCGGACACCGACACGTCTGATGCCGACCCCCCTTCCTCAGCTAGGCTTGTGCAACCTCTTGCTCTGTTTCATCGTCTGTGTGAAACGTCAGCTTGTTGTGCTTCTTGTATTCCTTGTCGAACAATTTTTTGACCGTGATCTTCTTGATCCCAACATGCTGATCGGTAGACGTATACTCACGTTCGTCGGCGGTCTTCACAAGCTGGAGCGGGTAGCAATCGATCACCAGCGACTGGTCTTCCGCGTTCAGCTTTACCTTGATGTTGCCCCCGTCTGACGGCTTGACCTTTATCTCGCAGTCGTGCCTATGGTGGCTCCTAATCGCTTGGGAACTCTTCCTCGGATGGACATTGATGGCATCGATGTCTCCGTACTCGCCGTCGGTCTCCAGCGTAAGTCTCGAACGTTCGTTGGTTGGGACATACTCATATGTCGCAGTGAACTCCTTCGGATACCTGATCCGAAACGGCGATCCGCCGTCGACGATGATCGGGTTCCATGCCATTGATTGCGCTCCTCTCCTGAGATGAAACGATTCGGGCCTCGGCGTCTTTAGGTGAGCAGCACCGCGATGTCCGGACGCCGCACATACTGGTCCACCGCCGCATCGCCCCACTGCGCTCGCAGATGGTTGAGCAGCTCGTCTTGGCGTGTCTTGTACGCCGTCACCCCTGCCGCATCACCGACGTCCGAACTGGCCAGCCGGGCCAGCACGGCGGCATGCCAGGCCTGCACCCACTGCTCTCGCGACTCCGCCTCGTCCAGGGCCTCGACCGCCAGCGCCAGCGCCGTCTCCCCCTGACCGGCAGCGAGCCGCGCCTCGGCCTGGGGAAGCAGGGTCATAATCGTCAGCACCGGATCGCCGAGCACCTGGGCGCGCGTGTGCGCCTCTGCGGACCGCGCGACAGCGGCGGTCGCGTTGCCACGACGCGCCTGCGCGACGGCCAGGAGCGTCATCGCCTCGATGCCGATCAATTCGTCTCCCGTGTCGGCGGCCAGACGTACGGCCTGTTGCGCACGATCGAGGGCCGTCTCGACGTCTTCCGCGACAAGGGCCAGGCGGGCCTCGACCAGCAGCACTGTGGGTCGGAGCTGCGCGGCCAGCCGCTCGGGCTGTCCGTCGATATCGAGCGCCTCTAGGCTCGTGCGCGCGTCCTCGACCCGGCCGAGCCGGGACAGCACCTTGGTCCGGTCGGTGCGCGCGTAGGCCAGCGAGACCGCATCTCCCAGCTCGGCCAGCAGGCTGATGCCGGCCGTCTGTTCGCTGACCGCACCGGGATAGTCGCCACGCCGCTCGAGCACCGACGCCAGATCATAGTGTGCCCGGGCGACCGTACGGTCGTTCCCCAACTCACGCCCGAGCGCGAGCAGCTCGCGGAAGGTGGCCTCGGCCTGGTCGAGGTTGCCACGTCGGTTGTCGATCTCCCCGAGGATCGAGAGCGCCTGCGAGATCTCGGTGCGGTAGTTGCCTTCGCGGTAGAACTCCAGACCGGACCGGGTGTATTGATCTGCCTCATCCAGGTCGTTCCGGCTGAGTGCCAGGCTCCCGAGCATGAGCTGGGCCCTACCCTCGGACCGGTCGGCGCCGAACAGCTCGGCCACCCGCAACGCCTCGAGGAACGCCGGCCGCGCTGCCGCGCCGTCGCCCTGTAGCATCAGGACGGCCCCGAGCCCGATCGTCGCGCGCGCAGTCAGCGCGGGGCGACTACGGGCCGCCTCGATCGCGTCGCGCGCGTATCGCTCGGCGGCGTCGAAATCGCCGCCCGCGCGCGCGATGCTGCTGAGCTGGCCCAGCGCCCGGGTCTGCTGGTCCGTCTGGTCACCCGCGCTCGCAAGCTCGAGGACCTCCTGCAGATCCACCTCCGCCTCGTCACGACGACCGAGCTGGTTCAGCAGCACGGCGCGCTGGTAGAGCACCTCCGCCCGGCCCTCTCCGTTGCTCGCAATGCGTATAGATCGTCTCGGCCCTCTCGAAGTTCCGCAGCGCCGCGTCGACCTCTCCGGCACGCCCCTGCAGAACACCCCGTCCGAGCAGCGCCGGCGGGTACTGCGGGTCGATCTCGAGCGCCCGGGCATAGCTGGCCAGCGCCGCCTCGGGATCGTCGTCACTCTCGTGCGCATACCCCAGCTCCAGATGGAGCTCGGCGCGGCCGGGCAGCCGGTCGACCAGCTCGGCGTAGGCGGCGTAGGCGGCCGGGAAGTCACGCCGCACCATGCCCCCGATCGCATCCAGATACAACCGGTCCTCCGCATCGAGACGCGAACGGTCGGGCACCAGGGTGCTGGCATACAACAGGGACTCGAGTGCGCGGCTCGACTCGTCGAGGCGGTGTCGCGCCTGCGCGAGCCGGGCGTGCGCCAGCGGGAACTCGTCGTGCACAGTGACCGCCTGCTCGAGCGCCCGCGCCGCGCGCAGCGGGGTCCCCTGTCGCAGCGCCTCGGCACCGATCTCATACCACTGTTGCGCATCGGCCGGGGGTGGCGGCAACGCCGGCCCCCAGGAGCGCTCGGCGACGACATAGCCGAGCACGGCGGCGGCCACCGCCGCGACGACACCCCCATCAGGACCCATCGTGGGCTCCGGCTCGGCCGGGGCGCCGGCGGCACCGAAGCCGTCTCGGGCTCCGGGTCCAGTCGTGGCACCATCTCGGTGTCGAGCGCCAGCTCGAGCAGCCGTCGCGCTTCGTCGGCGTTCTGCACCCGGTCCGCGGGGTTCTTCGCGAGCAGGGTCCGGCAGAGTCGGTCATGCGCCGGCGTCAGCGCCTGGTGGACCCGCGATGGCGGGGTCGGCTCGACGTGCAGCACCGCGCCGCAGATCTCGAGCGTGCTCCGCCCGGAAAACGCCCGCTGGCCGGTCAGGCACTCATACAGCACGGCACCCAGGGCGAACAGGTCGCTGCGGCCGTCGAGCGGCTGGTTCTGCACCTGCTCCGGCGACATGTAAGGCGCGGTGCCGGCGATCATCCCGGTCTGGTCTAGGGTCGAGACGGTGGGACCCTCGTTCGGGTCCTCTGTCGCGCCCCGTGTCGCGATCCCGAAGTCGAGCACCTTCACCTGACCGCGCGCGGTGATCATGATGTTGCTCGGCTTGATGTCCCGGTGGATCACTCCCTGGCGGTGCGCGACCGCAAGCGCGTCGGCTACCTGGATGGCCAGCTCGATCGCCCGACCTGGTGTCAGCCGTCCGCGCAGCAGCTGATCGGAGAGCGTCTCGCCCTCCACGTACTGCATCGCGATAAAGGCCTGGCCGTCGTCCTGACCGACCTCGTAGATGGGGCAGATGTTGGGATGGTCGAGCGCGGCGGCCGCCCGCGCCTCGCGCCGAAGCCGGTGGAAGGCCTGCTCGTCCGACAGCGCCTCGGACGCCAGCAGCTTCAGCGCCACCTGGCGGTCCAGGGTGGGATCCTCGGCGAGATAAACGTTTGCCTGACCGCCGCCACCGAGCAGGCGGATGATGCGATAGCGGGCGATCGTCTCGGGTGGCATCGACGTCTTCGTCCCGATGCCACCCGTCGTGCGATCGAGCGGCGATCAGCCGGCCACGCGGAGACACGTCCCTCCGACGTGTCTCTCTGCATAAAATGCGCTGGACGTCCACATATGATAACGACCGGGGACAGGAAAGCGAACAGACGCACTCTGATCGACTACACACGCAGCCGGACGGTGGTGACGCGACTGCCTGGCTGTCGCGCGACCGGGGCGAAGAGGAGCGGGGCAAGACCGCTGCGGACGAGCAGGCGTGCCATGCCCAGGGTCAGGCCGGCTCGCCAGCCTCCGCCGAAGACCAGCCGGGGCGGGAGCTGTTGCACCCGCGGGGCCGGCACCGACGATCAGAACATGGGCCATCGGTGGTGTCGCCTCATGACGGCAAGAAGCCCTGTTCGAACTGTCTGAGCAGCCCCGCGGCGGAACCGGGCCGGTCGGCCGGGTCCACGGCGAACGCCTGCTCGAAGACCGTCTGTGCGCCGGATGGAGCGTCGGGGAGATGAGTCGCGACCGCCGCGAACCGGGCACCCAGGATCGCCTGGTGCGTCTCGTCGATCGTGGCGCCGGCGAACGGGTGCGCTCCCGTCAACATCTCGTAGGCCACGACGCTCAGCGCCCAGAGGTCCCAGGCCGGCTGCACCGTCCCGCCCCGTAACTGTTCGGGCGGCATGTAGCGCACCGTGCCGAGCACGGTCCCTTCGGCGGTCGCCGCCTCGGACGCCGACGTCGCCGACACGAACTTCGCGATGCCGAAGTCGAGCACCTTGATCACCTCGCCGGTCGGCGCGCGGGTCAGGAAGATGTTCTCCGGCTTGAGGTCGCGGTGCACCAGGTCCCGGGTATGGGCCGCCTCGACCGCCGAGCAGACCGCGCGCAGGACCCGCAGCGACCGGTCCGCCGGCAGCCGCGTCTGCCGCGTCAGCTCGTCCCGCAGGTTCGTACCGTCCAGCAGCTCCATCACGAGGAACGCGCGGGTGTCTCGATCGACCCCGAAATCGTGCACGGTGACGACGTTCGGGTGTGAAAAGGCGGCAGTGGCGCGCGCTTCCCGGCGGAACCGGTCCGCCGCGTCAACGCTGCCGACCAGGTCGTCCCGGATCACCTTGACGGCCACCCGGCGCTCGAGCGCGGCGTCGGTGGCCACATACACCGTCCCCATCCCGCCCCGCCCGAGCCGCCGGTCGAGGCGATACCGGTCCGCGAGTACCCGCGGCACCCTCACCTGGTTCAGCCGGGCCCCCTCCTCCGCGCATTGGGACACACCGGTGTCGTAGCAGGCACCGCACTGCGGACACTCCTCGAAGGCATCTGTGTGCGGCGCCGGCGCTGGCATCGGACGAACCAGCAGGAGCGCGAGGCTCGTGGCAACCGACACCAGGATCTCCTGGTCCTCGGCGGTGTAGGGTTCCTCGGATCGCTTCGGTCCGAGCGCGAGCAACGCCTGGGTCCGGCCGGGCCCGCCGGCGATCGGCACCAGCAGGTCGATACGCGCTTGCCTGAGATAGTCCGTCTCCTCGTGCGGCAACTGCTGCTGCAGCCAGCTGGTCCCCGACAGCGACACCTCGAGCGGCTTGCCCAGTACCTGCAGCAGCGCCACCACCTTGCTGTCGGCCGATAACGCCAGCGGCGCCCGGCCGGCCGGCGCTGACGCGACGTTGCGGAAGCTGGTGTCGTTCGGGGTGAGCATCGAGACCGCCACGAACTCGGCATGCAGCGCCGCCTCGATCCGGGCGACCGCCCGGGGCGCCACCTGCTCGAAGCTGGTCGCCTCGCCGACCTCCTCGACCACCTCGCCCAGGAGGCGCCGCGCATCGTAGCGCTCGCGGAAGAACGTCCGATCCAGCGCGCCGAGCCAGCGCTGCCGCTGCGTCTGCGTCACCAGGGCCAGCCCGCCGAGCGCCCCGTAGACCCAACCGCGCGCCCGGAGGACGTCGATCAGCGGCTGGTCGGCGTGTAGCAAGAGATCGAGCACCAGCACGCCGGCGAGCAGTGGCACCAACGACAGCAGCAGCTTGCGGGCGAACGCATACTGCAATCCCAGCCGCAGGAGCTGCGGGATGCCCAACACGCGGTGCCGCGCGACCGCGTAGGCAAAGGAGAGCGGCATCAGAAAGGTGGCGAGGACGCAAGGTGCCCAGATCCAGAACGGGAACTCCTCAAAAGGCGCTCGATTGAGGTAGGCGCCTGCTGCTTGCAGCAGCGTGGCCGGGCCCACACCGACAACCGTCCCGAAGACGATGACTCGCGTCTTCCGGCGCACGTCGGTGGTCGTCGCGCCGAGGGCGTTCCACAGCAGCGACACGAAGCCGAGCCCGCATGTTCCGAAGATGAACCCGCTCAACACAAAACCAAAGCCAGCCTCATCTACTCGATCAGCCAACTCGAGCAGCGGCTGGAAACCGCCGGCGACGAACGCCCACAGCCCTAACGGTACCGACACCGCGACGCCCAGGCCCAGCAACACCTGCTTCAACCACGGCAGGCGGCGATCGATCGGTGACGACGTCGGAAACACGGCAAAGAAATAGTAGAAGAGCGGTCCCATCAATCCGGAAAACGTGAACCCGTAGGCCACCTCAAACCCGCGCAGTGCCGGTGGAATGTCTGCTTCGACATTAAGAAGCGGCGCCACAGCGATGAAGCCTCCGAACAGCAACGCCAGCAGCCAGGCGTTAAGGTCTTCGAGACGGAGGAACAGGACCCCCAGGCCCACGATGACGAACAAGACGGGAAAGGAACTAACGGCCTGATCCAGGAGGGTCAGGGCCAGCGGCCGCTCTTCGCCTGGCAACGCCGGGGCCGGGCCCAGAGTCACATCGAAGGTCACGGGCGCCGGTTCGCCCGGGCGCTCGACCGTCACGCTGACGACGTCCCCGGGCCGCCCGTGATACACCGCGTCCCAATACTGATTGGGCGAGTCGAGCGCCCGGCCGTTGACCGCCACAACCCGGTCGCCCACCACGAGGCCGGCCTGCTGAGCCGGGCCGCCTTCTTCCATGCCGTCAATGGAGAAGGAGCCGGTTAGGGGTGGCGGGAATGGAAGGGTGATGCCCGTCCGCACGTCCCGTTCCCACCGAACGGCGTACATCCAGATGGCGCTGTAGAGGACGGTAGCCGCGGCGAAGACCACCGCCAGCGTGACGAGGAGCGGCCGTGGGAGGGCACGCACGCGCCGATCTTCGCACCCTTCGACAAAAACATACACGCGGCGCGCGGGTCCCACGCCGTTGTTGACAGGCCTCAGACCTTCTTCTACCCTCCGCACGATACGCACACCTGGAGCACGAGACATGACCATGACGATCGGACGACGGATCGGCGCACTTTCCCTGGCCCTGATGCTCGGCTCAGCGACCGCAGCCCTGGCGCAACGGGACGCACGCGACGACGAGAGCGCCATCACCGACCCGCGTGTCCAGCACCGGACGTACACGATGAAGGACACGGGCGAGACGCTGCCATACGCGCTCTTTGTGCCGACCTCCTATGACGGCACCACGCCGTACCCGCTGATGGTGTCGCTGCATGGCGCCGGGCGGCAGTACGACTGGCTGATGGGGTATGCGGGGTTTCTCGACCGCGCCGAACGTGACGGGTATATCGTCGTCACCCCGCTGGGCTATACACGACGAGGCGGGTATGGCTATCGCGGCAACGAGCGACAGGACGAGCTGGCCGAGACCGACGTGATGAACGTTTTCAGACTGGTCACCAAGGAGCTCAACATCGACGCGAACCGCATCTATCTCTGGGGCCACTCGATGGGCGGCGCCGGCACCTACTACATCGCGAGCCGGTATCCGGACGTCTGGGCCGGGCTGGCCGCCGCGGCCGGTGGCGGCATGAGCGCCAGCTACGTGGACGAGGATGCCATCCGGCACATCCCGTTCCTGGTGTTGCACGGCTCAGCGGACGAGACGGTGCCGGTCGAGCGGTCTCGCGCGTCAGTGGCGCGGATGAAGGAGCTGGGGATGGAGCACCTCTACGTCGAGATCGCCGGCGGCGATCACTCGCTGTTCATCTCCCAGAGCACAGAGGTGGTCGGCATGCTGTTCGATTTCTTCAACATCGTCGCGAAGACGCACTAGCAGTCCGTGGTGAAAGTCGTGCGTCGCACCGAGGGTGGTGAAGCGCCGGCCTGGCAAGGCGAGACGAGGGAGCATACCGGCAGTATTCGACCGAGGAACAACGCCGCCAGAC
>JADFPE010000219.1 GCA_022562495.1 Acidobacteriota bacterium
AGACTCGCTCCCCGGTCAGTAGCTCGAAGACCACGCAGCCGAACGACCAGATGTCGGCCCGCTTGTCGACGGGCTTTCCACGCGCCTGCTCCGGCGACATGTAGGCGGCGGTGCCGAGGATCTCTCCGCGTCGGGTGGCGGCGAGGGTGAGAGTCGGTGACTGTGATACGTCCGGTTCACCCGAGGCGGGTTCCTCTGGAGCCATCGCCTTGGCCAATCCGAAGTCTAGGATCTTCACGCGGCCATCTGCGGAGACCTTGATGTTGGCGGGCTTGAGGTCGCGATGAATGACGCCTTTCTCGTGAGCAGCCTCTAGACCCTCGGCAATCTGTAGGAACAGCGGCAGCGCCTCGTCGACCGGAATCGCACCTCGGCTGATCCGCTCCGCCAGCGTCTCGCCCTCGACGAGCTCCATAACGAGAAATCGCGTTCCGTCCGCGATCTCCAGTCCGTGCAGCGTTGCGATGTGAGGGTGATTCAACGAGGCGAGGAGCTTCGCTTCCCTCTCGAACCGAGCGAGCCGCTCTTCATCGCGGGTGAATTCTTCGGGAAGCACTTTGATGGCAACGTCACGCTCGAGCTTCATATCGAGAGCGCGGTAGACCTCCCCCATCCCGCCGGTGCCCAGGTGGCCGGTGACCTTGTACGACCCGATCTGCATTCCTGGCTCGAGCGACATCTCGTGATTCAGGCGGGCCTGCCCTGCCGAAGCTCTCGCAGAGAGCGAAGGCGGGTGATTTCATACACGCCCACGCGATCCCCGGCGTTCAAAGTTCCTCCTGACTCCTCACCGTAGCCCTCCGATTGCAGCCGCTCGGGATCACGCGAGGGACGGACAGTCCGGCCTCGCGACGCAGAGGGCGGCGTACGGCCGAGTGCCGTTTCTGCAGGGAACCAAACGAGTCATGATGGCAGATGCGACGTACCGGGTGTCTTGCCAGTCCGACGAACGGGCCAAATACCGGCGCGAGGTGGTCGGGATGGATCGTGCCGGAAGGCGGGAGGGACGGGTGTCTGGCGCGTGCGCTAGACTGATGCTGAGCGGGGGCGCTTAGCAGCCTGTCACCGGGAGGAGCCGCCCGCCGCATGCCGACTGTCGAAGAACGTCTCGCCTATCTGGAGGGCCGGGTGGAAGAACACGGCCGCGGAATGGCCGGCCTCGGGGACGCGGTCATCCAATTCACCCACCGCATGGATGGACTCGACCTGAAGATCGGCCGTTTCCGCGAGGAGCTCGTGGGTCGAATCGACGCCGTCGACCTGAAGATCGACCGGTTCCGCGAGGAGCTCGTGGGTCGAATCGACGCCGTCGACCTGAAAATCGACCGGTTCCGCGAGGAGCTCGCGGGCCGCATCGACGCGGCCGAACAGAAGCTCGCAGGTCGCATCGACGGCCTGGACCAGAAGCTCTCCCGCCACTTTCTGTGGCTGGTCGGCATGCAGGTGACGGTGCTGCTCGCCGTCGTCGGAGCGTTGTTGCGCGGCTGAGGACGGCGTGTGGATCTCCTCTGGGCTGGGACGTCGGCAACGCCCGTCCTTCGCCGACCTCCTTCGTGACGATCTCTGCCAGTATTTCGGACACATCGTCGCCGGCGAACGGTCGAGCCCAGGTCAGCGTCTCGAACAGCACGGCCCCAAACGCCAAGATGTCGGCGCGCTTGTCGACCGGCTTCCCTTTGCCTGCTCGGGCGCCATGGAGGCGGCGGTGCCGGGGACCATCCCCGTCTCAGAGGCGCACCGGTTCGAGGAACAGGAGTCGTCGAAAACAGTCCGGTATAGACCGGTCGCATGAACCATCGTTCGGGACGTGGTGACAAGGAGGCGGGACCGGAGCGGGGATGCGTCGCCTGTCTCGAGACCTGGACGTGTTTCACGATACGACCGAGGCGGTGGCGCGCTCCTGGGACCGCGATCGCACAACGCTCGAGTCAGCGGGATACACCGTGACAGCGCTGCGTGAACGCCCGGGATAGGTGGAAGCCACGGTCTCGGGTGAGTCCGCCCTCCTCGTCATGGAATGGGTGCGCGACAGCGCGTGCCGGTTTTTCCCGCTGGTTGAGCATGACGAGCTGGGTCTCGTGCTCCATCCGTTCGACCTGGGGACGAACAAGGTCCTGGCCCTCGTTGGCCGGCTCGAAGCGCGGGGTTGGGTGGACGTCGTGGCGTGCGACAGGCACCTACAGCCGCTGGGGTACCTGGCCTGGGCCGCCTGTGGGAAGGCCCCGGGATTCTCGCCGCTCGTCGCGCTACTCGGCCGAGGAAGTGGCGTCTCTCGCGTTCGATGGTCCCGCGCCGCGGCCGGCCGACCTGTCCAGACGATGGCGCGACGCCCTCGAGATTGCAGGCTCGGTGATCGACCGCCTGGCCGACGCGCACGTGGGTCAGGCCGTGCTCACACCCGATGCGCGGTTGTTCACGGGCGGGACGGCCGCCCTCGACGAGGCGCTCGCCAATGAATGCCTCATATTTCATCCCGGCCGGAGTGGTGGGGCACTACCTCAGGTGAAGGGGTACGCTCGAGCAACGCGCCGCCGGGGCATCGGTGGAAGCGCTCGATACCGTCTTGGCTCCAGAGCGGCTGGGCACCGACGTCGTCGAGATCTGCGATGTCCCGCCGACACCCTTTACCGGCCTGCCGCCGCCCGGCCGAGCTGGATGGTCTCGGCCGTGTCGTCCCCCATCTGCAGCAGCAGGCCCAGGTATCCCTGTTCGACCCGGTGAATCATGTTGGCGCGGTTCGCCGTCATCATGCTGGGCATGCCGACACTGGTGGCGTGACCCAGGACCACTTCGGCCGCGGCCTCGCCGGCGTCACGGTCGCCACCCAGGGCGCCGGACAGACTGCCGATCCCGCAGGACAGTACGCTGTACCCCGGTGTCTCGGCGATCGCCTGGGCGGCCTCGAGCGCACCGGGGTCCTCGATCATCAGCATGGCGATGATGCGGCCGTCCGGATTCGACGGCGACCAGACGTCCGCCCCGGCTTCGTGGAAGAAGCGTACGGCGACCCGCGCCTCCTCGGGACTGCGGATGTGCGGCAGCACGATGCCATCGGCGCCTCGGGTCAGGGCGTCATGCACCCGCGATCTGGCCGCCTGCTCGCCGTCTCGCTCGATGGGCGGGATACGGACCAGCAGCGTCGGCCGGTCCTCGGCGCTCACCCGCGCGAGACCCGCCACGAGGGTGTCGACCGCCGCCGCGTCGTACGCCCCCTCGAGGTTGAGGAAGAGATAGTCGAGCAGCGGGTCCCGCCCGAGTCGTTCGGCGCCGTCGATGGTGTAGTGCGGTGGGCGCCGGTTGCCGTCCGCGTCCCGTCGCGGCTGCTCGCTGGGCACGAAGACCCCGAACGCCGCGAGGCCACGGGTCCAGACGTCGATCAGTGGAGTGGCGGCCTGACGGGCGGCTCTCGGGGGAGCGGTGCACGCGACACCCGTGAGCCAGGCGAGGGCCAGCACGGCGAGTATCCTAGGCATGTGCGCTGGTCGTCGATTCTAATGCTCTGTCTCTGAGGTTCGCTACATAATTCCCAGGACGGGGGGCCGACCCTCGTGTGCTATGAAGGGGGCTGCGGTGCGATGGGTGTGCAGATGATGCGGTGTGGGATGGTTGGTCTGGCGGGATGCCTCATCGCGGGGCTCGCAGCCGGTGGTGCAGGTCCCGCTGCATTCGAGCGGCTGGCGGGTGTCGGCGAGCGCGCGGCAGCCCAGGATCCAGACACATGGAATCGAGAGGCGGCGTCGGCGTATCTCGACGCCAGGCAAGCGTGGTGGATGGACTGGCCAACCGCGGCCCGGGACCGCGGGACCTCCTGTGTTTCGTGTCACACCTCGACGCCGTACGCGCTGGCGCGGACCGCCTTGCGCACCGGGGCGACGGGGACGATGCCCGGCGCGGTGGAGCGCCGGCTGCTGGAGAACGTCGAGACGCGGGTCACGGCGTGGCAGGCGGTCGAGCCGTTTTACAGCGACGAGCAGTTCCGCCCGCCGAAGACCAGCGAGTCCCGCGGCACCGAGGCGATTCTCAACGCGCTGATTCTGGCCAACCGTGACGCGCGCGCGGGCACGCTCAGCGAGACCACCCGCCAGGCGTTCGACAACCTCTGGGCGCTGCAGGTGCCGACCGGAGACGCGGCCGGGGCGTGGCCCTGGCTGAACTTCCGGCTCGAACCGTGGGAAACGGCGGCCGCGCAGTACTACGGGGCGGCGTTGGCGGCGGTTGCCGTAGGGAGCGCGCCCGGCGGGTACGGGTCGACGCCCGGGATCCAGACACAGGTGGCGCGGCTGCGCGCGTATCTGCGCCGCGAGGCCGACCGACAGAATCTCTTCAACCGTCTGACCGCGCTGTGGGCCTCGACTCTCCTGCCCGGTTCGCTGGACACGCACCAGCGACAGGCGATCATCGACGAGACGTGGCGACTCCAGCGGGAGGATGGCGGCTGGAGTCTCGCGTCGCTCGGGACGTTCGAGCGTAGCGATGGCACACCGCTCGCCACCGGGAGCGACGGCTACGCCACCGGGCTGGTGACCTACGCGCTGCAACGGGCCGGTGTGGCGCCCGATGACGCCAGGCTCGTGAACGGGCTCGCGTGGCTCAGAAGCCACCAGGATCCGGACGGCTCCTGGCCCGCCTCGTCGCTGAACAAGGACCGTGACCCGGCGTCAGATCGCGGACGCTTCATGCGGGATGTCGCCACCGCTTACGCGGTGCTGGCGCTGGCCGAAGCGAAGTAATGCGGTGCTGCGGTTCCACAGCACGTGCGCGTGATCGCGCACCCGGTTGACGGGATGAGCGCCGTCCCGATCCCACCCGGCCCCAGCCGCCGCCACCGCCGGCCGACGGCTCGCCTCTGTCGCGTCATCGCTTGGTGTGACTGCGTGAGAGTCCGAATTCGCACGGCCGGTGTGAACGGGGCCGGTCACGAAATCGTAGCTCGTGTGCTGAAATCACACACTCAGATCGGAGGGCCGGCAGGGCCGAGCGTCGCCTCGTGTCTCTAAACAGTTCGCATGCACCATCTTACGAGTCGCCAGCAAACGGGTACGCAATGGTCATCAGATTGCGATGAATCGATTTCCTATGGCAACGCTGCGTGTCGGTGACCCTTCCAGCTCCACGAAGGTCATGTACGCACATGCCACGGACACACAGGCAACCGTCCTGGTGCTGGACGATGAGGCGAGTGTACGGAAGGTGATGGGCCGTGTGCTCGGCAAGCGCGGCTATCGCGTGATCGAAGTCGACACGGCCGCACGAGCGGTCGACGTGCTGCGGACGACCCCCGTCCACGCGGTGGTGCTCGACGTGCGGCTGCCCGAGGGCTCGGGGCTCGATGTCCTGAGCCCGCTCCGGCGGCCAGTCACCGAAGCGTAGCGCGGGTGTGAACGTCGATCAGAAGCCCAGCGAGAGCAGCACACCCTGACGTTCGCGTGACACCAGCGGCGAGACCCTCAGGCGTCGTGTGGAGCCGGCCCGGTCATAGATGATCGTGCGGCTCGAAACCAGAGCGTCCACGGCAACGCCGACGCCGATGCCCAGGAGTCCGTTTGCGAGAGCTACGGGGGGAATGAATTCGGGAGCTCCGGCGCCCCAGACGGTGAGCGCCCCGAAGACCGCCCCGACGACGAACCCCCGCAACACGCCGTTCGTCAGCGGGTCCGGCCGCCGCTGCTGGATGCGGGTGACATCGGCTTCCAGCAGGTCGTGCCGGGTACCGTCCACCAGCAACACGAGCGTGGACGGCGACAGTGCGGCGATTCTTCCCTTCATCACCCGGCCGCTGGTGTCGGTGACCGTGATGGTGTCTCCCGGACCCACCAGCAGCGGGAGCTGTGTGAACGAGCTGGCCCGCTGTGCCTCGACCAGTGACGCCGTGACGACCAACAGCAGACAGGCGGTGGCACCGCGACGCAGTGTGACTTGCACGAGGCTGACGGGTCTCCTGTTTCGTATCATCGCTATGACCTCCTTGGTGAGAACCACGATCGAACACTGAAGAGAGCACGGGCGATGCCAACTGACTGTCATTCGTATAAGTTGTTATTACATAGGTTGTTAGGTCTTTCTAAAGATGTCTGAAATGCTGTTGTCGTTGGTCGAATAGGACACTATATGCCATGCGATGTGCACTAGATGTACATCTGAGGCCGGTCGAGAAGAGTGGATCGCCAGGTCGAGTCGGCAGCGGGGAGGTGGTGAAGTCAGTCCGGCTGCGGCTCGGGCGCGGCCACAAGAAGGCCCGGAAATCCGGCGATCAGGCTCCTCTTCCCGGTGTTCGAGATTGGATCCTCACCGAGGTAGACATCGAACAGCGCCCGGCACAGGGACCGCGAGTCGATGGGTGGGTGCTGGTGTCCTCCAACCGAGCTCGTCAGGCGTCCCGCGGGGTCGCAGGAGAAGACAATCTCCGTGCCGGTCGTGAGCGTGCCCACGCCGAAATAGCCGCGGAACCTTTCGAGCGCCTCCAGTCTGCCGGCGCCGTTCGTGTCCGCCACCGCCCGCGCCATCCGGCGCCTCAGGGCGTCGTCGAAGGCCCCGGCCGCGTCGTCGGCGTCGACTGTGCGCGTCATGACCAGCCGGAGCGTCAACGCGACGTCCAGGTCGAGGAGCTGCCGGTAGAAGCGCTCGTCGCGCTCGAGCGTTGACGCAGGTACCCCCGCGAATCGGGAGAGAGATGCTCGCGCGCTCTCCGCGTCGATGTAGAGTCCGAACGCATAGATCTTCACCCGGAAGATCGTCCGCTGCCTGATCGCCGTACCCGTGATCCAGTGCGATGAAGTGCCGCCAGGCGGGGTGAGCGAGAGGGGGAACGGCGTTCCGCTGCGCGGTTCCCTGAGGGTGTCCGGCACGGGTGCCTGGGCCGCCGCAGAGACCGAGACGGTCACGAGCAAGACGAGCACCGGGAGGTCGGACCGAGTCATCGCGCCCGTGCCCGTTCTTCGGAGCCACAGCAGTCCGCAGACGACGGTGGGGGCGCAGTGTCGATCATGGGGTACAGCCAGGTGTACTCCAGTCCCGGGTGTCGCCCGCCGTACCTCGACGGGATGTCCTGTGTCCAGTTGCTTGGAATCGTCAGGCAGCACGCCAGCAGGCACACGAAGGCGACACGTTGGGAGGACAGCGGCGCCGCGTCGAGTGACCCGCCAGGGGACGGCGTGACAGCCAGACTGTGCGTGAGACGACCCTGCCTCCGTAGCCGCGAGCGGTACAACAGTACGGCGCCGAGCAGGGCCATCACGATGTTGAGTGTCTGCCCGGTCCCGAGGGCGAGCCGGTGGGTCGGATAGTCTCGGAAGAGGTCGACGAAAATGCGTGGGAAGGCGTACCAGAACACGAAGCGGGACGCAGTCGCGCCCGGCGTCCTGTTCACCCGCCGTACGTGCAGCAGGTACACCATCAGTAGCAGGTTCTTCGCACCGTCGTAGAGCACGACCGGATGGCGGAACCCGTCCGCGTCCGGAAACTCGACTGCCCACCACACCTCCGTCACGGCACCGACGATCTGGCCATCGATGAAGTTCCCGAGTCGTCCGATCCCCATGAGGAACGCGGCCGGAATAACGAGGGCGTCGGCAAGGGGCAAGAACGGCTTCCGAGACCGGAGTGTAAAGAGGGCCGCGCCGAGCGCACCACCGAGCATGAGCCCGTGGGTGGCCATCCCCCCGAGCCAGAAGCCAGGAATCAGCCCGAGATGTTCACGGTAGAAAGGCCATTCGTCGAACGCGATCTCGACGGCGCGGCCTCCGACGAGGACGCCGATGGCCATGAACAGGCTCAGGCTCCAGACCTCCCGGAGCGACAGCTGCAACCGTCCGTGACCGCGTGTCAGGAAGAGATGAATCTCCCCGAACCCGAGGGCAAAGCCGAGCCCGTACCACCAGAGGTGCACTCCGGCGATGTCGAACAGAATCGGATCGATCTGGTGGACGTAGGGTCCAAACATGCGTGTCTCCGATCTCGCCCCGCGACACGAGACGATGGGCGGACGACGGTTGAAGGAAGCACGGGCGATGCCAACCCACGAGTATGCGTCCAAGCTCTGTGTGCCCAGTTGGTTAGGTCAGGATGAAGAGAGTGCAAACGGTGTCGGTGCCGGCTCAAGAGGGCACTGGCTGTCGTGCAACGTTCACCAGATGTACACCGAAGTGGTCCCGGTCATCATTACGGTAACGCACCGAGGGTGGCGAGGCGCCCGGCTGGCAAGGCGCGACGAGGGAGCAAATTGGGGGATGTGTGACCGAGGAGCAACGCCGTCCAGGCGG
>JADFPE010000220.1 GCA_022562495.1 Acidobacteriota bacterium
GAATACGGCCGGTATGCTCCCTCGTCTCGCCGTGCCACATCGGCGCATCGCCACCCTCGGTGCGACGCACGACTTTCACCACGGACTGCTGGGTGATTCGATCCGCCTTGTCCGACTGAACGTCACCCGATCATACCTGTGGCTGGACCTCGTCACCGCCCTCGCTTGATCCGTCAGCTTCGCCCCAATTACGATCCTGCTGTTGGATCGGACAGCCATGGCATCGACCCGCACCGAGCCCGATCGACTGAGCCTCGCCCGGCTGCCCACGCCCATCGAGCGCTTCGACCGCATCCGTGACGGCTGGACGGTGCTCGTCAAGCGCGACGACCTGACCGGCTCGGCGCTCTCGGGCAACAAGGCTCGCAAGCTCGAGTATCTGTTGGCCGAGGCCCTGGCGCGCGGCGCCCGCCGGGTGCTGACCTGCGGCGCCGTCCAGAGCAACCACTGCCGGGCCACCGCCGTCGCTGCTGCGCGTCTGGGCCTCGGCTGCCTGCTCTTCCTCCGCACACGCGAGCCTCCAGGCGCTGACGACGCCGCCACCGGCAACCTCAAGCTCGACCGGATCGTGGGCGCCGAGGTCCGCTTCATCACGCCGGCGCAGTACGGTGACCGTCTCGCCCTCATGACGGACGCGGCCGGCTCCGACGGCTATGTCATCCCCGAGGGCGGCAGCAACGCCCTGGGCACCTGGGGCTACATCCGGGCGGTGGACGAGATGGCAGCGCAGTGGGACACACCGCCGTCCTCGATCGTGTGCGCCACCGGCAGCGGCGGCACCCTCGCGGGGCTGGCCATCGGCCTGCGCCGCCGCGGGCTCGATGTCCCGCTGCACGGGGTGGCGGTGTGCGATGACGCGGCCTACTTCCAGGCTGTCGTCGAGCGGATCAGCGCCGAGGCGACCGAGCGCTGGCCCGACCTGCCGAGGGTGCATGCCGACGAGGTGAGCGTCGTGGAGGGCTACAAAGGCCGGGGCTACGGTCTCGGCACGCCCGAGGAAGCGGCCGACATCGAGTCGGTCGCGCGGGCCAGCGGGCTCATCCTCGACCCGGTGTACACGGGCAAGGCCTTCCGCGCGCTCTTGTGTGAGCCGGAGCGGTTCGGTCCCCGGCCGCTCTTCATCCACACCGGCGGCATCTTTGGCCTGCTCGCCTAGCAGTGTGTGGTGACAGTCCGGCGACTCGGCGTCAGTTCGGCAGTGCGAACACGAAGAGGTTGTTCGCCGTCGTCGGGCGGAGCTCTGGCGTCAGACGCATGTTGTCCCGTGAGCTCAGCGACGTCCCGGTGCTGACCGCCACGTATTGGCGTCCGCCGACGGCATACGCGATCGGAAATCCCGTGACCGACGAACCCAGATTGATCTCCCACAGCACCTCGCCCGTCTCGTGGTCCAGGGCCCGAAACCGGCCGTTCCCATCGCCACCGAACACCAGTCCGCCCCCGGTGGCGACGAGCGATGTCGTGCCGGCCCGCTGCTCGTACCTCCAGACGATCTCCCCGGTTTCCACGGAAATCGCCTGCACCGTGCCGACCTGGTCGGTGCCCGGTGCAATCTGATCGCGCTTCGCCAGCGCGTAGAGCGCGAGCCCTCCGGTGGTGGTGGCCATCATGCGCGCACAGGCGTTGCGCAGCGGGTAATACATCAGTTTGGTCAAGGGACTGTAAGCACCGGCTTCCCAATCCTTGCCGCCGGTCGCGAAGGTGGGACAGACCAGGACCTCCTGACCTTCCCGCGAAAAGACAACCTCCGCATTCTCCGTCACCGCCCCGGTGGCGCCGTCGATGTGGCTGATGACGTTCTGCGTGACGGTCGGCGTCGCCCACAGAAACTCGCCGGTTTCCCGGTCGAGGGTATACACCACCCCGGTCTTGCCTGGGATGCCCGTCACGACCTTCCGCTCTTCGCCGGCTCGCAGCCGCGGGTTGATCCAGCTGACCGCCGCGGGGTCGGGTGCCACGACCGTGTCGATCAACAACCGCTCGAACGGATGATCGAGATCCCAGTGGTCGTTCAGATGCTGGTAGTACCAGATGATCTCGCCGGTGTCGGCATCCAGCGCGAGCGTCGAGTTGTGATACAGGTGCTTCCGGTCGATCCCCCCGAGCATGAACTTCGGAGCGGGTGAGGTGACCGACGTCCCGATATACACGAGATTCAGCGCCGGGTCGTAGCTCGGCACCATCCAGGCGCCGACGTGCTTGCGATCTTCAAAGGGCACGTCGCCCCAGCTCTCGTTCCCCGGCTCACCCGGGGCCGGAATCAGACGCCGCCGCCACAGCTCCTCGCCATTCGTCGCGTCGTGCGCGACGATGACACAGGCGTTCGGTCCGCCCTTCGGTGCGCAGCTCCGCCCCGAGATGACCTTGCCATTCGCAATGATCGGGCCGGAGGTCTGATTGGCCGGGTGCACGGTGTAGTCGAGGATCTGGGTCTCCCAGACCAGCTCGCCACTCGTCGCGTCGAGGGCGAAGACGTACTCGTCGGCGCTGGTGTCGATGATGAGGTGGCCGTAGATGGCGAGGTTGCGGTTGGTGTCGATCAGGCTCCCGATCATGTAGTCCGCAAGGTCGTCAGGACGGTCGCGGCGATACTCCCAGATGAGATCGCCGGTCTCGGCATCGATCGCCTGGATCACGTCTCTCGGGTTCGGCATGTACATCACGCCGTTGTAGACGAGCGGGGTGCCCTGCTGGAGGCCCGGCCGCAGCGCGCGCGACCAGACCATCCGGATCTCACCGACGTTCTCACGGTCGATCTGGTCGAGCGGGCTGTAGCCCCAGCTGTTGAGCGTCCGGCGCCACATCAGCCAGTCGGCCGGCGCCGGATCGTGCAGCATGGCGTCGGTCACCGGCACGAAATCGTCAGAGGACTGGGCTCGCACGCTGCCGGACCCCAGCGTGAGCGGCAGCATCGTGGTCGCGACTATCAGCAGAAGACAACGTCGATGCATCTCGAGACTCCCTGTATCTTGTCAGCGTGGTGGCGGACACCGGACGGGGTCAGTCGACATAGCTGTTACGCGCGAACACGCTGCCCTGGCGTCGTACCAACTCGACCTCGATGCGGTGGCTGCCCGGTGCCACATCGGGCTGTTCCACGAGCAGCACGTAGTGCCCGACGAGTGCGTTGGCCACCCGATCGATAGCGCGTCGCGCAAAGCGGTGCGTGCGTGCGAAGAACCCGCCGGTCTCGACGGCGACTGTCTCCAGACCATGCTCGAACGTGTGATAGTCGACGTCGCTGACGTCGAGACAGAACACCGCGGCCCGCGCAGCGTGAAGCGCCGCGCGCGCCTCTGCGTAGCGCTTGTCCAGCACCGCCCCGACCATCCCGAGCGTGACGGTGAACTGCCCGAAACCGTGACCAATCAGGACGACCGACTTCGATCCAGGCAACGGCTCGAGCGCGTTCCCAAGCAGGCGCAACGCGTCCTCGATGGCATAGGTCGCACGCCCGACCTCCTGGCTGAGTCCCGCGACCAACGAGAGCCCGCGCCCCGGTTCGATCGGGATGGGCGTGCCGAACATGACCTCATCGGCGAGGACACGCCGGACACGGTCGAGGTCGCCGGTGAAGTCGAGCCAGATCTTGAGATGGGAATCGAAGGAGAGGACCGCGACGCGGTCATCCGGTGTCAGCCATGCGAGCAGTCGCTCACTCTCTTGGAGCACACGCAGCAGCCCGAGCAGGCGGTCTGCCTGCAGGCTTTTCTGAACGACAAAAACGATCAGCTGGCCGCGCACCACCGGCTCGAGTGTGCCCGCGACGTTCGTCGACGGGCGGCGACTGCTCCTGGGCACCTCACCGCCGATCCATTGCGCGGACTCCACGCGAACCTGTTGGCCATCAATGCGGACGTCGAAGTCGCCCGGTGCAAGACCGAGGATCGGTCGCCCGGTGTGATCGACCACCCGCGCGTCAACGATGACGCGGACGACATCCACCCGCTCGACACGTTGCGGTTGGGGGGCCGCAAGCACGGTCGCCCCGAAGAGCACGACCATCGAGGCGGCTACCGCGACCCGGCACGCCACACCAATGCGACAGACTACGCGGCGCGCCGCCGCGAGCCCGGCCAACGCCAGGACCATGCCGGCCGCCCAGGTGTTGCGTCTGCGGGTCATGCCCATTCACTCACGTTCCACGATCGCCTGGTACGCCATGATCCGGAAGCGTTCCTGGATGTCGGACCCGGACGGAAAGATCTGCGTCATCAGGATCCCGATCAGCTCCTCTGTGGGGTCCACCCAGAACGTGGTGTTGAAGAAGCCGCTCCAATAATAGGCACCCTCCGATCCGAGCTCGCCGTCTGCGCCGGGCCGGCCGCGGATCGCAAAGCCCAGACCGAACCCGCCGCTGCCCGGTTGCACAACCGAGCCAATGGGAATGTCACCGATGTGGTCCGTCGTCATGAGATCGACGGTGACCGGGCTGAGGATCCGCACGCCGTCCAGCGCACCGCCGTTCAAGAGCATCTGCAGGAATCGGGCGTAGTCGTACACGGTCGAGGACAAGCCTGCGCCACCAGAAAAGTTGGTGCGATGCTCGCCGGTCGAATACGTCGCAGAGTAGATCAAATGCTGACCTTCAACGGTCCCCTCGACCTCGTCGAGCCCACCGGCTCCGTCTGGCGCATACAGCGAGGCGAGCCGGTCTGCCTTGGCGGCCGGGAGGTAGAAATACGTGTCGTGCATCCCGAGCGGCTCGAGCAGCCGCGTCCGAAGGAACTCGTCGAACGTCGTGCCCGACAGGACCTCGACCAATCGGCCCAGGACGTCGTTCGACAGGCCGTAGGAAAACGCCGCCCCCGGTTCGTGCAACAGCGGCAGCTGGCCGAGCGCCGTCACCAACCCCTCGATGGTCCCATCGTGCTCGGCGAGCCCATCGGCGACGCCCGCGTCCCGGTACAGATCCGAGAGGGCACGCTGCGTGGCGCTGGGACCCAGATCGCCGAGAAACCGATACCCGATCCCTGATGTGTGGGTCAGCAGCTGTCGAATCGTCACAGGTCGTCGGGCGGGCACCCGGCTGAAGGGCCCGTCCCCATCGTCACTCGGGGTGAGGACGTCGAGTGAGGCCAGCGCCGGCAGATACTGACCGACCGGGTCGTTGAGCTTGAAGCGCCCTTCTTCGTAGAGCATCATGACGGCGACGCTCGTGACCGGTTTCGTCATCGAGGCGATCCGGAAGATCGTGTCAGGCTGCATCGGCGTGCCCGAAGCTCGGTCGGCCATGCCGTAGCCTCGTACGTGCGCCTGGCGGCCTTTGCGCGCGACCAGAGTGACCGCCCCAGCGATGGCATCGTCGTCCACGTAGCTCTGCACGACCTCCTCGAGTCGGGCCAGACGCGCTTCGGAGAGCCCGACATCCGAAGGCGCAACGGTCGGCAGCCCTTGCGCCCATCCGGTCGTCGCGAGAATCGGACCCACGAGCAGTACGGCGATGAGTGTGCGTATGCGCATCGTTATTTCCTTCGCACGCGATCGTGTGGTGCCAGCACCCTGGCGTCAGGGTCGCCATTGACGAAGAATCAACTGAGTATATCCTCGGAAGGAGCTCGTCCGGCGGGTGGACGACGCGACGCGGCACGACCGACGCGTCGCGTTATAAGATAGCGCTGCCATGCTGCAAGAAGCGCCCGAGCTGGTCGAGCTTCAAGCCGGGCCGGCGATCCTCGCCGTCTCGCCCGCAGCCGGCGGATCCATCACGCGCTACGCGTCTCGGCACGATGGCACGACGTTCGAATGGATGCGGCCGGCGCTGCCGGAGGCGATTCGGAATCGGTCGGCCGGCAACACCTCGAGCTTTCCGTTGGTGCCGTTCTCGAACCGGATCCGGAACGCGGCCTTTCGCTTCCGCGGCCGCGTCATTCAGCTGCCGCAGAACTTCCCGCCCGAGCCGCACGCCATTCATGGACATGGATGGCGCGCACCGTGGCGGGGCACCGCCCGGTCTACGGCCAGCCTGACCGTCCAGTACCAGCATCCGGCCGGCGCGTGGCCCTGGTCGTACCGCGCGGAGCAGATGTTCACGCTGACGCCAGACCACCTCACGGTCCGCTTCGCGGTCACGAACGAGGCATCGGAACCGATGCCGGTCGGCTTCGGCCTCCACCCCTACTTCGTCCGCACACCTCGCGTCCGGGTGCGAGCCGCCGTTGGCCGGATGTGGCGGGCCGACGCCAACGCGATGCCGGCCGAACTCGTCGCGCCGCCACCACAGCTCGCGTTGGAGGGTGCCGGACTCAGTCCCGACGCGACCGTGCTCGACAACAACTTCGTCGCGTTCGGCGGGCGGGCTGTGATCGACTGGCCGGAGTGGCACGCTCGGCTCACCTTGGCCGCCGACCCGATCTACGCGTGTCTTGTCGTCTATACGCCCGCCGGCCGAGACTTCTTCTGCGTCGAACCGGCGACCAACTGCATCGACGGCTTCAACCTGGCCGAGAACGGGCGGACCGACACCGGGATGATTGTCCTCGAACCGAGCGATACCGCCGTCGGCACCGTCACATTCACGCCGACGACCGGGCTCTGACTCCTACCAACCGAGCCGGAGCGCGTACCAGAGGGCGCCTCCGATGACCAGACCAATTGCGACCAGCGATACCAGGCTGGTGGCGAAATACGGATAGACCATTAATATCAACCCAGCAGCGAGCTGCGGCCAGCGGTCCTGTTTCTTCCCATACACGAACAGCACGAATCCGATCCCACCTGGGATGAGTGACACGAACAGCCTCGTCGGATCGAAAGACATGATGCACGAACCGGGTCGGCGTCATCGCACATCGTTCACCGGGCTCCGAGCCCCTGCACGCTACGCCTTCGGTACGAATGCAAGGAATCGCCGCGGGTTGTCGACCAGGATCTGCCGAATGGTCTCCTCAGGTACGCCGGCGAACCGGAGTTTCGGGACGAACTGCATCAGGACCGACGCCCACCCGTGACCGTAGAACCGATTGAACTGGCGCACGTTCCCCATATCAGACGAGAGCAGGATGTGATCCACGAGTCCGGCCTCGAGCAGATCCTGGACCATCCGCACCTTGGCGGCGGCCGGGATGTCGGACCGGCCCATCTCGTGCCCGAGCGTGTCGAGCCCGATGAACGCGCCGCGCCGCGCAATCGCGGTATGTGTCCCCAGCGGGTCGTGCTCCGGTCTGATGGTCGCCATGTGCCCGATGACGACATGCGAGAAGTCGACGCCCTGGCCTTCCATCACATCCATCTGCTCCATGGCGCAGCTCGGACAGCTCTCGTGCGGCGTGTGCGTGAAGATCGGCAGTCCCGTCCGCACGTGCGCGCGGGCAACCGCGCGGTGCACTCTGCGTTCGTCGGGGCGCATCTCGAGCGACGACGCGATTTCCCCGAACGCGCCCCAGCGCTGGGCCGTGGCGTCGGTGACCAGCTCCTCGACCAGCGCGTCCTCGGACATGCCGGCAACACGCACCGGGTAGAGCGCGAAGCCGATGTCCTCGAAATAGCCACCCGCCATCACGATCTTGACCTCGCTGCGGTCGGCAATCGCGTTCAGGTCGCGCACCTGTTCCGGCGTCCGCCGGCCTGTCGACGCGTCGACGATGCAGCCGAGCCCGTCGAACGCGCACACACGTAACTCTTCGACGGCCAGGTCGACGTCCTCGCGGCCGACGTGTTCATGGAAGAGCGTCGCGCCCGTCGCGAGCTCCGTCGGGTCGAGGTCGCCCTGCAGCGTCCGGATGAGGGCCCCCGCCGGGAAGGTCGGCGGGTCGACGCTGGTGAAGCTCTGCTGCGCCTCGACCGCGAGCGTCCCCGTGCTGGCCGCGACGACGCCGGCGCCGGCGGCTGTGCCGAGCAGGCCCAGGGCCTCACGTCGCGTGTAGCGATGAGATTGGTGCTTCGGGATGGTCATGGCTTCTCCGTTCGGCACGTGTCGGTAAGGGAAATCGTAGCCGCTGGAGCCCCACGGCTCAACTCCAAAGGGCTGAGAGCGGCGAAATTTGATTGACCCCTGGAACCAACAGCCCGACAATCGCCACCAGCGCAACGCGCGCGCCAGTGTGCGCTGCGTCACAGTGGGGTCGCGGGACAGGGGTCAACGAGATGACCGATCCAGAGCTGGACATCGCGGATGTGTTGGACTTGAGTCCCGTTCAGGTGGATGACGCAGGACGGCTCTTTATTTCACCGGTGATTCACGACTGGAACGTCGTGACGCAGCGTGGCATCGACAC
>JADFPE010000221.1 GCA_022562495.1 Acidobacteriota bacterium
ACGAAAATCCAACTGACAGACCCCCAAGATATGGCGCTCAACGCCGTCGTGCACCCGACATGTTGGGCATCAGATTAGGGTAGATGCCCTCAACTTGACAATGCCCTGGACACGATGGGCCTGGCCATGTTATTGTCGAATGACAAGGTCTTGTTACGCGACAACACGAATCACACACACGATCTCCGGAGTGTCCCAATGCCGACACCCAAAGCCGATCTGCTCCAGGGCACCCTGAACCTCTTGATTCTCAAGGCGCTGACGTTGGGCCGCCTCCACGGGTGGGGGATCTCGAAGCGCATTCGAGATATGTCGCGAAACATCCTCGAGGTCAATCAGGGCTCCTTGTATCCGGCGCTCCACCGCCTGGAGGACCGCGGGTTCGTCAGCGCCGAGTGGGGGATCTCGACTGAAGGACGTCGGGCGAAGTTCTACCGGTTGACGAAGGTGGGCCGGAAGCAGTTTGCCGACGAGCAGCAGCGCTGGCAGCTCTTCGCGGCGGCCGTCGGGCACACCCTCCGGGCGGATTCGGTGTGAGTCTGGCGATGAGCGGGGTGCGGCAAGTGAGCCGCCGACTACGTCTGCTGTTCCGCAAAGACGACGTGGAAGTGGAGTTGTCCGAGGAGGTCGGGCTCCATCTGGAGATGGAGGCCGCCGAGCTGGTCTGACGGGGCTGGAATCGCGACGACGCACGACGCGAAGCGCGTCGCGCCAGCCGTGTGAATCCGGTCGTGGCGCTGCGCGCTGAGTGACCGCTGTTCTGGCTATCAGCCTGGAGCATGGAAATGGCCTGGTTCCAAAGAGCGAAGCGCAGACTTCGAATCCTGTTCCGTAAGGACGACGTGGAATCGGAGCTGGCCGAGGAGGTGCGGCTCCATCTGGATATGGAGACCGGCGAGCTGCAGCGACAGGGGTGGGAGCGGCGAGCCGCCCGGCGCGAGGCGCATCGTCGCCTGGGCGGCGTGGAGCGGACCAAGGAGTGGGTTCGCGATGAACGGGGCGGTCGTCTGCTCGACGACGTCGGTCAGGACATTCGCTTCGCGGGTCGCCTGCTCGTCAAGGACCGCCGGTTCACGCTGGCGGCCGTGGTCGTACTGGCACTGGGTATCGGCGCCAATGCCGCGGTCTTCACAATTGTGAACGCGGTGTTCATTCGTGGTCTGCCGTTCTCTGAGCCCGACCGCCTTCTGAGGCTGTGGACCATCAACGAGCGCGGCCAGCGTCGCCCCCCGCGCGGGCTGGACTACGAACTCTGGCGGGCGGAAGCGAGATCGCTCTCCGGCTTGGCTGCCCACCGCGGCGCCACCATCAACATCAGCGACGAAGGGCGCGCACCCGAACGCGTCCGGGGCGCCTATGTCACGGCGAACTTGTTCCGGTTGCTCGGTCAGACGCCGCTCGTCGGCCGCGACTTCGCGGACGCGAACGACCAGCCGGGCGCCGACCCGGTCACCATCATCAGTCACCGCGTCTGGCAGAACCGCTACGGAGGCGACCCGGCCATCCTGGGCTGACACGCAGACACACTTGACACCGCGGGGTCAGTGTGCCAGGCTTTGGGGGCGATGTGGCTCTCCGGGCAGTGGTTCGGGCGGGAGGTAGTGGAACGGATTGCGGCCACGGTGCAGGCCGAGCCGTCGATCTCGCGCCGGGTGCTGTCGAGGCGGGTGTGCGAGTGGCTGGGCTGGCATGGCGTCAACGGCAAGCCGCGGGAAGTCAGCTGTCGCAAGGCGCTGCTCGAACTGGAGCGGCGGGGACATGTGCACCTGCCGGCGTGTCAGGCGCAGCCGGGCTGTGCGAGCACGGCGCCAGCGCCGCGGGCGGCGCCTGCGGTCGCGGAGGTCTGCGGCAGCCTGGCCGCGCTCGGCCAGGTCGACGTCATGCCGGTGTCGAGCCGCCACAGCAAGGGGTCTGCCACCTGGAACGGCATGATGGAGGCACACCATTACCTCGGGCCAGGCCCGTTGTGCGGGGCGCAGATCCGGTATCTGGTGCGCAGCGCCGTGTATGGATATCTCGGCGCTCTGAGCTTCAGCGCCGCGACGTGGCGGTTGAAGCGCCGGGACACGTGGGTCGGCTGGAGCGACCGGGCGCGCCGGGCGCACTTGGAGAAGGTGGTCTGTAACAGCCGCTTCTTGATCGTGCCGAGCGTGCAGGTAGAGAATCTGGCGTCGCACGTCTTGTCGGTGAGCGTTCGCCGGCTGGTGGCGGACTGGCGCGAGCGCTACGGCTACGAGCCGGTCCTCGTGGAGACCTTCGTCGATGGGCAGCGCTTTGCGGGCACGTGCTATCGTGCCGCGAACTGGGTGCAGGTCGGTCAGACCGCCGGACGGCGCGATGGCTATGGGAACGGCACGGTGTCGACGGGGAAGAAGGACATCTATGTCTATCCGCTCAGGCGCGACTGGCAGCGGATCCTGTGCCGTGAGGTGGACGACCCGCTCACGTTGAGGCGACCGCTCGGGGATGCCCGCGACTGGGCGGAAGACGAGTTCGCCGGTGCGCGGCTGTATGACGAACGGTTGCGCCAGCGGCTGTACCGACTGGGGCGTGACTTCTTCGCGCAGCCCGGCGCGCTGGTGCCGCAAGCCTGCAATGGGTCGGAGGCCAAGAGCAAGGCCGCCTACCGGTTTTTTGCCAACGCGAGGGTCGATATGCGGGCGCTGCTGCGGGGGCACGTGGAAGCCACGGCGCACAGGGTGGGCGCGCACACGGTGGTGCTGGCGGTCCAGGATACGACCACGTTGAACTACACGGCGCATCCGAGCACACAGGGGCTGGGTCCGATCAATACGACGCAGGACCAGGGCGTGGGGCTCATCGTTCACGACACGTTGGCGTTCAGCACCGAGGGGACGCCGCTGGGGCTGGTGGACGTGCAGTGCTGGGCGCGGGACCCGAAGCAGGCCAGCCAGCGCGAGCATCGCAAGCAGCGTCCCATCGAGGAGAAAGAGAGCAGCAAGTGGCTGCGCAGCTACCGGGCCGTAGCCGAGCTCCAGGGGCTGTGTCCAAACACAATGCTCGTGAGCGTGGGCGATCGAGAAGCGGACATCCACGAGTTGTTCCAGGAGGCCCAGCAGACCGAGTCTGGCCCCAAGCTGCTGGTGCGCGCGGAGCGGAGCCGCAACCGCAAGGTACTGGAGGACGACCAGGCGTTTCTCTGGAAAAAGATGTCCACCGAACCGGTGGCCGGGCATGTGGAGATCCATATTCCGCGCACAGGCTCGCGCAAGGCTCGTGAGGTGACGCTGGAGGTACGATACGCGGCGGTAACGCTGCGGCCGCCGCAGGGCAAGCCGCTCGAGCCGGTGCAGGTCTGGGCGGTCTACGCACGCGAAGGGGAGCCTGGGCCAGCGGTCACACAGCCGTTGGAATGGCTGCTGCTGACGACGGTGGCGGTTGCGAGCGTCGAGCATGCGGTGGAGCGCCTCCGGTGGTACACGCTGCGCTGGGGCATCGAGGTCTATCACCGGGTGCTGAAGAGCGGGTGTCGCATCGAGGACCGGCAACTGCACTCGGCGGACAGCATCGAAAGTTGTTTGGCGATCGACATGGTCGTCGCGTGGCGCATCTTCTGGCTGGTCAAGCAGGGACGCGAGACGCCGGCGTTGCCCTGCGATGTCTTCTTCGAGGAGGACCAGTGGCAGGTGCTGTGCGCGGTTGTGCGCCACGCGCCACCACCGGCGGCACCGCCTACGCTGCGCGACGCCGTCCGCATGGTCGCCAAGCTCGGCGGCTTCCTCGGGCGTAAGTCCGACGGTGAGCCCGGACCGACGACGCTCTGGCGGGGCCTCCAGCGACTCGACGATATGATGATCTCCCACCGGGCGTCTCAGTTCCTCCACAGGCAGCGCGATGGACCGTGACCTGCGGTGTCACGTGTGGGCAAGGGTCAGCATCCTGGGAGGCACGCTGAGGACGAACGGCCAGGTCGTGACCATCATCGGAGTGATGCCGCCCGACATGCGGTTCCCGGACGACGTCGACATCTGGATGCCTCGCGCGCAGTTGCCACTGCGGACCGCCTCTCTTTCGACGGTCCATTTCCAGGCGATCGGGCGTTTGGCCGATGGCGTCACGCTCGAACAGGCGCGCGTCGAGCTTGCGAGCCTCAGCCAGCGTCTCGCCGAGGCGTTCCCCCAGACGCATGCGAACCTGACACCATATGTGTGGCCTTACAACGAGTGGACCGTCGACGGGGGCCAGTTCCGCCTCCTGTTCCTGTTGCTCCAGGGCGCTGTCCCCTTCGTGCTGCTGATCGCGTGCGCGAACGTCGCCAACCTCCTACTCGCCCGGTCGGCGCATCGCGCGCACGAGATCGCGGTTCGCGTCGCGCTCGGCGCCAGCCGTCGTCGCGTCGTCCGGCAGCTGCTGGTGGAGAGCGTCATGCTCGCGCTCATCGCTGGCCTCGCCGGGTGGGGTGTCGCGGTGGCGGGCGTGCGGTGGGCCGACGCGGCGATGCAGAACGTCGGCATGCCGTATTACATGGACTTCACGATGGATGGGACCGTCGTCGTGGTCATGGCCGCGGTCTGTCTGGCCACCGGGGTCATTTTCGGTCTGGCCCCCGCGCTGCACGCCTCGAAGACGGACGTGAACGACGTACTCCAGGAAGGCGGCCGGAGCGGCACCGGCGGGCTCCGCGCGCGTCGGTGGTCGAGCATACTCATGGTGACCGAGATCGCGTTGACGATCGTGCTGCTCGCCGGCGCCGGGTTCATGATGCGTAGCTTCTTGACCCTCTACCAGATGGATCTTGGCGCAGAGACCTCACAGCTCCTCAACATGCAGCTATATCTTCCCTCCTCGAAATATCCGGACGTGGATCGGCAGACGGAGCTGTTCCGGCAGTTCGAGGAACGACTGGCCGCCGTCAATCAAATCCAGGCGACCACGTTGACGAACAGAACGCTGCTCCAGGGCGGAAACCCGCGTCGGCTCCAGATCGATGGCGGCGTGGTGCCGGGGGAAGAGGAGCGGGCGACGGTGCAGAGGCTGACCGTCAGCGACCGGTATTTCGAGACGCTGGGGGTGGAGCTGCTGCGGGGCCGGGCGTTCACGCTGGCCGACGGCCGGCCGGGCCAGGAGTCGGTCATTGTCAACCTGCGGTTCGCCGCGATGCACTTTCCCAGCGAGGATCCGCTCGGGCGCCGCATCTCACTGGAAAGCGAGGACGGGCCATCCGCGACTCGCGAGCCGACGTGGCTGACCATCGTCGGGGTGTCGCCCGACATCCGCCAACGAGATCCTCAGGATCCCGGGCCGGATCTCGTTGCGTATGTGCCTGCCCGAAGCGTCTTGCAACGCAACTGGTCGCTGATCGTGCGCACGCGAGGAGACCCCGCCGCCGTGGCGACGCTTGTCCGCAACGTGATGCGGAGCATTGATGCCGATCTGCCGATCTTCAACATTCAGACCATGGATCAGCTGCTGGCACGGCAGCGGTGGCAATTTCGGGTGTTCAACTCGATGTTCACGATCTTCGCTGTGATCGCGCTCGTGCTGTCGGCGGTCGGGTTGTACGCCGTGACTACGTATTCCGTGACGCAGCGAACACGGGAACTCGGGCTCCGGGTTGCGCTTGGCGCACGACCAGGACAGGTCCTGTGGCTCGTCTTGCGACAGGTCTCGATCATGTTCGCAGTCGGGTTACCGATCGGCCTCGCCGGGGCAGTCGGTGTGGGTCGTCTGCTCCAGGTAGGGCCGGAGGTGATGCGGGCCCAACCGCTCCTGCTGCAGACCAGCCCGGCTGATCCGGTGACGCTTCTGTCGATCGTGGCGATTTTGACGAGCGTCGCCATCCTGGCGTGTCTCGTGCCGGCCCGGCGCGCCGCGCGAGTCGACCCGATGGTGGCATTGCGTCACGAGTAGTTGCCCGGTGGTGACGACATTTGTGAGGCAAGGCTTCAGCCTTGCCTCGCAGGCCTGAAGGCCTGCGCCACATTCTTGAACGGAGCATGCCTATGATCTGGTTCGAGCGAGTTAGACGCAGACTTCGAATCCTGTTCCGCAAGGATGAGGTAGAGGCGGAGCTGTCGGAGGAAGTGCGTCTTCATGTGGAGATGGAGGCCAACGAGCTGATCCGCAGCGGTGTGGATCCGGCGAGCGCACGCCGGGAAGCGTATCGTCGGCTGGGCGGGGTCGAGCGGACCAAGGAGTGGGTTCGGGACGAGCGTGGCGGCCGCCTCCTGGACGATCTCGTGGCGGATCTCCGCTACACGGTCCGGATCTTGCGCCGGGCCCCTGGCTTCACGGCAACAGTCATCGTGATCCTGGCGCTCGGCATCGGCGCCAACACCGCGGTCTTCAGCGGGGTCAAGGGGCTGTTGCTCGACACGATTCCTGTCGCCGACGCCGACCGGCTGGTGCGTCTGCGTCTGGCTGGCGAGCACTACACCGGCCGATGGGAGTACGGGTATTCAACGCCGGAAACCGCCCGCGGCGAGACGATCGGCGAGACCTTTTCCTTGCCGACGTTCGAGCAGCTCAGCCTCGCCAACGACACGCTCAGCGGGATGTTCGCGTCCGCGCCCACGAAGGGATTGGTCGTCATCGTGGGCGGTCAGGCGGAGATCGCGACGGGATTCATGGCGTCCGGTCACTATTTCGACGTGCTCGGTGTACGCCCGCAGATCGGGCGGGCGATCGGGCCGGGTGACGAGGATCTGGCGGCGAGCCCGGTCGTGATGATCAGTCAGCCGTTTTGGGCGCGTCGCTTCGGACTGGATCCTGATGTCGTCGGACAGGTGATCTCGGTCAACACCGTTACGACGACGATCGTCGGCGTCCTCCCACCCGAGTACACCGGTGTCCAACGGGTGGGGGAGGACGCCGCGGACCTGCATCTGCCGCTGGCGCTATACGCGGAGCTCATGAGCGGGAGCCCCGGTCAAGACTCGTTCCGGTGGGTGCAGATCATGGGGCGTCTGAAGCCGGATGCCACACCGGAACAGGTACGCGGCAACCTCGACGGTCCCTTCCAGGCGGCAGCTCGAGCGGACATGGATGCCGACCTCGAGGGGATGACGCCGGCGCGACGAGCCCGGGCGCGCGATCGAAATCGGACCGCTGCGCCGCGACTGTTGGTCGATTCCGGTAGCCGCGGCATCTACGACCCGCAGCCTGACGTGACCCGCCAAGCATTGATCCTCGGTGTCGTCGTCGGGCTCGTGCTGCTGATCGTGTGCGCGAACGTGGCCAACCTGCTGCTGTCCAGGGCGACCACCCGCCAACGGGAGATCGCCGTGCGCCAGTCGGTCGGCGCCACGCGTGGCCGCCTGGTGCGACAGCTCGTGACCGAGGGCGTCGTGCTTTCCACGCTCGGGGGTGGCCTGGGCGTGCTGGTGGCCACGGTGACACGCCAGTGGCTTCCGTTTGGTCGGACGGCGCCGTTCGACTGGCGTCTGTTCGCGTTTGTCGCATTGCTCAGTTTGTCGACCGGGGTCGTCTTCAGTCTCGTGCCGGCGCTTCGCACGACAGGGGCAGACACGTCCCGTGCCCTCAAGGAGAGCAGCCGCGGCGTGGCCCGATCGAACAACGTCCTCGCCCAGGCGCTGCTCGTCGTGCAGGTTGCCGTGTCGGTGGTGCTGCTGGTTGGCGCCGGCCTGTTCCTGAAGACACTCGGGAACCTGCGTGGTGTCGATGTCGGGTTCAACCCGGCGAACATGCTGCTGTTCACGGTCGCTCCGGCACTGAACGGGTACGACGCCGATCGCGCGATGGCTGTCTACGACCATATCGCCGAGCGTGTGCGTGCGGTTCCGGGTGTCCGGTCGGTCAGCTCGTCGCAGTTGGCCTTTCTGACAGGCACCGGCGGGACCAGGGCCGTCCGCGTCGAGGGGGGTGACGTCTTCCAACCCAATGCGAACACGGTCTCACCGAATTTCTTCGAGACGATGGAGATCCCGCTGCTGGCGGGACGCGTCTTCGACATCCGAGACGACAGCGACGCCCCGCCGGTCGTCGTGATCAACGAGGCGGCGGCGCGGGCGTACTTCGAGACCGACAATGCCGTCGGGCGCCGGTTTCGGCGGACCGGACAGATCGCGGCGGTGTTCGAGGTGGTGGGTGTGGTCGGGGACGCGAAATACCTCGAGGTGCGCGCCGCCGCGCCGCCGACCGTCTACTGGCCGCATGCCCAGACGGGAGACGCCGGGACGAGGGTGTTCGAGGTGAGGACCGTCGGCCCGCCGAGCGCC
>JADFPE010000015.1 GCA_022562495.1 Acidobacteriota bacterium
GCTCCCTCGTCTCGCCTTGCCAGACCGGCGCATCGCCACCCTCGGTGCGACGCGCGACTTTCACCACGGACTGCTAGGGGGCGGTTGCTGGGGTGATGAGCTCCGGCAAGTCCTCTCGAGAACACCGACTTGCCCGTCCCGATCTCTGGGGTGATGAGCTCCGGCCAACGCAGCCCCAGGAGGCTGCGTTGGCGAGCTACGCTCGCCCGCCCACGCGGCCTCCGGCCGCCAACTCCTTGGCGGTGCGATGGGAGCGTCTCCAAAATGTCTCTCGGGGGTCGCGGCCCATTGGCTGGAGCCGGACGCGGCGTGGAGGGGTCTAACCGGTTAATATCGCCTATCGTCACTCCTGCCTATTCCCACGCGGTATTTCTTGTTCTCTTGTACTTCTGATGCACTCGCGCCTTCATGCCGAAGATCGCGCCCGTGTTCGGCCGTCAAGACGGCGAAAATATCCACAACCCGGCCGGAGGAGATCGATTCGCGCACCAACACCACAGGGAGCGCCCAGAGCCCACAGCCATCGAGCAAGGATGCTCTAGCGGAGGCTTTTTAGGTAGTTCACCAGATTCCAGATGTCGGGCTCGGTGAGCCGTTCGCGGAAGGCATCCATGGCGAAGTCGGGCTCGATCCCGTCGCGAATCGCGACAAACAGCTCGCCGTCGCTGGAACCGTGCTGCCACGTGGTGTCGGCGAGGTTCGAGGGGCGAGCCCCGTAGGCCGCCGTGGCGGCAGCCAGCCGGCCGTCACCCCGCCCCGTCGACCCGTGGCACGTGGCGCAGTGTCTCGCGTAGGTCGCGGCGCCGGCCTCCACCGACTCGGGCGTGGTCGGCGTCGGGTTCGCCAACGCCCCGGCCTCCGGGTGGCTGTGCGGCTCGGTCGGATGAGCCGTCTCGCTGTCTTCCGGCGGGCGAAGCAGTGCTGCCGTGCTCTCGCGAACGAAACGGTTGCCCCCAATCCCATCCGCGTACACCGCCACGTCCACCGGCGTCTGTCCCCTGCGGTTCTCCGCACTGACATCGCCACCGCGGTCCATCAGCAACTCGATGACGGTGTTCATGCCAAGGGACGCCGCGGCGTGCAGGGCCGTGTCGCCACCGTCGTTGGCGGCGTTGACGTCGGCGCCCAGCTCCAACGCAACCGTCACCGTCTCGAGCGCACGCCGTTCCTCCGCCTCCGGGATCCGCGTGCCAAGCTCGGCCGACGCGACGGGGTTGTATGACGAGAAGTCACGACGGTTCTTGATGAACGCGCTGCCTCCGCCCCAACTGTAGCCGAGCCCCGCCGCCGCCATCAGCGGTGTCGTACCGTTGCTGCTGGCCAGCCGCAGATCCGCGCCCGCCTCGACCAGGACGCGCATCATGTCGACCTCGAGGAACTTGGCGGCCAACCAGAGCGGGGTAGCACCGACCCACCGAGCCATGAAGGCAAAGTCGTGGCTCCAACGCCGGACCGGCGTCCCCTTGATGAGTCGCGCGTTCGGATCTGCGCCATGCGCGACCAGCGCCCGCACCAGGCTCACGCCGGCGCCCGGATCGAGGTTCAGGACATCCCGGTCCAGCAGATTGCCTCTGACCACCGCGGCATGGAGCGCGGTGTAGCCGAGTGGGGCGGCGTTCGCATCAGCCCCCTCGTCCAGCAGGTACGCCGCGAGCGACCCGTGACCGCTGTGCGCCGCGATCACCAGCGCGGTGTTCCCGTCGGCCGTGGTGTCCTCCACATCGGCTCCAGCGGCGACCAACAACCGGGCCGACTCCAGATCGCCTGACCGCGCCGCAAACAACAAGGGGGTGCTGCCACCTTGCTCCACCTCTTCCAGCGAGATGCCGCCCGACGCCGACCCGGCGGACCGGCTGCCGCCCATGCTGAAAACAAGCGTTCGGGTCGAGGAGCGGGCGTGGACGTCCGCGCCATGATCGAGGAGCGCCCGCGTGATCTCCGGATGCCTGTTTGCCACCGCCCACATGAGCGCCGACTGGCCGCGGGTCGTCTCGGTCGCGTTCACCTCCGCGCCACGGTCCACCAGGGCGTCCACTGCCTCGAGGCTGCCCGCGCGCGCGGCGGCCATGAGCACGGTCTCCCCGCTCGCGAGGGTCGCGTTCGGATCGGCCCCGGCCACCAGCAGGCGGCCAACGAGGGCGGCGTTCCCACTGGTGCACGCCATGACGAGCGGCGTCACCTCGAGGTCGTTCGCCACGTTGACGTCCGCCCCGGCGCCGATCAGCAGATCGGCAAGCTCCAGATTCTCCCAGTGAACCGCCCAGTGGAGCGCCGTCGCACCATCGGGCTGCGGCGCGTTCACGTCGACCTGCTCCGTCAGCAGAGCGCGCACAGCGTCGTGGTCCTGGTTCCGCACCGCCTCGATCAACGGAGGTGTCCCCGATTGGCCGTACAGCGCGACTGCAGACACGGCAAGACCGGCGGCCATCAGCGCTGCTCGGGACAGTCGAGAGATCACGCGCGTTCTACCTTGAACAGGGTCGTTCTGTGTGGCGCAGGCCTTCAGGCCTGCGAGGCAAGGCTGCAGCCTTGCCCCACGGATGTCTCCGACTCATAGACGCCGGCGAAGCCCACCGACTCTCTTCTGACTGCTCGAGCATCGGTTCAGAGATCCAGCCTCCCCGTGCTGTCATGGATGGCATCCATGCGCATGCCCAGTTTCTCGAGCACGGTCAGGTGCAGGTTGGCGAGCGGCGTGCCCCCCTTGGCGGACGAGTAGGCCGTGACACCCTCCGTGTCGGCGGCATACCGGATGTGACGACCGCCGGTGAGCTGGCCCGCACCGCCGCCCGCCAGCACGATCGGCAGGTTCCACGGTTGATGGCTCCCCGAGGACATGCCCGCCCCGTAATAGAGGATCACATGGTCGAGCAACGACCCCTCGCCATCCGGGGTCTCTCGCAGCCGGTCGAGGTAATAGGCAAACTGCTCGGCGTGATGAATGTTGATCTGAAGCAGCTGCTCCTGACTTGCGGCGCTGCTCTCGTGTGACAAGGGGTGGTGCCCGCCGGGGGCGCCCACCTCAGGATAGGTGCGGCTGCTGAACTCGCGGCCCACCATGAAAGTAATGACACGCGTCAAGTCGCTCTGATACGCCAGCACCTGCAGATCGAACATCAACCGCGCATGCTCGGCGAAGGTCGCCGGGACACCCGCGGGCTGGTCGAACGCCGGCAGCTCGCGAGACACCTGTTCCTCGGCGCGCTGGATCCGCCGCTCGATGTCTCGCACCGCGTCCAGGTACTCGCTCAGCTTGCCGGCATCACTCGGGCCGAGTCCGCGGCTGAGATCCGCGACCTTGTCCGTCACCGAGTCGAGGAGGCTGCGGTCCCGCCGCATCCGCGCGTGTCGCGCGGCCGGGTCGGTGCTGCCGCCATCGCCGAACATCCGCTCGAACACGACCCGCGGGTTGTGCTCCATCGGCAGCGGCGTCTGAGGACTGCGCCAGGTGATGGTGTGGCTGTAGGTGCAGCTGTACCCGCCGTCGCACGTGCCGGCCCCCTTGTCACCCGACTCCAGAGACAGCTCTAGCGACCCGAGCTGCGTGTCCCCCCCGAGCTCCCGCGCGATCAGCTGGTCGAGCGAGACGCCGGCGAGGAAATCACTCCCTTCCTGACCGAACGGTCTCGGGATCGCGCCGGTGAGGAACTTCGTGGCGCAGCGGCCATGGACCGCGCCGCTCTGGGCGGTGAGGCCGTTGACGTTCTGGGTCAGACCGGTCAGCACGAGCAGGCGGTCCCGAAACGGCTCCAGCGGCTTCAAGATCGGCGAGAACTCGAACCCGGCGCCGTCGGTGGCCGGCGTCCACTGGTCGATGACGACCCCGTTCGGCACATAGACCACGCCGAAGCGCCTGATCGGCCTGGCCGGCGTCTGAGCGAGCGCGGTCATCGCCGGGACCATCCCGTCGAGAAGGGGCAACGCCACCGTCGCGCCGATGCCACGCAGCACCGTGCGTCGAGGAATGGCCTTCTTGGTGATCATCATGATTCGGACCTCCGCATCCTGAACGGCGTGCTCTCGACGATGCCCAGGATCAAGGACGACCAGCGGTAGTCGTCCGCCTCGGCCCCGCGTCTAATCGAGCGGATGACCGGGCGGTCGTAGTACTCGAGCCCACGGCCGAGCCCGTACGTCAGCAGCTTTTCGGTCAGGGTTTCGACGAACTGCTCGGAGCGGCTCAGCAGCACACGCCGCAGGCCGGCCGGCCCCTCGAACGTCGTGACGCCGTCGGCAAGCACGGCCGACGCGTCAACGGGGAGGCCGGCGTCGGTCGTGCGCCATTGCCCGAGCGCGTCGAAGTTCTCGAGCGCGAAGCCAAGCGGGTCCATCGGCGCGTGGCAGTTGGCACAGACCGGACTCCGACGATGTTGCGCCAGACGCTCGCGGACCGTGCGGGGCTCGCCGGCCGGTCCGGCCTCCGGCAGCGGCGGCACGTCCGGGGGCGGCGGCGGGGGGGGCGTGCCCAGAATGTTCTCGAGCAACCACTTCGCCCGCAGCACCGGCGACGTCCGGTTGCCATACGACGTGACCGACAGGATGCTCCCGTGGCCGAGCAGGCCCCGGCGCCGCTCATCGCTCAACGTCACCCGCCGGTAGCGGCTCCCGCGCACGTTCGGGATGCCGTAGTGCTCGGCGAGCCGTTCGTTGAGAAACGTATAGTCCGCGCGCAGCAGGTCGACGACGCTCCGGTCCTCGCGCAGCTGGCTCCCGACGAACAGCTCGGTTTCACGCTGAAAGGCCTCGCGCAGGTTCTCGTCGAACCGGGGAAACAGGTTCGGGTCCGGTGTGATGCCGCCGACCCGACGCAGCGTCAGCCACTGGCTGACGAAATTGTCCACGAGCGCCGTCGCGCGTCCATCGGCCAACATGCGCCGCACCTGCTGTTCGAGGACGCCCGGATCGGACAGCGCGCCGTTGGCCGCAACGTCGAGGAGCTCGTCGTCCGGAATGCTGCTCCAGAGGAAGAACGACAACCGGGAGGCGAGCTCGAGGTCGCTGAGCTGGTACGGGGTGCCCGGGGCCACGCCGACCGGATCGCGCTCGATGCGGAACAGGAACTCCGGGTCGATCAGGATACGTTCGAGCGCCGCCTGGATGCCCGCCTCGAAGCCACGCGCGGCCCGGCCGGTCTCGTAGAACGGCAGTAGCGGCTGGATATCGTCGTCGGTGACCGGTCGGCGAAACGCGCGGCGCGCCAGTCTAGAGAGGATCGTGCGGGCGCATCGCCCCTCGGCATTGTCTGAGTCGCCGTCGGGCCGGCAGACGAAGATCCGGTCTCGGCTGGCTGTCTCACCCGGCCCCGTCACCGCGTACGGGCCATCGATGGCGACGCTCTCCAGCCCCGGTCCCTCTGGTCGTAACGACGTGTCAGTGGTCTCGGTGACTGTGGCGCCATACTCGGTGAGCCGCGGCTGCCGCACACCCTCGTGCTCCCACGACCGGCCGACGAACGAGACCCCGACCACCCGCGTACCGGCGCGCACCGCCACACGAACCACGAGGTCAGCGTCTGCACCGGTCCGGTAGTCGTCCCACTCCTGGGTCGGGTACCCGGCGTTGCCGGCGGCCACGAACGTCCCGGAGAAACTGAGGGGCGCTGGCTTTCCCGGAGCCGTGCCACCCACGCTGAACCGCGCGACGCGCCGGCCATCCAGCCGCACGTCGAGGTCGTGCGCCTCGTCGAGGTTGACGATGTACTCGTAGACACTCCGTTTCAGCCGAAGCCTGATGACATACTCGCCGTCGAGCGGAAAGTGATGGTGAACCGCGATGCCGGCGCGCGACCCGAACGGGAGATCCTCACTCATCCGGTCGTTCTGCGCCATGTTGATCGGGACGACGTAGGTCTTCGAGGTGAAGCCCGGCCCGATCGTCGGGTCGCCCACCGCGAGCCGACTGATGCGTCGGGCCGCCGACATGTAGCGCTCCATCAGCACCGGCGAGAGCGCGAGCGTCCCGGCGAGGTTGTCGAACCCGTGACCCGAATCGTCAGCCGGCAGCAGCGCCTGGCCGTCGATGTCGAGCGCGAGGAGATCGCGGATGGCGTTCGTGTACTCGGCCCGGTTCAGGCGATGTGTCGGAACACGACCCGGTTCCAGTGTGGCCGCGGCGGCGCGGTCGAGTGAGTCTTCCAGCCACGTTTGGAACCCCGTGTAGGCCTCGGGATCAGGCCGCGGCCGGCGGGCAGGCGGCATCATCCCGCCGCGTAGCTTCTGGACCACCTTTTCCCAGATCTCGGGCGCCTCGCCGACGTTGGCGACGTCCATCGTGTCGAGCGCCAACCCGCCGGTTTGCAACCGCTGATTGTGACAGGTGACGCAGTATCGATCGAGGAGCGCGCGCTGGGGGCTTGGCGATGAGGACGTGGAGCTCGAGCGTTGGTGTTGTGACGTGGCTGTCTGCGCGCGTGTCACCTCGCCCGGCTCGTCCCGCCCAGCGGCCAGCACCTGCAGGGTGCCGGCCCCGGCCAGCACGAGTCCAAGGCCGCCCACAACGACCCGTGACAAGCGTCTTCTGGTCATCAGCATCGGCGCCCATCCCGGGCGCCGGGTCACCCGCTCGGCTCTCGGTCAATCCGCAGGCGACGTCCTCTCGCAACGACCGTGTGACCACACGTATTCTACTCGACCGCCGTTCACTGGTGTGGCGAGATCACGGCGGGCTCGACGGGCCTGAAACCCTGGCTACCACGATCTGTCGGCACTCGACACAGCTGCGCGTCGGGGTCAGCACACCGCGACCCGTGACAAAAGGGGCGAGTCGTGCATTATGCACGGCTCGCCCTAGTTCCTCAATTGCTCGACACGTCTTTAGAAGTCGACCTGCATACCGAACTTGATAAACCGCCCGATCCCGATCTCGCTCACATCCCGATAGCCTCCGCCAGTGGGATCGAAGTTGAGGTAGATGGCGTTCTGGACGAAGGGGGGGGCCGCGTTGAGCAGATTGTAGATGTCGATGTTGGGCTGGATGCGCACGTTGCCGACCTGCAATCTCTTGCTCAGACGGATGTCGAGCACGGTATACCGATCCTCGCGGATCGTTTCAGGCGCGGCCAAGTTGATGACCACGATTGGATTCCCATTGGATGGCAGTCGACCCAGGGTCGTGTTGAAAAAGAGGTCGATGCCGATTGCTGGCCCAAACCCGCAGGCGAAAAAGCCGCCGCTCACACATCTGCCCGGCAGATTCTGCAGCGTCGCGCTCGCCTGGAAGCCATACGGAAGGGGGTAGGAACCGGTGAACTTGACCTGCGTGGCGGCTGCCCACGGCACGGTGGTCTCACAGAACTCGGCGCCAGGGGTATCGGGGTGATTGCATTCGTTCGTGGTCGTCTGTCCCGTGCTGACCCCGCCCTGCAGGATCCCTCCGTCGCCAAATCGTGCGTTGATGCTGAGTTGGACGCCGTTGTAGACATCGGTGAAGCCATCCGCGTGGACGATCAGCGTGTCGATACCCTGTTGCAGGAACTTCCCTGGCTTGACGTCGAACAGACCGGTGAGCACGTTCCCCCCGCCACCGGGGAGCAGGTCATTGGTGGGTACCGTGTAGCTGTACTGATCGAAGTCCTCCGGTCCGAGGTTCAGATCGTCGGTCACCGTTTGGTTGCCGAACCAGGTGCGGAAGTAGATGAATTCCAGCGCGACGCCCGGCCCTAGCTCCTGCTGGAGCGCCACGTTGAACTGCCAGTTGTAGGGGCGATTGTACCAGCCTCTGAGGACGTCATCGGCAGAATCAACCGTGGGAATCAGAGAGCCGAACAACTGGTTGTCCAACGCTCCACATTCCCCGTTGGCGGTCGTCAGCGTCAGATCGCAATCGGGGATGTAGTCGCCATTGGCGTCGCTCCAGGTCCGGCTGGCCCTGCCGGCAATCCTCGACGCCGGATTGTTGTTCTTGGTGACCTGGGTACTGATGTAGTTCACATACCGACCGAGCGATGCTTTGACCGCCGTCTTCCCGTCTCCAAACAGATCGTAGGCGGCGCCGAGCCGCGGGCTAATGTCTTTGAAGTTCGGCACGTCATCAACGGCATCGAAGCTGAACGCGGGCGTGTACTTGCCCGCCAGCCGCGTCTGCGCTGGCACCGAGCCCCGCAGGTGGTCGAAACGCGCGCCCAGGTTGAGCGTCAGCCGGTGGACGGTCCACGTATCCTGAGCGTAGATCCCGAGGTCGATGTCCAGGTTCTGGAACTGGCTGTGCGGCGTCGCCAGCTGTGTAATCTGGTTGGGGACCCCGGATCTGAACCGGTATTGTTCGTTGTGGATGGGCTGTAGGAACACCTGCTGGTTCTTCCCGGTCATCGCGTAGTAGCCCACCTTGATCGCGTGCGAGCCGGTGATGTACGACACAGAGGCCCGCGACTGCCAGGCACCCTGGTTCCCGAAATCCCCGTAGTTCGTGTCGGAATTGAAGTTCGAGAACATCGAGCCGTACATGATGTTTCCCAGACCCTGGTCGACGATGGAGATCGCGTTCCCGGTTTCAGGGGGAGCCCCGTTCTTCTGGCGGTCAACCCGAAGCGACGCGCCCGCCTCGACCAGCACGCGGCTGCTCGCAGCGTAGGTCCAGGTGGCTTGGAAGTTGTTGTTCGGAAAGACCTGGAAATCCCAGGTGGCTTCGGGCGCCGAGAAGCTGTTGATGAAGCTGTAGCACCAGCAGTAGTCCTGCATATTACCGGTAAAGGCGAACTTGTGGTTGGGCGCAGCCTGCCAGGTCAACCGCAGCGCGTGGTCCTGGACGTACTTGTCTTTGAAGGCCTGCCGCGTCAAATCGGGTTCGTACAACGACACGAACGTACCGGGAAAAAAGTTGTTCTGGTTCTTGTTGAAGAACAGCCCCCCGATGAGCTCCTTGCTGCCCCACTTTCGGTGAGCCGTGTAGAACCAGAGCCGGTCCTCTACGATCGGTCCGCCCAAGCCAAATCCGTAGTCGTAGATCCGGTCGATCGAGTTCGGGTTTTCCAGCCCCCGGGCCTCGAGATCGGAGTTGAGGTTGTCAGAATTGAAGCGCTCGTTGGTATATTCGGCCACGAAGCTGCCAGAGAAGGTATTGCCGCCGCTCTTGGGTATCATATTGACATTGAGGCCACCGCCCTCGGCTTCGGCGGTCGCGCCGCTCGTCTCGATGACGATCTCTTCGACCATCATCTGGTTGAAGATGTTGCGGTGGGCACTCGCGACGTTGTACGCCGAGCTGGTCTTCATCCCATCGACGGTCGTCAACCCGTCGCCGGTGCCGTGGTGGGCCATCTGGGTCACGGTCTCACCCTGCGAGCCACCGATGTCACCCGCGCCCAGGCTTGTGACGTCCGCGCCTAAGGTGAGTGCGATAAAGGAGGAATAGGTTCGGGCGGTTGGGACCGTGTCCAACACCTCTCGCGTCAGGACGTTCTGCGTTCTCACACTCTGGACGTCGACCACCGGGCCTGCGCCCGAGACCGTGACGGTCTCCTCGAGGGCACCGACCGCCAGCTCGACGTTCACCGCCGCGGTGAACCCCGCGTTCAACTCGATCCCCTCGCGCACGAACGTGCTGAAGCCGACCAGCGTGAAGGTCACGGTATAGACCCCGGGCCGCAGATCGATGATCCGGTATCGCCCCTGCCCGTCGCTGACACCCACACGCGTCCCTTCGATCAACGCTGGGCTTGCCGCCTCCACTGTGACACCCGGCAACACGCCGCCCGATGCGTCCGAGACGAGACCGGCGATGCTGCCGGTGGACTGGGCTGACGCCGTCCCCGGTAGCAGCGCCAGCAGTGCGAGGGCCACCAGGCCCACGCGGGTTCCAGCCATTCGTCGTCTTCGCGCTATCACTTCGCTCATCGGTTCTCCTTCAAACACACGGCGGCACACGCACATCCGTCCCCGGCAAGGTCCTTCCCGGGCCTGTCCACGATCGTCGTCGTTCCAGCTGCCAGCCATAGTTTTTACTTCAAAATTGCTGGGCGTGCAACCAGTGGGCGTCTCGACACTGTCGTCTCTCGTCGACGCGACGGGTCATCTGCCTATCTACCCGCGAGTTTTTGACAACTGGTGCCGCGCAGTGGTACGGTGCCACTCTACGCGCGTTGCCCGTTATTTGAGCTCACCGATGACGAAGACCGCCGAGGAGGCGGCACGGAGGCCCCATGGAAACGCGAACGATGTCCCGACAACGACAGGCACGTTTTTCGATGACCCCTGCCGCCGTGGCGCTCCTGGCTGCGGTCTTGCTGGTATGGCCCGCGTCGACAGCGGTGGCCCAGACCTCGCAGACATCCGGCGTGATCGCCGGCAGCGTGACAGCGGACCAGGGCGTGGTGCGAGCGTTCCGGGTGAAAGCGCGAGACACGGTGCACCGGATTTCCTACACCGTCTACACCGTCGCCGGCCGCTACCAGATCTTCAACCTGCCGCCGAGCACCTACGACGTGCAGGTGATCGAGGATGGATTCGAGCCGCTGGTGAAGACCACGACGGTGAGCGCGGGCAACACCGCGACCGTCGACCTGGCGCTGACCTCGACGGGGGTGGTGTCGGTGAGCGGCGCGGCCGCCGGTGCTGCGGCGGGGCAGGAGAACTACGGTCGCCGGGCACGCCTCAATCCGGCCGGCGCCCGGCTCGTCAGCTTCGACGAGCTGTACCCGCCGCATCCGACCCGCGAGATCATGCTGCGGTCGTGCTTTGGCTGTCATGGCCCGGCCGGGTTCCACAACCGTGGTCCGATGAACGCAGCGGGATGGCAACGCGCCGTCCACAAGATGTTCGACGTCGACGGCCGCGTCGCCAACATGAACGCCGGCGTGGCGCAGATAACCTACGACACCGTCTCACGCGAGGAAGAGACAGCGATCATCCAGTACCTCACGGAGAACTTTGGACCGGGGTCCGAAAAGCGTGACCTCCTGCTCGACCCCCTCGTGCGGGACGAACAGGCATTGTCCCAGGCCGTCTACGTGCAATACGAGCTGAAGCGTATGGACCGTCCGGACGTGAACGGCGCGCGGACATCGGGAAGCATCCACAGCGTCTTTGCCAGCCTCCAGCATGCGGGCATCATCTGGGTGTCGGGGAATGGCTCCAACGAGATTATCCGGGTGGACACCAACGATCTGAACTTCGACACGCGGACGAAGGAGTATTGGATCGACAACCCGGACAACATCAACGTCACACCTCACGGCATCCTCGAATTGGGGGGAAAGGTGTACTGGGTCGAGCTGACCGGTGACCACCTTGGCGAGCTGGACCCCGACACCGGCACGATGACCCGATACCCCTTTCCGACCACGGGCGCCGGCGCACACAGCGCGTGGGCCGACTCTCGGGGACAAATCTGGTACACCTACTTCGCCTCGGCTGGCCGTATCGGCCGATTCGACACGAAGACCAAGGAGTTCACCGAGTGGGAGCAGCCCGACGGGTGGAGCGGCTATGGGATCGTCGTCGACCGCCAGGACCGCGTGTGGGCTGTCGGCCTCCACACCCATGCCACGCGGATGTACAACCAGGAAACGCAGGAGTGGACGTCGTATCCGATGACCAACCCGGCGCGGCGCCTGACGTGGGATGCCAATGGCAAGATCTGGGCCGCCCACTACTACGGGAACACGATCACGATGATCGACCCCGTGACCGACGAGGTGACCTCGTACGAACTGCCGTTGAAGGACGGGAACCCGTACGACATCTGGTTCGACAACGACAACAACCTCTGGATCGAGAACGGGATCTACAACTCGATGGTGAAGTTCGACCAGACCACCAAGGAGTTTACGTACTTCCCGTTCCCCGAGCTGCGCGCCCACACCCCCAAGCTGGATCTGGACCCAGCGGGCGTGATGTGGTTCACGCTTCGGAATTCGTCCGGTCCGGGGATCGCCACCCTCAAACCGAAGGGGAACGTGCCCGCGGGGAGATCGGCTGCCCAGTAGTATGGGTCCTCGACTCACTCTCGGCGCGGTAACGGCCGTCCTCACAGTCGCGGCGCTCGTGTCTGGACCGGCGGCGGCCCAGGTCGCCACCGGTGCTGGAAGCCCGCCCCGCACACCGTGGGGCGAGCCCGACCTGCAAGGCATCTGGAGCAACGCGACGACGACGCCGCTCGAACGACCGGCGGAGCTTGCCGGGAAAGCGTTCTTCACGCGCGAGGAGGTGGCCGACCGAGACGCGCGCGTGGGTGCCGCGCGCAATACCGATCGGTCTCCGCGCGCAGGCGACCCGGGCACCTATAACGAGTTCTGGTGGGAGCGCGGCCGAACCGTCGCAAACAATCGGACGTCGCTGATCGTGGAGCCGGCCGATGGGAGACTGCCCCCCTTGACGCCGGAGGGGCAGCGGCGCGCCGACACGCGGGTCCAGACCCGGCGCGCGCGTGGTGCCTACGACTCGTTCGAGGACCGACCGCTGGCCGAGCGCTGTCTCATCTACCGGGGCGTCCCGGCGTTCCCCACCGGCTACAACAACAACTACCACATCGTGCAAACGCCAGGCTATGTGGCGATACTCCAGGAGCACATCCACTCGGTGCGTCTCATCCCGCTCGACGGACGTCCCCACATCGCTCCCGGCACGCGCCAATGGCTGGGGGACTCACGTGGACGGTGGGAGGGCGACACGCTGGTCGTCGAGACCACCAACTTCAACGACCACGCGATCATCAGAGGCGTCGCCGGCGATCTCGGCGACGCCTTGCACGTCATCGAGCGCTTCACGCGGGTCGATGACGACCTGATCGATTACCAGTTTACGGTCACCGATGCGACGACCTGGACGCGGCCATGGTCGGGCTCACTGCCGATGACAAGAAGTCAGGGACCGATGTACGAGTACGCGTGCCACGAGGGGAACTACGCCCTGGGCAACGTGCTGGGCGGGGCACGCGCTCAGGAACGCGCCGCGAAGTGATGCACCCATCCGTCGAAGAGCACTCGATGTCTCGCGACGCTGTGCGTCGATACCGGCGGCAGGCAACCCTGTTGGTGACGCTCACGTGGCTGACGCTGGGGCTGGCTGGCTCGTTGTCGGCGCAGCCGTCGACCGCGACCGGCGAGTGGCCGGCGTATGGCGGGGATATCGGCCACACGCGCTATGCGCCGCTCGACCAGATCGACGCGTCCACCTTCAGCGAGCTCGAGGTCGCCTGGCGCTTCAAGACCGACAACCTCGGCCCGGGCCCGGAATTCAAGCTGGAGGGCACACCGCTGATGGTCGGCGGGGTGCTGTACGCGACCGGCGGCACGCGCCGCTCGGTCGTGGCGCTCGACGCGGCCACCGGAGAGCTGCGGTGGGTCCACCGTGAGGATGAAGGGGAACGCGCCGCGGTCGCGCCGCGTCGACTCTCGGGCCGCGGCCTGTCGTACTGGACCGACGGGACCGACGAGCGCATCTTCTACATCACCCTCGGCTTTCGACTCGTCGCCCTCGATGCCGCGACCGGCCAACGCGTGTCCGGCTTCGGGACCGACGGCCTCATCGATCTGAAGGCGGCGGCGTTCTACGGTGAGGGCCGGCAGATCGACCCGGTCACCGGTGAGATCGGGCTGCACGCCACGCCGACCGTGGCGCGGGACGTGGTCATCGTCGGCGGCGCCTTCGCGGACGCGCCGGCGCCCCGGACGCACAACAACACCAAGGGGCTGGTCCAGGCGTTCGACGTCCGGACCGGCGAACGGCGCTGGACGTTTCGCACGGTGCCAGGTCCGGGCGAGGTCGGTCACGAGACGTGGGAGAACGATTCGTGGGGCGTCAACGGCAACAACGGGGTGTGGACGCAGATCTCGGTCGACGCCGAGCTCGGCATCGTCTACCTGCCGGTCGAGACGCCGACCGGCGACTACTACGGCGGGCACCGGCCGGGTGACAATCTGTTTGGGGAAAGCCTGGTCGCGGTCGATCTCGAGACCGGCGAGCGATTGTGGCACTTCCAGCTGGTGCATCACCCGATCTGGGGCTTCGACAACGCCAGCGCGCCGATCCTCGCCGACATCACCGTCGATGGCCGGGCGATCAAGGCGGTCGCGCTGCCGAGCAAGCAGGCGTTCCTCTATGTCTTCGACCGGGTGACGGGCGAGCCGGTCTGGCCGATCGAAGAGCGCCCGGTGCCGCAAGGGGACGTGCCCGGCGAGTGGTACTCGCCGACGCAGCCGTTCCCGACAAAGCCGCCGGCCTACGACAAGCAGGGCTCGTCGATTGACGACCTGATCGATTTCACGCCCGAGCTCCGGGCCGAGGCCGAGGCGGTCGTGTCGCGGTACAAGCTGGGGCCGATCTTCACGCCACCGGTCCTCAGCCGCGCCGACGGTCCCATTGCCACGCTCGGGCTCGGGGCCGGCAGCGGCGGCACGAACTGGCCGGGTGGGGCCTACGATCCGGAGACGCAAATCGTGTATGTGCCGTCCCGCACCGCCTTCTATTCCTGGGAGCTCATACCGTCGCCCGGCCCCGACGTCTCCGACATGCGCTACGTCAAGGGCACCCCGAAGTACGGGGTCGGCCACGGCGGTCTCCGTGATCTGAACGTGCGGGGCCTCTCGCTGTCGAAACCACCCTACGGCCGGCTCTCGGCGATCGACCTCAATCGCGGGGAGATCCTCTGGCAGACGCCGCACGGCGATACGCCGGATCGGGTCCTGCGTCATCCGGCGCTTGCCGGCCTCGATATTCCGCGAACCGGCGAGCCCTGCGCCGGACTCGTCGGACCGCTCGTGACCAGGACGCTGGTCATCATGGGCGAGTGCAGCTACCACGCCTGGCCGGGTGGTCAGCGAGGGGCGATGTTGCGGGCGTATGACAAGGCGACCGGAGCCCGTGTGGGCGAGGTTCCGATGCCGGCGCCGCAGTCCGGGTCCCCGATGACCTACATGCTGGACGGCCGGCAATACATCGTGCTGGCGATCAGCGGCGGGGCCTACTCGGGTGAGTACATGGCCCTTCGACTGCCGTCGTAGCAGGCGTGCCGCCGCACGACTCCTCCACTCGTCCAGGCTCGGATCAGGGACAGTTCGGGGACCATCGCTGACCCTCCCTGTGCGCCAAGAACAGGCATCACGAGATATAAGCCAACGACTCTCTGAGAGGTAGGGCCCTTAAGCCAGGCACCCGCCTCGGCGTGTATGAAATCATCGCCAAGATCGGCGCAGGCGGCATGGGCAAGGTGTATCAGGCCCGCGACACCACGCTCGACCGGGACGTGGCGCTGAAGGTGCTGGACTTCGGGCTGGCGAAAGCGCTCGCAGGTGATGTCCAGGGTGCGGATCTCTCGCAGTCTCCGACGGTCATGGCATCTGGGACCCGCGAAGGCGTCATTCTCGGCACAGCGGCCTACATGAGCCCCGAGCAGGCCAGAGGAAAGCCGCTCGACAGGCGGACCGACATCTGGTCGTTTGGCTGTGTGCTCTACGAGATGCTACCCGGTCGAGTGACCTTCGCTGGTGAGACACTCTCGGACACCATCGCCAACGTCCTGGACCGCCAGCCGCAGTGGGAGGCGGTCCCGGCAGGAACACCACCCGCCGTCATGAGACTGTTGCGGCGGTGTCTGGACACAGACCCCAGAGAGCGCCTTCGCGACGTGGCCGATGCGCGGTTGGAGATCGCGGAGGCAACCGGAGCGCCCGATACAGATAAGACCGAAGTGGTCGCGGTGCCTTCTCTTCAGGTCTGGCAGCGACCGATGCCCCTGGTCTTTGCCGGGCTGGCGCTGTTCGTGGTCGGGGGCCTCGCTGTCTGGGCGGTGCTCGGGCGTGGCACCCAGCCGTCGGCGACGCCACAGAGGTTCATCCTGCCGCTAGCCGAGTCCGATCCACTGCTGCGCACACTTGGGGCAGAACTGGCCCTGTCTCCCGACGGCCAAACGCTCGTGTACCGCGCGACTCTGGATGGGACCGGTCATCTCTTTCGTCGGCCACTCGACCAGTTCGAGGCCACGCCGATACCGGGTACGGAGGGTGCCACGTGGCCCTTCTTCTCGCCCGATGGGCAGTGGGTCTGTTTCACGGCCGGTGGCGCTTTGCGGAAGGGTCGCGTGGTGGGAGGACAGGCCCAAACAGTAAGTATCCCCAGGCAAAGCCGGGGGCTTTAGTTTGTGAGCCGCTCAAAGCGGCCTGACGTGGCCGCTACGCGGCCACTTGGGCCACCCTACGGGTGGCTGCGTTCATCCAACCGGAGCTGTTCTTGCCGACGGTCGTCCAGTTCCTGCATCCGGATATAGGCGCGAATCGCCCGCTCGTCCCGACCCAGCGTGGACACGAAGTAGCCGCGAGCCCAAAAGTGCTGCCCGACAAAGCTGCGCGACCGCCCGGCGAACTCCCGGGCGATGTGGATCGCGCTCTTCCCCTTGATGTACCCGATCACCTGCGCCACCGAGTACTTCGGCGGAATCGACAACAGCATGTGGACATGGTCGGCCAGCAGATGCCCTTCTTCCACCTCGTTCTCCCGCTGCCGCGCCAAGCGCCGCAGCACTTCTCCCAGATACTGGCGCAGCTCCCCGTAGATCGCCTTCTTCCGGTATTTCGGGATGAAGACCACGTGATACTGACATGCCCACTTCGAGTGATTTAGACTGCGATAGTGCGTCATGAGGACTCCCCTTTCGTGATGCGTGGCGGCTCACAAGGGGGAGTTCCTCATTTCAATCCCGGAACTGTCAAACTCTGGGTGCCGCCCCGGCAAAGCCGGGGTGTCTCTCACGCTGACTAGGACTGAGTCGATGAAAGACACCTATCTCGAGGTCACATTCCGACGCGGACGGGCCATCGCGGCCTATTACTACCTGCCGCGGCGTCCCAACCAGAAGAGCTACAAGAGTCGCCAAGTCGAACCCGGGCTCGTTGTCGACTTCGGCCGCGGCGGCCGAACGACGCGACCACCTCGAGCGAGTCGCGCGAGAGCGTGTGGACGGCGTGACCGCCGCCGTCGACTACGAACAGCAGGCGTTGCTCCGGATCGCGTGAGAACGCCAGGTCCCACGGGGTGCCCCCGACCCGCCCGGCACCGCGGCGCGCCTCGATCAACGGGTCGAGGTCTCTGGGCTGCGACCTTGCGACCAATCCGTCAGCGAACGAGCACTCTCACCCGATGCGATTCCGGTCAGCAAATGCGTGACGCTAATGTCCTCGTCAATCGCCGCCCAGTGAATCCCCTCGCCGCGTCCGATCAGACGCCAATCGGCCCGCTCGGCGGCAGTGGCGCGCTGCAGACGCGGATACCATCCCAGCGGCACGGCAACTGACCTGCCGTCCTGCAGGTTGACGGTCAGCGCATCATCCGTCACCTCAACGTCTCGCGCGAGCGCCGCACGGGCCTCAGTCACCGAAGAAGTCATGCCATGCCCTCAGTAGTTCTTCGCGATTGTCCGTCACGAGCCGCGCGAGCCGATCGATCTCAGGTTGGGTGAAGCCGCCACGTTCCTCCAGTTGAACTGGTTCCAGCCAGAACTTCGCTCGATGCTCGTCCCGCTCAGCATGCACATGCGGCGGTTCACGCCGATCCCCCGAGAAGAAGAACAATCTGTATGGACCGGCCCGAAGGACGGTGGGCGTCATCTGGCAACCATTCTGCCAGCTTTCAACCCTTGGCTGCCAGCAGCCCGTGGTGAATCAGGACGACATTATCGACCTCCACCCCTGGGCCCTCACCCAGACCCCCTCCCCCTTCGGCAACGTCACGACTACGCTCGGCTCCTGGCAGGCAAAAGAGGGCGGAGCCGAAGCGCTCTCGAACGCAACCAGTCTAGTTGGCGGGGACGAACTTCTGCACCCGGCGGCCGTCCAGCGTCTCCCCGACGAACAGGTTGCCCTGCGAGTCGAGCGCCAGGCTGTGCGGCGATTCGAACTGCCCGGCCCAGCGGCCGCGGCGGCCGAACGACGCGACCACCTCGAGCGAGTCGCGCAAGAGTGTGTGGACCGCGTGACCGCCGCCATCGACCACGAACAGGAAGCGTTGCTCCGGATCGCGTGAGAACGCCAGGTCCCACGGGGTGCCCCCGACTCGCCCGGCGCCGAGTCGCGCTTCGATCAGCCGCTCGGAGACGAAGGTGCCATCCGTGTTGAACACCTGGATGCGCTGATTCCCACGGTCGCAGACATACACGAGCCCGTCGGTGGCACCCGCGACGCAGTGCGGTGTGCTGAACTGCTGTGGCAGCTCGGCGTCCCGGCTGAATCTCGGCATCGGCCCATCATCCGGCGCGTTTCCATATGCCCCCCAGAGCCGCTTGTGCTCGCCCGTGGTCGCGTCAAAGACGATGACACGACGATTCGTATACCCGTCGGTGATGTAGACCTCGTCGGCCTCCGAGTCGACAAAGATGTCGGTCGGCTGGCCGAGGAACTCGGTGCTGCTACTGCCCTCCGTTCCCCGCCCGAAGTCACCGATCTGCAGGAGAAACTCGCCGTCGGGCGTGAACTTCAGCACCAGAGCGTTGTCGGTCGTGGTCGGGGACGTCGGGTCGTAGGGCAGGCCGCCACCGAACCCGACCCAGACGTTGTCCTGGCGGTCGACGTGGATGCCGTGCGTCTGCGTGCCCCAGTCGTACCCGTCGCCCGGTCCGCCCCAGCTCTGCACCACATTGCCCGCTGGATCGAAGGCGATCACCGGGGGGGTCTCCCCGGCCCCAGCCTGGCTGCCCGGGCGATGGATGATCCAGACGTTGTCGTCGGAGTCGGTCGCCACGCCGACGACGTTGCCCAGCAGCCAGCCCTCGGGAAGCGGCTTCGGCCAGTACGGGTCGACCTGAAACCCGGCCTCCGTTGAGCCTGACGCCGCGCCGGGCATTCCGGTGTCTTCTGTCGTAACGGCCGGCGTTGCGGTCTCACCGCAGGCCGCCACGCCGATCGCCAACACGATCACGCGGGCATAGCCCGCGCATCCGACCGCGGTCCTACACCGGCTCCAACGACCCAACGCTGGCGTCACGTCATTGCGCATGCAGGCTCTGCCTTTCTCCGACCCTGTCGTGCGGTCGGACCGATGATACACTCCGCGCGCGCGACGCACCGAAACCGGTGACACGTCGCAGGCGGCACCACGCTGTCGTTAGATATCGGCGACGGCCTGATGCTACCGTGTACGATACCGATTGACAACATGCATGCATCCCCGACAAACTGTCTTGCTTTCTTGCACTGATCCAGGCACGGAGACAGACGCGATGCGCGCGCTGAATATCCTCGAGACTGTGTGCACGACCCGTCGATCTGGTGCGACGCGGCACCCTCACCACGGACTGCTCGCCATTGGCCTGGGCCTGCTGCTGCTAGCCGGTGGTGGAGGCGACGCCGCCGCGCAGGACCATGCCGGCCAGTACGAGCAGGCCGACATCGAATTCGGCGTCCGACTCTACAATGCCAACTGCACGCGGTGTCACGCCGAATCGGGCGACGAGGTCGCCGGCGTCGACCTCCGGAGCGGGCAGTACAGCCGCGCGGGGTCGGACGGCGAGCTGATGCGGCTGCTCCGGACCGGCGTCCCAGGCACGGCGATGCCCCCGAACGACTTCACCCGGTCCGAGCTGACCGGCCTCGTCGCGTACCTGCGCACGATGCGGGATTTCGACGTCGGCTCGGTGCGGCTGGGTGACGTCACGCGTGGTCGTGGCCTGTTCAGGGGGGCTGGCGCCTGCGCGACCTGTCATCGCGTGCACGGCAATGGTCCGCGCACCGCGCCGGACCTGAGCGACATCGGTGCGATCCGCACCGCCGCGACGCTCCAGCGCACGCTGCTCGATCCGACCGGCACGATGCTGCCCGTCAACCGGCCCGTGCGCGCGGTGACGAGCGATGGCACCGTCATCAACGGGCGACGTCTGAACGAGGACACGTACACGGTGCAACTGATCGACGAACAGGAACGGCTGCGGTCGCTCGTCAAGGCGGAGCTGCGCGAATACACCGTGCTGACGACCTCGCCGATGCCACCCGCTACAGACGTACTCGACGAGCAGGAACTGGCCGACGTGCTCGCGTATCTGCTCTCGCTGAAGGGGCTCGAGCACCCATGACACGACATGCCCTGATCGCCGTGCTGCTCGTCGCCCTGCTCCCGACCGGCGCCGCCGCACAGGTCTCATTCGAACGATTATTGCGGGCCGATGAGGAGCCCCAGAACTGGCTGACCTACTCCGGGACCTACTCCAGCAACCGTCACAGCCGGCTCGACCAGATCACGCCGGCCAACGTCGACGACCTCGAGTTGCGGTGGGTCTTCCAGGCGCAGTCGCTCGAACCGTTCCAGGCGACCCCGCTCGTGGTCGACGGCATCATGTATCTCACGCAGGCGCCAAACGACGTCGTCGCGCTCGACGCCAAGCTCGGGCGGGTCTTCTGGACCTACGAGTACACGCCGTCGCGCGCGTCGCGACCGTGCTGCGGCTCCGTCAACCGCGGACTCGCCATTCTCGACAACACGCTCTTCCTGGCGACGATCGACGCCAACCTGATTGCCCTCGATGCCACGACCGGCGGTCCCCTGTGGATCACCGACGTCGGCGACCCGGCTGCCGGCTACGCCATGACGCTGGCGCCGCTCGTGATCAAAGACAAGGTGGTGGTCGGGGTCGCCGGCGGGGAGTACGGGATCCGTGGCTTCATCGCGGCCTACGACGCCGCGACCGGTGAGGAAGCGTGGCGCTTCTACACCATCCCTGGACCGGGGGAACCGGGACACGAGACCTGGGAGGGCGACGACTGGGAGCATGGCGGCGCGCCGGCGTGGCTGACCGGGTCCTATGACCCCGACCTCAACCTGACCTACTGGGGCATCGGCAATCCCGGACCCGACTGGAACCCGTCCCAGCGTCCCGGCGACAACCTCTATTCCGATTCGGTGGTCGCGCTCGACGCCGACACCGGCGAGCTCCAGTGGTATTTCCAGTTCACACCGAACGATCCCTATGATTTCGACTCGGTACAAATTCCGGTGCTGATCGACGCCCCAGACGGCCGCGGCGGCACCCTGAAGCTGATGCTCTGGGGCAACCGCAATGGTTTCTTCTACGTCCTGGACCGTGAAAACGGGCGATTCCTCTCGGGGAGGCCGTTTGTCGACGTGAACTGGGCCAGCGGACTCGACGACAGCGGCCGACCGGTGTTGACCCCGCAGCCGCCCGGCGCGACCACCTTCCCCGGCGTGCAGGGCGGCACCAACTGGTATTCACCGTCCTATAGCCCCAACACGGGGCTCTTCTACGTCTCTGCCTGGGAAAGCTACGGCGCGGTATTCCAGCCGCAGGAGCAGGAGTATCGGGAGGGCCGTATCTTCCTGGGCGGCCGCCCGGCCAGCCCGATCCCGGGTGGGGCGAACGTGCCCGGTCTGCAACGGGGTCCGGTCAACAACTGGACCGAGGCGGCAGGCAGCGGCGCCGTGGTGGCGATCGACCCGCGTACCGGCGAAGCCAAGTGGAAGTTCGAGATGACCGACGTGACCAGTAGCGGCATCCTCACCACCGCCTCCGACCTGCTGTTCACCGGTGGCCGGGAAGGCTACTTCCACGCGCTGAACGCCGCGACGGGTGACCTGCTGTGGAAGACCACGCTGGGCGGGATGATCGCCAACGGCCCGATCACCTATCAGGTGGACGACACGCAGTTTGTCGCCGTCGCCTCCGGGCACTCCCTGTTCGTCTTCGCGCTCCGGCACTGACGGCGGCTGGCGCCGGCAGCGCGATGTAGAGCCAGCGGTTCCCCACAACATCGAGGCGTGCAACGGCTCTGACGCACGTCGGCCAGACACGCAGGAGCTCGACGTATCGCTGCGCACCGCCAACAACTGCGGCGACGCTCTTCTTGCGATGTTGACGGACGGCGATGGGATCCGTCCCGACTGCGTCGTCTGTCTCGGTGCGACGCGGGACTTTCACCACGGACTGCTAGGGGAAGAGACCCGTTTGGCGAGTCCCTACCTCGAGAGCACTCCTCTGAGCTCATCCCAGATCGCGGGTGGCGCAGCGACCAGTCGGGGCGGCCCTGGTGGGGTGGAGAGATACTCGAGGCGGATTCCTGATTCCTGCATGATGATCCGGCCGGCGGCGAGATCTTGAGGTTTGACGTATCCGGTGAGGTCGATGTACGCGTCGAGCGCTCCGGTCGCGAGCCAGCAGGCGGCGAGAGAGCCGACGCCCAGCGCGCGGACCCGGTACACGCGTCTGCTCAGCTCAACGAACGTCCGCTCGAACCAGGCGCGTTCGTCGGGCGCCAGCCGGTGCGTGGCCGGCGTGTCGACGTTCACGATGACCCTCGACAGCTCGTCCACCTGGGACCCGTGAAGCGGCTGCCCGTCGAGCAAGGCGCCCCCACCCGCGAACGCCGAAAAACACTGCCCGGAGGGCGGCAAGTGAACCACGCCCAGCACCGGCTCGCCGTCGTGCAATAGAGCGACGGAGATCGAGAAGAGACTCGAACGCGCGGCGTACCACTTCGTGCCATCGATCGGATCGATTAGCCACTGATACGGCGACTCGGCGTTTTCCTCGTCGGTCTCTTCTCCCTGCAACCCATGGGTGGGAAAGCGGGAACGGAGCGTATTCTTGATGCTCGTTTCGATGTCGAGATCGACCTGTGACGCGAAATCGCGAGCATCCTTGAAGGACACCGTCCCGACCGAGGACCATCGGTCCAGGGAGGTCCGTGCCTCCTGGTCGAGCAGCTCTCGTAAGAAGTCGGTCGTCTTCTCGAGGTCGACCGTCATCGCGATGCCTCTGTCGTTGGCCAGTGACCTCTGCGCCGCGCCTCCGCACCGGGTGTGAGCGTCCCTCGACTCGGGTCAGTGTGCTGTCTTGGATCCGCGGATGTGACATAGGCGACGTGGCCGGTCGCACCCATCACCCGCGGCATGGAAGCGCTCCATGATCGCCACCTCGTACCCCATGTCTTGCAGGGCATCACAGACCTCGTGTCGCGCATGGGTCAGGTCGGTCGAGGTCGCCCCGAGGTAGATTCGGGCCATGCACTTCCGGAGGGACAGTCCGCGGCACCAGCTTCGGTGCGCGCCACCGGTCTTGTCAAGCCAAGAGCGCCACCGGGACTCAGTCCGTCCGATGTGGCGATCGCTCCATCCTCAGGTGACCGTCGTTGCATTGGCCGATCGACACATATAGAAGATGATAAGAATAGTGGCATTCCTCGTGGACAGGACCACATAGAGACAGAGGAGTGCGTCCAACGGCAGCACGATGGCTGCGGTCGGATGTCCTGGGCACATGACATGGTCGACATCGGTGACCCGCGCCGGGAACAGCGGCAGCGACGTCAGCAGCAGCAGCCAGAGGAGCGGCAAGCGCGGACCGTCTCGCGATTCAAGACACTCTTCGCTCGCACGGTCAACCTCGGGCCACTCGAGAACGCCACACAGATCGTTCGTCGGACGGCCGAAGCTCACAAAGCAGACATCTCGACGCTCTTCGTCGTCCAGCAGGACCGGCTGACACTCGCCGGGGCCTACGCCCGCGACGCTCGCCAACCTCTCGTGCTCCCGCGTCAGCAGTCCTATCCGCTGCCGTGGGATGATGCCAGCACTCCCCCAGAGGGCATCGGGCTGACGCCGCTCGTCGCGATGACGGGCAGACCGCTCTTCATTGAGTCGTTCGAAGACCTGCGGACACAGCCTGACTCAACAGGGTCGTGGGACCAGAGCCTCTATCCCGACGGCGTCGATCACCCCACGACCGGGTTCGGCTGTTCATACGCGGTCCCGTTGCGCGCCAGTGCCACGGGGTCACCAAGAGACACGGTCTTCGGGGTGTTCACGATTGCACGGCGGCGAAACCGAGTCCCATTCACCTCACTCGAGCGCGAGGCCTTCGACATCGTCGCCTCGCACCTGAGCGACGTCCTGCTCCTCTTGCTCGATCCGAAGGAGGGGCACGCTGGCAGCCAGGACCGCGGTCGGCATGCGACGCGCCTCGACGCCTCTCCGGACAACCTGTTCTATCCGATTCTGGAGATACAGGTTTCGCCACTGGCCCCGTCGAGCGGCACGAAAGGGAGTAGCGCGGCGGGCGTGCCCCGTGCCTATCGAGATCTGATCCACGAGGTCGGTGCCGGATTCAAGCGCCTCCGCGTGGCACAGCATCACAAGGTGACCGCACTGAAGAACCTGGGGGTGTGGCTCGAGGCCAACATGGAGACACGCCCGCACATCGAGTGGATGGTCGAGCAAGGGAAGTGGAGTCTGCTGCTCGACAGCTTCTATCGGTGGATTCCGTTCGGCACAGGCGGGCGGCGCGGACCGGTGGGACTCGGGACCAATCGTTTCAACAAATATACCCTTGCCGGGTCGGTGCAGGGACACATCGATTTCCTCCGGGAGGCAGATCCCAGAGAACACCTCTCGGTCGTCGTCGTCTACGACGTCCGTGAGTTCCACGACCTGCGCGGGACATATCGGCGGGACGACCCGCTGATCGGCGTCAGCTCCCGTGATTTCGCACGCGTGGCCGCCGAGGTCTACACCGGGAACGGCGTCCAGGTCTACATGCCGCGGGACGGTGTCCCACACGTCTCGACACCCGAGCTCTCCTACGCGATTCGGACCGTCGAGGCGTCAGGTGGGCTGAACGTCTCCGCGTCACACAACTTTCCGGATGACAACGGCGGGAAGTTCTACAACCGACATGGCGGGCAGGCAGTACCGCCCAACGACCAGGAGATGGCCGATCGTGTGGCAACCGCCGCATTCGTGCGGCGGCTGCCATTCGACCGTGCGCTCGATCTCAACCGCGTCTCATATCTCGATCCGCAGATTCACGAAGCCTACCTTTCCGAAAGCCTCCGCCAGTCCCTTCGCCCCGAGGCGCGCCGGGCGTCCATCGTGTTGACGCCGCTGCATGGCTCGGGCGACTCGACTGCTGGCGAGGTGATGAGAAGGGCGGGCTTCGACGTATCGCTCGTCCTCGAGCAGTCGACCCCTGATGGGCGCTTCCCGGCGGTGCCATTTCGGGCTCCGAATCCGGAAGTGCCGGAGTCGATGGCGCTTGGCATTGAGCACGCGTGCACGCTCGGGGCCGATCTCGTGATGTCGTGCGATCCGGATGCCGACCGGATCGGGGTCTGCGCCAGAACCGCCGAGAACGACTACCAGTTCCTGAATGGCAACGAGATCGCCGTCCTCGTAACCCACTACAAGCTCGACCAACTACGCCGCCAACGACGCCTGCCCGCCACTCCGTTGATCATCAAGACGGAAGTCACGACCGAGCTCTTGCGCCCGATCGTCGAGGAATTCGGGGGGACGCTGCTTGGCAACCTCCTCGTCGGTTTCAAATACCACGCGGAGATCCTGGAGCAGTTGGAGCACCCGCTCCCCCCGGAGAGCGCGCGTCGTCAGATGCTCGACGGCCTCGATCGCGAAGCCAACCTCCAGGACTTCGTCATCGCCGTCGAGGAGAGTCACGGCGTGTTGGTGACGAGCGCGATTCGCGACAAGGACGCCGCGGGCGCGGCCATGCTGCTGGCCGAGCTGGCAGCCGTTCAGCGCGCACGCTCCCGGACCGTCGTCGACTACCTGGAGGAGATCTACCTGCGGTACGGCTACTACTCGAACCAGCTCTGCTCCATGATCATGAAGGGGGCGGAAGGCCTCGAGGCCATCGAGAAGATCCAGCACGTGATGCGGCGGAGCCCACCGGAGCGAATTGCGGACTGGCGGGTCACCACGACCACCGACCACCACGACACGACAGGACGATTCGGCAGAATCTTGTCCGACACCGACAGGGCCTCGCGTGACGTGCTGGTCTACAATCTCGAGAACGGCGCCCGCGTCATTTTGCGACCCTCCGGCACGGAGCCGAAAAACAAGGTGTACGTCGAGGTGCCATCGAGCGATGTTCTCGGGGCTGGGGCGGATCACGAGGCGTTCCTGCGTCAGAAGGCGGAAACCGACGCGGTCGCTCAACAGATTGCCGACGCGTTCACGCTCCAGATGCTCGACATTCTCGGGATCCTCCTCCCGCGCTATGCGCTCCGGATCTCCGGGTTGGTCCCACTGGACCAGCGGACGGACTTCGCGTTCCAGTTCATCCCCGCACTCGAAAAACGCGCCACGGCGATGATGGCGAACCCGGCCTTGGTGGACGAGACGTCCGCCTGGATCGATGAGCGCCTGGCGTCCTACGGACCGGATGCGCGCGGCTTGGTCGGCAAGGCGTTTCAGCAGTACCTCGACGACGAGCGCCGGATGTTGACGACGCTGTCGCCGGCAGACGCCGCGGCCGAACGCAGACGCCTCGACGTGATGGAACAGGCCTTCGCCTCCCGCTAAGTGCCGGCTCGCTGGTATCGATGCGGGTGCGATCCGCCACAATGCGCTGATGCTATTACGGCAGTTGAACATAGGGTGTTTCGGTGGGGGCAGCGGGCTTCCGAGTCTGATCGGCGGTCTCAAGCACAACCCATGGCTCCGGGTGAACGCGGTCGTCACCATGTTCGACAGCGGTGGCAGTTCCGGCGCGTTGCGGGACCAGCTGGGCGTGTTGCCGCCGGGCGACGTCCTCAGATGCGCACTGGCCCTGGCGCGCAACGAGACCGAGGCACGACGGATTCTCCTGACCCGCCTCCCAGGCCTCGCGCACAACCGGCTCGGTGGACACACCGGTGGCAACCTGCTGTTGTCGATGATGGAGCAATACAGCGGCGACTTTCTCGCCGCGGTCGATGGCCTGCGCACGCTGCTGGACTGTGTCGGACGTATCTGGCCGATCAGCGTCGAGCAGGCGACCATCTGCGCCGAATACGAGGACGGGACGACGACCCGCGGCGAAGTCGAGGTGGACGTCGGGCAGAACCAGGGTCGCCGGGTCAGCCGCATCTGGCTGGCGCCGGAGGTGAGCATTCACCCGGCGGCCGCTGCCGACATCCCCACGTTCGACGCCGTCATCATCGGACCGGGCAGCTTCTTCACGAGCCTGGTCCCTATCTTCTTGCCAAAGGGCGTGCGCGAGGCGCTCGCCGCGGTGGACGGTCCGATTGTGCTCGTGACCAACCTGCTGACCGAGGGGCGCGGCATGAAGGGCTTCACGGCCGGCGCGGCCGTCTCACGCATCAGCGAGGCGATCGGCCGCCCGGTCGACGTCGTCATCGTGAACACCGGCCACCCCGGCGAGGAGGCGCTCGCCCGCTACGCTGAAGAGCACAAGGAACCGCTCCAAATCGGTGACGTGCCCGACGGCTGCGAGGTGATCACTGGCGAGTTCTGGGAGGGTGAGTTCGCGCGTCATGCCAGACGCCGGCTCGCGTACGCCGTGTGGGGTGTCCTGTCCCAACGGCTGTTACGGGCATCGAACACCTGATCGTAGAGGCCTGTCAACCCGTGTCGGCTCGGGCCCTCGAACGGATCGACGAATGCCATGAGCGCAACCCCGACCGTTTCCTCCGATCTGTCCACCGCAGCCACGGCGATCGCATCCGAGCGCGGGCTCCGGCCGAACATGGTCCGCGACGCAAGCAAGCTCTTGTCCGACGGCAACACGATCCCCTGCATCGCGCGCTACTGCAAGGGAAACACCGGCGGGCTCGACGACGTCCAGATCGGGATCGTCGATGACGCAACAGGGTGCGACGTGGGACGTTCACCACCGACGGCTATGGCAACCCCAGCGCGATCCACTCACCTGGGCTATCCAGCGAACCGATCGGCAGCACGATGTACTGCATGCCGTCGTGCATGTACGTGATCGGCGACCCGGTGTTGCCGGCCGGGAGGGTCATCTCCCAGACGACCTCTCCAGACGCCTTGTCGAAGGCGCGGAATTTCTTCCCGGCATCGGGCCCGGCGCCGGGTGGCGTTCTGACCATGATCGGGTCGCCCTCGCTGACGAACAGCAGGCTCTGTGTCAGCAACGTCATCGCACGGCCGGGTTGACCTAGTGGCGGCAGGTCGAGGTGCGCGATCGCCGGGTGGTCTCGTGGTCCGTCGCCGTTGGGCACCATCCACACGTGCTCGCCGGTGTTCATGTCGATCGCGGTGATCCGCCCGTAGGGCGGCTTGAGCAACGGCAACCCCTGCGGTCCCAGCGGAAACGCCCGGGTCCCCCGCGTGTATCGCACGTTCATCCGGTCCGGGTTGCCCGGCGTCAGGTCGGCCGCAAACGTGCCGGTCACCGATGGGACGTAGAGCATCCCGGTCTCCGGGTCGAACCCGGCGCCGCCCCACTCCGCTCCGCCGACAGATCCGGGCAGCTGCAGCGTGCCCTTCCGGTCGCCGTCACCGTCGCCTCGGATCGAGGGCGGCGTGAAAATCTCTCCCAGCACGTACGGCGCCGCGATCTCCATCGCCTCTTCACGCAGCTCCGGCGTCAGGTCGATCAGCGTGTCGACCGAGATGCCGTGCACGTCGAACGGCGCCGGCTTGGTCGGAAACGGCTGTGTGGGTGAGATCCACTCCCCCGGCGTCTCCGACCCCGGCACCGGGCGTTCCACGATCGGCCAGACCGGCTCGCCGGTCACCCGGTCGAACACATACGCGACCGCCTGCTTGGTCAGCTGCACCACCGCCTTGATCTCGCGGCCGTCGACCGTGATGTCCATCAAGATCGGCGCCACGTTGTTGTCGTAGTCCCACAGGTCGTGATGGACCATCTGGAAGTGCCAGACCCGCTCTCCGGTCTCGGCACGGACACAGACGAGACTGTTCGCAAACAGGTTGTTCCCCGGCCGGTGCCCACCATACATGTCGTTGGTCGGCGCGCCGGTCGGCAGATAGACGAGCCCGAGCTCCTCGTCGGCGCTCATCATGGTCCACACGTTCGCCATCCCGGAGTATTCCCACGAGTTGTCGAGCCAGGTCTCGACACCCGGCTCGCCAGCTTGCGGGATCGGATTCCAGGTCCAGCGGAGCTCGCCGGTGCGTACGTCATAAGCGCGCACGTACCCGGGACGCTGCTCCTTGGTGAGTGGATGGTCGGCCATCGCCGAGCCGACGATCACGACGTCGCGCACCACCAGCGGCGGCGAGCTCCAGGCGTAGTCGACGAGCTCGGGCGTGTCGGCGTAGACCCGCAGATCCACCATCCCGGCGTCGCCAAAGTCCTGGATCAGCCGGCCCGTCTCGACATCGATGGCGAGCAGATACGGCGGGCGCACCGACAGGATGCGCCGGGCCGCCCCGCTGTCGTCCTCCCAGTAGCCGACCCCTCGATTGGCGGCGCCGCGTGGGGTCTCGTCGCCAAGAAACGGCGTCTCCTGTACCCAGATGGTCTTGCCGGAGGCCGGGTCGAACGCCTCGACGACCCCGATGCCGTTCGAGGCATACAACACGCCGCCGACCATCACCGGCGTCGAGCGGAGGTTGTTCGAGTACCGGAGGTCGGGCCACCGGGTGTGCAACGTGGCATCGACGGCAGGCCGACGCCAGACGATCCCGAGGTCGTGTACGGTGTCGGCATTGATCTGGTCGAGCGGTGCGTAGCGGGTGAAGCCGCTGTCGCCGCCGTGTACCCGCCAGTCGCCACTGGTCCCGTCCTGGGCACTCGACGGCCCCGCCAGCATCGACGCGAGCAGCGCCATCGCCAGCAGCGCGCGACCGCCACGCCGCCTCGTCCTCGTGGTTCTCCCCATGACCCCTGTCCTTTCCGCTCGCGCAGCTGCGCCGCACGCCGCCCCGGCGTTGTTCCTCGGTCGAATACTGCCGGTGTGCTCCCGTGTCTCGCCGTGCCAAGCCGGCGCGTCGCCACCCGCGATGCGACGCGGGACGTTCGCCACCGACTGCCAGACATCTTCGCGTGTCAGGAACCTGCCTGCGACTGTCACGATATCACTCTCAGGAGCTGTCTACCTGAGCGGCGAAAACGAAGTCGGTACCATCAATCGCGCGTCGATCGTCTCCACCAGCTTCCGCTCCTCCGAACGCTCAGCCGACGCGATCAGCCGCTGGAAGTCCGGGTCGGCACCCAGCGTCCGCCACATCTCGTCACGCGCCTCCCGCGATGGATAGGCCAGCATGTAGATGAACGAGTCCTCGGTACTGTCTCCGGTCACCGCCGTCCAGTAGCCGATGTTCGTCATCCCGGCCTGCTCGAACATCGCCATCGTGTGATCCCGAAAACGTGCCGCCAGCGCGTCGCGTTTGCCCGGCATCGCCTTGTAGATACGCAGCTCGAAGACTCTCGGGTCCGACCGTTGCTCGGCCAGCGCCCAGGCGGTGCTCAGCACACCGAACGTGAATCCGACGACCGTCAGCACTTTCCATATCCTCATCGTCCCCTCCCGAACCCGTGCGACGGCTGTCACCGCCGGTCGCGCTCCAGTGATAGGCGCATTGCAGACGGTCGCGGACTAGATGTCAAGAGCCGGCAAAACGGAAAAGAGTAAGATCGCGCCGGCATGACCGGCAGCTCAGCTCCGCCTCGAACCGCCCGGGCGACGGTCGGCTCCGCGCCGCGGCCAAGGCTTGTCTGACAGTTGGCAGATGTCTAGTCCCGTGATCCGCGTCTCCGGCATCAGGAAGACCTACGGCACAACCGTCGCGGTCGACGACGTGTCGTTCGAGGTGCAGCCGGGTGAGATCTTCGGACTGATCGGTCCGAACGGCGCCGGCAAAACCACGACGATGGAATGCGTCGAGGGGTTGCGACAACCGGAGCGCGGCCGGATCGAGGTCTTCGGGCTCGACCCGACCCGGGATGCCCGCGCCCTGCAGGACCGGATCGGTGTCCAGCTCCAGGAGGCGCAGCTCCAGAAACGGATCAAGGTCTGGGAAGCGGTCGACCTCTGGGCATCGCTCTATCCCACGACGGTCGACGGCGACCGGCTCCTCGACCAACTGGGGCTCACCGAGAAGCGAGACGCCTGGTTCATGACCCTCTCGGGCGGCCAGAAGCAGCGGCTGTTCATCGCGCTGGCGCTGATCAACGACCCGGAACTGGTCTTCCTCGATGAGCTGACCACCGGACTCGACCCGCAGGCCAGACGGGCGATCTGGGACCTGGTCCGCGACATTCGCGAACGCGGCACGACTGTCTTTCTCACGACGCACTTGATGGAGGAAGCCGAACGGCTGTGTGACCATGTCGCGATCATCGAGCACGGCCGGATCATCGACCACGACACGCCGGCCGGGCTCGTCCGGCGGCACTGTCCCGAGCGCACCGTCGTGGTGGCCACGGCGCACGACGACGCCGCGTCGCGCTTTCGGGCGCTGCCCTCGGTGGACACCGTGACCAGCGAGGACACCCGGCTGAGGGTCCGTGGGTGCGGCGACGATCTGGTCACCGAGGTGATTCACTGTCTCTCGGAGCACCGGATGCGGGTGACCGAGTTCCGCACCGAGGAGCCGACGCTGGAGGACGTGTTCCTCAAACTGACCGGTCGCTCCATCCGGGACTGATGGCATGACACGTACGTGGGCGCACGCGCTGCTTCCGACGTCTGACGTCTGACTTCTGACGCCTCATGGATGTCTTCCGTCCCCTGCGCGGCCTCTGCAAGCTGACCTGGCTCGAGATCAAGATCTTTGTCCGTGAGCCGATGGGCTTCATCGGCTCCGTCGCGATCCCGGTGCTGATGTTCGTCGTGCTCAGCCGGATGCTCGGCCGGAGGCTCGGCGAGGGGACGTCAGAGATCTTCATCCAGCTGCGGGTCGGTCTGCCGGTGGTCGCCGCGGTGTTCATCGCGATCAACACGGTGTTGTCGCTCGTGGCCATCATCTCGATCTATCGTGAGGGCGGCATCCTGAAACGGCTGCGCGCGACACCGCTCGGGCCGGTGACGATCCTGGTGACACACGTCCTGGTCAAGCTGATCCTTACCGCCGTCACCGTCATCCTGATGCTTCTCGCCGGCCGGCGCTTCTACCCCGCCGGCGCAGACGTCCCGGTGGTCGCCTTCACCCTCGCGTTGCTCCTCAGCACCTGGAGCATCCTGTCGATCGGCTTCATCATCGCCAGCGTGGTCCGGACGGCGCGGTTCGCCCCACCGCTCGGCAGCCTCGTGCTGTCCAGCATGCTGCCATTCGCCTTCTCGGGGCTCCTCCCGTTCGAGCTGCCCCCGTCGATGCAGGCGGTCTCCCGCTTCATCCCGCTCACCTATGCGGTGTCGCTGCTCTCCGGGATCTGGCAGGGCGACCCCTGGTCGGCCCACCTCGGCGACGTCGCGGCACTGGTCGTGGTGTTTGCCGTCTGCACGCTGATCGCGTCCCGTCTGTTCCGGTGGGAGTGAGGAGTGCCAGACACCCCGTGGCGGGCCACCGGTCTGATCGTCGAGAACTGCAATTGCCAGCTCCTGTGCCCGGGACACGTCTCCTTCAAACAGCGATGCACCCACGAGCGCTGTCACGGGCACTGGGCCATCCATATCGATGAGGGCCGGTTCGGCGACGTCGACCTCGCGGAGACCAATGTACTCATCGTGTTCGACGCACCGGCGCGAATGTATGACGGCGGCTGGATCCAGGCGTGCTACATCGACGAACGGGCCACCGCACCGCAGCGCGCGGCACTCGATGACATCGTGTCCGGTCGCGCCGGCGGTCCCTGGGCGATCCTGACCCGTTTCGTCGAGACCCGACTCGAGACCCGGTTCGTGTCGATGCGATTCGAGGATGACGGACGGAAGAAGCGCGTGATGATCCCGGACCTGTTCGACACCACCGTCACCGCCATCCGCGGCGCCGACGACACGGCGGAGGTGCGGATCGAGAACCTGCACAACATGCTCCACGGCCCGACTCACGTCCTGGCCCTCGGCCGGACCCGCTGCACCGACCGCCTGTTCGACTTCGAGCACGGGGGCACGCACGCGCTGTACTCCCGATTTTCCTGGGAGGCCGGCCAGGAGACGCCGACTGGCTCGTAGCAACCTTCAAAGGGCCGGGCGCAAGCGGCGGTCCCGCTTCTTGCGCCATTCTCCGTCCGGTCGCACGCGCCGTCCCTGTGTGCGCTTCCATGCGATGGATCGTCCCCTCACACCCATGCCCTCCAGGCGTACGGCCGCGTCTATGAGCCCTGAGCAGGCGAAGGGCACAGTCGTCGATAAACGAGGCGACGTGTGGGCGTTTGGATGTGTGGTGTACGAATTGCTGACCGGGCGACGTGCGTTCGCGGGAGACAGCGTCTCCGAAACGATCGCGGCAGTGCTGACCGCCGACGTCGATTTCGATGCGCTGCCGAGCGACGTCCCCCGCGCGGGCCGACGGCTGTTGCGGCGCTGCTTCGAGAAAGCGCCGAAGAAGCGGCTCCGGGACATGACGGAGGGGCTACTCCAGCTCGAAGAGGACCTATCGCATGAATCGGACGGGTCAGCGGGCTCGGTCATCGCTCCACCGCAGTCGGGCTGGCGACAGGGCCTGCCATCATGGATCGTCGCGGTCGCACTGGCGGCGGCCACCGCTCTTGTCGTATGGAACCTGCGTCCTCCGCCGTCAGCGCGTCCACCGGATGTAATGACCGCGCCGCTTCCGAGCGACACCAGTCTTCCTGACAACGACGGCATCGTGGCCGTGGTCCTGGTCGAGAGACGGCCGCACGCTGCTTCTCGTCGACGCGTTCCGTTCGACCGGCTTTGACAACGGTGCGTTGACGCTGGACGACGACGGCAACGGCGAATGGGAATCGCTGCTAAACGAGCGATACCTGGAGGGGGGGCCAGAGATCTCGCCCGATGGTCGGTTCATGGCCT
>JADFPE010000222.1 GCA_022562495.1 Acidobacteriota bacterium
AGGCCCAGTTTTCCACGGTTGTCACACCCGGGCTTGGCGCAGGCCATCCCATCGATCGCGTTCATCGCTCAAGTGTACCGGGGGGAGACCCGTGGTTTCGCCCACGATCTCGAAGGTGAAGGCGACCGATCAACAGCGACCGGCGCAAGCACCGCAGGCAAAATGAAAATCCGAGGTAACATAGCGCGGTCTACCTGAGTCTGCGTGGAAGAGAGGAACGAGACATGCCGGCATATACCTACGAAAAATCACTGGAGAACGCGTACAAAGTCAACTGGCGGATCGAGGAAGTCCTCGGGGATCGTCAGTTTGACACCTCACGGCCGTGGCTTCCTGCACAACTGTCGGGTGCCGCAGCGATCTCCTGCCTCAACGACGAAGAAAAGATGAAACTGACCCACATCGAACTGGGGGCGTACGCGCACATCTTTCGCTTCGTGGAGGAGTTCATCACGCCGACGATGGTGAACCTCGCCCAGGCCGTGGCACTCAAAGAAGACGACGCCTTTAATGCGCTGACGAACTTCGCCGCCGAAGAGGTAAAGCACATGGCCCTCTTCCAGCGGGTGCGCGCCCTCGTGGACGAGGCCATCGGCTTCCCGCTCGCCCTGCTCAGCAACGAACAGGAAGTCGCGACCGTGGTGCTCAGCAAGAACATCGGCGCCGTGCTCCTCCTGGTGGAAGCGATCGAATGGTTCACGCAGCTGCATTACCTCTCGGGGTTCAAGGACGGGGAGACGCTGGACCCCCTCACCAGGGCGGTCTTTAAGGCCCACTGGCAGGAGGAAGCCCAGCATGCCCACCTCGACGATCTCGAGATCAAGCGGGCCTTCGGGGCGATGACCGATGCCGAGAAGGACGAGGCGACCGACGACCTGATCGACCTCGTCGGCGCGGTGGACGGGTTGCTCCAGGAACAGGTGAAGATGGACGTGGAGAACCTGGCGCGGTACCTGGACCGCACGTTCACGGAGAGCGAGAGCGAGGAGATCTCCAGCAACCTGCTCCGTGCGAAGCGCTACACCTTCATCGAGAGCGGCGTGACGCACGAGAACTTCCTGAAGACGTTCACGAGCGTGACGACGTCGCAGCAGCAAGAGAAGGTGCAGACAGCCCTCGGGGCGCTGCTCCAGAGCTGAGCGGCTCCGGTAGCTGAGCGGCAAGGGGCGGCCCCGGCCTCTGGGCCACCGCCTCCGCCGTGCTGCACGGCCTCCTGGGGGTCCCAGCGACGCCCTGAAGCCCTTCCCCGAGGCTGCGCGGTGGCCCGTTTGGCGGACGGTGACGCCGCCGTCGTGCGCGTGGCGCGCCGACCCGGTGTTGGCGGTGCCCCGCTCGGCTACGTGACGCACCCGAACCCGCGCCCTCGTCGACGCACGCACGCACCGCCTACGCCCGGTCTACACGAACCAGCGTGCACCGTCGCCTCGTACGTACCCGCGAACGCAGCGACGCAGGTCCTTCACCCAGCCAGTCGATCGGGATAGAGTGGATGGCCAGGCTGGATCCGAGGTACATCTCCCAGAAGTCCCCCGCATGCGACCGCTCATCAGCTCGATTGACGCCGAGTACCGCCGCGACCAGGCCCTCGGGGAGGGGGCCATTGGGCAGCTGGGCGACACCGAGCTGCGCGCCCCCGGTCCCAAACGGCGGCAACTCGATCGCCGTGATGGTCTGGCATCTCTCCGGGAACCTCGCATCGCGCTTCACGGACTAGCAGTCCGTGGTGAAACCCCGCGTCGCACCGAGCACGGCGATGCGCCCGGCTGACAAGGCGCGCCGAGGGAGAATACCGGCCTGTATTCGACCGAGAAGCAACGCCGGCAGCCGGGATGCAGCGCCGTTCGAATGCAGCGGGGCTTTCACCACGGGCTGCTAGTGGCTCATCGCGTAGAGCAGCACGTTCACCCCGAGCGCGTAACCGGTCGGGCCGAACGCTTCGAAGAATCGCGGGTCTTCGCCTTCACGCTCCCAGGCGTCCTGAATGTCAGTGTTGTGGGTCATCGCGACCATGATCCGGCCATGCTGGTCGGCGATGGCTCGGAAGTGCGCCTCGGCGCTGTCGGCGCCGCGTTCTGATGTCGTGATCCCGCCGGAGCGTCGCCAGAACCCGATGTTGGCGATCTGCGGTACCTCCCAGATGTTGAAGAGCGTCTTGAACAGCGGGTGATCGAGCGGTAGGTCGATGATGGGGTACTCGGACGGCGGGAGCACGCGGCCGATCTGGGACAGCCACTGGTCCCAGGCCGGCGTGCCCCAGAAGTCGTCGACCCAGAGGAATCCGCCCTTCACCAGGTAGTCGCGCAACCGCTCTACTTCCTCGCCGCTCAGTCCCATGGTCCCGACATCGGAGGTCATGACGAAGGGACAGCTGAACAGCTCGGGGTCGGTGATCTCCACGACCCAGTGGTTCGGGTTGCGCCGGTCGTCGAAGTCGACCGGCGTCGAGGTCAGCTCCGAGAGCCGGATCATGAAGTTGACGTCGGCGGCGGGGTAGTCGGTGCGCCACCCGCGTCCGGCAGCCTCGCGCCGGACGCTCGTGTACATCAGACGGCAGAAGGTGAAGCCGTTGTCGCGATGACCCGCCGGGCGGAACCGGGGCGGCATGCGGTTGCGCCGGTAGCCGTCCCAGCGCACCTGCGCGAACCCCACCGAGGCAAGCAGCACCGCCACCAGCGTGCCGACCGCGAGCCGCGTCGTCCAGCGTTGTGTCGCGCGCATGGAACCAGAGGGGACTCTCGAGGAGCTGCGACGGTCGGCCTGATTGTGACACAGTGGCGCCGGGCCAGCATCGGCAAGTTGCGCCGGAGCCTGTCGTGGGCGATCATGCACAGAGTAGGAACGCGACCAAGGGGGAGTAGATGACAGCTCGATGCTCGATGGTGGTGGTGCTGGCGATGGCGCTCGTGTCGTTCGTGCCGGCAGCGGCGGTGGGTCAGACGGCCGCGTCGGACCACTGGACGCCGCCCCGGACCGCGGCCGGCCATCCCGATCTGCAGGGGACCTGGGCCAACAATCGGGCGACCCCGATGCAGCGACCGGAGCAATTCGGCGACAAGGCCAGGTTGACGGACGAGGAGCTGGCCGAGCTGACCAGCCAGATCGAAGCGTTCCGTGATGCCGAGCAAGCGGGCGATCTGCTGGGTGACCGGCTCATCCAGCAGGCCCTTGGGAACTCGGAATTCCAGGACTTCGACCAGGTCACCGGCAACTACAACGCGTTCTGGCTGGTCGACCGGCAGCTCGACAACCGCACGTCGCTCATCATCGACCCGCCGAATGGCCGGCGACCCCCGCAGACCGAGGCCGCGCAGGCTCGTGCCACAGCGCGGTTCGGCTCCGGAGGTGGGCGCGCGGATGGTCCCGAGGACCGGGGGCTGGGCGACCGCTGCCTGCATTTCGCTTCGCCCAACATGGGGTCCGGCTATAACAGCTACTTTCAGCTCTTCCAGACCCCGATGCAAGTGACGATCATTCAGGAGATGGGGCACATCGTCCGGACCATCCCGCTCGATGGGCGGCCGCATCTCGACGAGAAAATTCCCCAGTGGACGGGGAACGCGCGTGGCCGGTGGGAGGGCGACACGCTGGTCGTCGAGACGCGGAACTACGAGCCCCGGAGCCGCTACAGTGGGGGGTCCGAGCACCTGGTGCTGGTCGAGCGCTTCACACGGATTGCGCCCACCGTGCTCCGGCAGGAGATCACCCTGACCGACCCCGACACCTGGACGGCACCCTGGACCGTCGAGCTACTCCTGGACCAGAGCCAGGAGGCGATCTTCGAATACGCGTGTCACGAGGGGAACTACGCGATGCCGGGCATCCTCGGTGGCGCGCGCGCCGAGGAGCGGGCGGCGCGCGCTAGTGAGGCTCCGTCTCGCTAGCGCGCGCCGAGCTGTGCTCACAGCCCCGCTACGCGGGGGCTAGACTCCTTGCACGAAGGCTGTCGTGGTCACAGCGAAAACACCACGAGTACTACCGTTCGTGCCGCAGCGCGCGCCCCGGGCGGGTGCCGGTCACCGCACCGTCGAGGATCACCGCCACCCCGTTGACGAACACGTGCACGGCGCCGGTGGCGTACTGATGCGGGTTCTCGAAGACCGCCGGGTCGTCGATGGCGTCCCGATCGAGTATCGCGATGTCGGCGAAGGCGCCCGCCGCGATGACGCCGCGGTCGGCGAGATCGAGCCGGTCCGCCGGCAGACTCGTCATCTTCCGGATCGCTTCGGCGAAGCTCAGCACCCCCAGATCGCGGCTGTAGTGCCCAAGCACACGCGAGAAAGTGCCGTAGTTGCGAGGATGGGGTACGCCCTCACCTGGCGCGAGGATGCCCCCGTCGGAGGCGACCATCGTCTGCGGGTGCCGCATGATGCGGCGCACATCCTCCTCCCGCATGGCGTGAAAGATCCCGGAACAGCCGCCCTCGGCCTGTAGCTCCATCGTCAGCTCGGCCGCCGTCGCCAGGCTGACCTGGCGGTCCTGCACCGACAGGACCTCGGCGAGGCTCATCCCGTCGAGGGTGGAATCCCAGCTGCATCGCGCCAGCACCACGTTGTTCGGATCGTTCCCACCTCGGTCGTCTCGCAGGGTGGCGATGATGCCGTCCTTGATGCGCTGGCGCTGCACGGGGTCGTCGAGACGCGCGAGCAGGTCATCCCGGCTGCCCTCGAGACTCCAGGTGGGGAACAGGATGGTCAGTCCGGTGCTCGAGGCGGTGTAGGGATACTGGTCCATGGTGACATCAACGCCGCGCGCCCGCGCGTCGTCCACCAGGGCCAGGCTGTCGGTGCTGCGACCCCACATCGGCGCGCCGAGCACTTTGTGGTGCGTGATCTGGGTCGGCAGACCGCCTTCCTCACCGATCCGGATCGTCTCGCGGACGGCGTCGAGCAGCTGCAGCCCCTCTTCTCGCATGTGGCTGATGTAAATGCCACCGAAGTAGCCGGCGACCCGGGCGAGCGCGACGACCTCGGCGGTCTCGGCGTAGGCGCCCGGCACGTACTTCAACCCCGACGACAGGCCGAACGCGCCGTCGGCCATGGCCCGTCCCACCATCGCCTGCATCGTGTCGAGCTCGGCGGTGGTCGGGGGCCGATTCTCGTTCCCCATCACCTCGCGCCGGATGGTGCCGTGGCCGACCATCAGGCCGAAGTTGACCGCGGGCGGCGTGGCGTCGAGTCGCGCCAGATACTCGCCGATGGGGTACGGCGAGCTGCCGTCCGGGCCGCCGATGGCGGTGGTGACGCCCTGCCGGGTCAGGTTCTCGGCGAGCGGATAGCGGAACACCCCGCGGGTGCCATGGCTGTGGATGTCGATGAACCCGGGCACGACCGCCAGACCGCGCGCATCCAGCCGTCGCCCCGCATCGCACGCGTCCAGGTCGCCGAGCGCCGCGATCCGGTCGCCGAGGATGCCGACGTCGGTGACGATCGGGTCCGAGCCGCGTCCATCGTAGACGTCGCCATTCTCGATGATGACCGTCAACAGGCACGTGGTGGCGTGTTGCGGGGTGGCGGGTGTGACGCCGAGCGCCAGACCGACGAGGAGGAGCACGCCGCGCCTGACCATCGCGTACCTCGGTTGTGCCCCTGCGAGAACAGGATCGTTCCTGTCACAGACGGGCGAGTGTGGTCTCAGTCTATACTGTCCGCGGCACAGGAATCTGGAGGACGCACGCATGTATCCACGACGTCTCGCGGTCGTGCTGGCCGCGATCATGGTCCTCTCGCTTGCCCAGTCGGTCGCGGGTCAGGCGCCGCCGGCGGCGGACGGGTCGGCGGTGCCTCGCACGCCGTGGGGGCATCCCGACCTGCAGGGCCTGTGGAACAACTCGACGACGACGCCCCTCGAGGCGATGACCGCGGAGGAACGGGCCCAGGGGCGGGTGGCGCGCCGGCCGGTGATCGCCGCCACGCGCGGCACCGGCGCCGCCTACCCCGAAGTCAAGGGCCCGCTCGATCGGGAGTCGCTGATCGTGGACCCGCCAGACGGGCGGATGTCGATGACGCCGCAGGCGATCCGGCGACTGGTCGACAGGGAGAACGCGCGGGCCGGTCGCGGCGAGGCCGATTCCTGGCTCGACCGCAACACCTGGGAGCGGTGCATCTCGCGCACGCTGCCGGTCGCGATGATCCCGAACCTCTACAACGCCAACTACCACATCTTCCAGACTCCGGACTACGTCGTGCTGGTCGTCGAGATGATTCACGAGGCGCGGATCATCCCGCTGAGCGGACGGCCGCATGCGTCGGACCAGATCCGCCAGTGGCTGGGCGATTCACGTGGTCACTGGGAGGGAGACACCCTGGTCGTTGACACCATCCACTTCAACGACAAGCTGGACGGCGGCGACTACCAGTCGTCGCATGTCATCCAGACGGGACATCGCGGCTCGGGCGAGACCCTCCGCCTGGTCGAACGCTTCACGCTGGTGGACGCCGACACGATCGACTACCGGTTCACCGTCGAGGACCCGCAGACCTACACCCGGCCCTACACGGCCGCCATCCCGATGCACCGCTCCGACAGCGACGTGGTGCTCTTCGAGTACGCCTGTCACGAGGGGAACCACGCGATGGAGAATCTGCTCAGAGCGGGTCGCGGTGACGAGCAGCAGGCGCTGGACGCCGCGGCATTGGTGTCCCGTCAGCGGATCGAGGCGGGGCACCCGGGTGTCCGCGAGCCGGCGGTGCCGTTCGCGCCGATACCGTAGCAGTCCGTGGTGCGAGTCCCGCGTCGCACCGAGATCGGTGATGCGCCTGTCTGACAAGGCGCGACGAGGAAGAATACCGGCAGTATTTGACCGAGGAGCAACGCCGGCAGGCGGGATGCAGCGCCGGTCGAATGCAGCGGAATTTTCACCACGGGCTGCTAGCGCTACTGCAGCACGAGCGTCGCGAAGCGGTCGATCGCGGTGGGGTCGCTGCTGTACATCGGGATGCGGTGATCCAGGGCGCTCGGACCGAACGTGGGCGCTAGCTCGGCGATGTTGACCAGGTCGCACACGATGTCGAGTGTCACGCAGAGCGGGGAGCTTGGCGTCAGGTCGTGCCGTACCAGGTTGATACCGAGCTCGGCCCCGTCGGCCCAGAGCTGTGCCACCGGAATGGCCAGCTCGGCCTGCCACCCGTCGGCGGTTGGTGTGGTCGCGGCCGTGAAGCCGCTGTTCCAGTCGAGCAGCATCCGGCGCTGGCGCCCCGGGGACGCGACCTTTTCGAGCCGGAAGTCGAGCACCGCGCCGCCCGCCGACACGACGAACACGTAGACCTGCTCGTTCACCGCCAGCACCACCCGGAGATTGTCATCCGAGAGTGCGCGCCGGTTGTCGCGGCCGGTGGCGCCGTGCTCGACGACCCCCGGCTGCGCCTCCATGCTCGCTGCCACATACAGCCACCCGTCCCGGTGGGCCAGCCGCGTCTCGACCTGACGCGTGGCTAGAGCATCACCCTGGACGCTGACCAGTGGGTCCACCCGCCGGGCCGAGCTCCATCCTGACTCGTCAAACACGCCATCAATGCGTGGCGCACGGCGCATCGCAGGCGCTCGTACGGTCTGTGCGCGCACCACGCGTAGCCCCTCGATGCGGATCGTGTCGTTGCGAAACGCCTTGCTGCCGTCCGGTCGGTGAAACTCGAGCGTCGCGGTCGGAAGCGGGTAGAAGTCCGTCCCGGTGAACCGAGCGCGAATCGGAATCTCGAGCGGTGTTCCAGGTTCCAGCACGGCGCCCCATGGCGGCGGCATGATCCACCCGTCGGTTTCGGTCCAGGTGACGGTGGCGCGTATCGCCACGTCGAACGGATTCTGCACGCGCACGGTCTCGGCGATCTCCACCGTGCGATCGGAGACCTCGACAACGGGCAGCTCGAGCACCGCGGCGCGCAGATCGCGTTCGAGCTCGAAGATCTCATATGCGATGAACTCGTCGGGTGACGGCACCGCCTGCTGGTCGATGACGAAGGTATCGAACTCGTTCCCGTCGAGGTCGATCCCGCGGCCCACCAGCCGGTCGCCCGTCACGTCGATGGCGGTGATGTGGTGCACCCGCCGTTGCGCCGCGGCGTGGGTCTTCGGCGCCATCGGGTAGGTCGGGGCTCCGCCGCCGCCCGAAATAAGGTGGTAGACCCCACGTCTGGGTTCGCCTCGATACGTCCCGAT
>JADFPE010000016.1 GCA_022562495.1 Acidobacteriota bacterium
GCCGGTATTCTCCCTCGGCGCGCCTTGTCAGCCGGGCCCATCGCCGTTCTCGGTGCGACACGGGGTTTCACCACGGACTGCTAGTCCCATGCCGGCCATCGCGATCGATGTCGCCGTCCTGCTGCCGACAGCTACCCGCACCATCGTCGAACGGGTGAACGCCCGCTTCGACGTCGCGGCCGGCAACGGCTTTCGATTCGACGCCACGCATCATCCCCACGTCACGCTGGGTCAGCACTTCGTCAACACCCACCAGCTCACCGAGATGTGCGGCCGTGTGGCGACCGTCCTGTCTGCGATGCCCCCGCTGGACCTGCGGGTGACCGGCGCTCGGGGCGGGCGCACGGCACAGGTACTCGTGGTCGCACCGACGCCGGCGCTGCAGCGGCTGCACGAGCAGCTCATGGACACACTGGCTTCGTACGAGGTCACCGGCGATGCCGCCGCGTTCCAGCAGGACGACGACCCACCACGCGATGCCGATATCGCCTGGGTGACCCGGTTCCGCGCCGACTCGAGCTTCGCGCGGTTCGACCCACACATCACGGTCGGGATCGGCCCGGACCCTGTCACCGGCGACCCGTTCACCTTCACCGCACGCACGATCGCTGTCTGCCGCCTCGGCCGGTTCTGCACCTGCCGCGACCAGCTGGCACACTGGACGCTATAATCCCCGCATCGTCATCAGTCAAGGGCACCAGGGTCCAAAGGAGGTCTCGTGAAGCTATCGTTCCCCATGCTTGTAGTGTGCATCCTGTCACTCGCCGCCTGCGACGCCGCTCGTACCGTCGAACCCGATGCGGCACCCGAGCCGGTGACGCCGACACCCACCGAGGCGTTCACGCCGCGGGAGGTCACCATCGCCGACATCCCGCCGGACATCCATGAGGACTCCTGGGCGCGGCTGCCGACGATCACCCGCGAGTCGCTCGACGCCGAGGACCAGCGGGCGTTCGACATCATTGTGAATCCGGACAGCCGTTACGCCACCGGTCTACGCGGGCCGATCGGCATGTGGATGTACAGCCCACGCATGGCCGAGCACATGTTCCCTGCGAGCACCTACCTGCGCTACGGGGTAGATGGCGAGCGGGACCAACGACTGACAGAGCTCGCCATCCTGACGACCGCCCGCGAGCTCGACAGCCAATATGAGTGGACCGCCCACGAGCCGGCGGCGCGGAGAGCCGGGCTCGAAGAGGAGATCATCGAGCTGCTGCGATTCGGTCGGCCGCTGGCCGATGCCGGCGAGCTGCCGGGCCTGGGGGCACGCGAACGGACGATCATCCGCGTCGCGCGCGAGCTCATCAACGAGCCGAAGGTGAGCGCCGAGGCGTTCGTGGAGGCCCAAGCGCTGTTCGGCAACGAAGGGGTCATGGACCTCACCGGACTCGTCGGCTACTACACCTTCGTGAACTACACGCTGAAGACGTTCGACCTGCAGCGGGAGCCCGGCAGCCAGCTCTTGTTGCCGTTACCGTAGGGCGGCCCTGTCCGCCGTCGCTCGCCCGTGCGTCCAGAGGGCGAGAGCTATCGCGGATCCGCCGTAGCCTCGGCGCAGGCGACAAGAACCAGGCAATCGCACCGGCCGCGAGGCGGTGCTGCACCGGGGCGTAGGGTCCGCGCAAGCATACGTGTCCATTTTGGGGCGTCTCGCCATCCTCGGTGCGTTACCGTAATTATGACCGGGACCACTTCGTTCACGGCGCGAGGGTCACGCCGGCGACGGCGCGCCAGAAATTCGGCGCGTTGTCGATGTGGATGAAGCGGACGTCGACCCTGAGCGCGAGCGGGCCGGCGACCCGCAGCCAGAGCCCGCCGCCGACGTCGACCGCCAGCTCGACCTCGGTCTCGGTGTCCGTCCGTCCGGTCGAGAGTCGAGCGAGTGACGCGCCGAGCAGCCCGTAGGGTGTCAGACGGCCAGCGGTGAACGGGTGATACAGCACGCTGCCGGTCCCGATCAGCAGCGCGATGTCGCCGAATTGCCGCAGCGCGGGAATCGCCGCCACGTCGGCCTCCAGCGAGACCCCGCGGCCCACGCCTCGGCCGACCGCGCCGCCGTAGGTCGGCTCCCGCGCCCCGGTATCCAGGTCGCCGCCGAACAGATTGCCGGCGACCACCGAGACGGTCCAGCCGGTGTCACCGGGTTGCGCTCCGGCGGGGACCGCGACGCCGGCCGCGCTCGCCACAGCCAGCAGTGTGACGCATCCCAGACGGACATCGGCAGTCACCGTATCTACTCTTTTGTCTTCAAAATCCTGACTTCTGACTTCTGACTTCTGACTGCTCAGTTCTATACTGAGTCACACGATGGTCTGGGTCCTGGTCGGGCTGTGCCTCGTCGGGTTCGGCATCTCGAGCTACTTCACCGGCGTGGCCTACCATTGGGTCGCACCGGACACACGCTGGATCCCGGCCTTCTGCCGGCTGGGCGAACACACCTGCGCCACGATTGTCTTCACTCCGCGGGCGCGGGTCTTCGGCGTCCCCAACTCGGTGCTAGGACAGCTGTTCTACGCGACGCTGGCCACCGTCGCCGTGGCCGGTGGTCTGGACGAGCCGGTGACCCGCCTCGTCTTGCTCGGCGTCAGCGGCGTCACCGTGTTGCTGGGTGCCTATCTGACGTATTCGCTGCTGTTCGTCACTCGGGTCAACTGCGTGCTCTGCTTCACGTCGCACGCCATCAACCTCGTGGTCTTTGTCATCCTGCTCTGGCGGCCCTGATGGGCCCAGAGCAAAGGTCATGTGAGGTCGCGGTCGGGCCTCAGGCCTGCGGGGCCTGCTGACCGCTCTCCGCGTCCCGGCCATCTGCCGTCAGACGCCGGCGCTCGGCGACGATCAGCCCGTACTCCGAGGCTCGCTTCCAGACCCTGTTGGCCATCTCGGTCAGGTGCACCGCCTTCAACCCGACGTAGAGGAACAGCGCACCGGCGGTGCCGACCACCAGCGCCTGGAGGACGCTCACGATCCGACCGCCGATCTCCGGCGCCAGCCCCCCGAGCCCCTGATAGACGAGGAACCCGACCACCGCCAGGAACGGCCCGGTCACCGTACGCACGGTCCAGGAGGCCACCCGCGACTGCTTCTCCATCAGCGCGCCGATGATGCGCAGCCGGTCGAGCGCGCGCGCGATCCGGTCGACGTCGTCGCTCAGTAGCACATCCCGCAGCGTGACCTGCGCTCGGCAGGCCCGCGCCACCCGCCGGTCGCCCCGGAGCCAGGAGACCCGGTTGACCGCATAGGTGAAGTCGGGGAACCGCTCGCGCAGCCGCTCGAGCAGACGTTGCTGGCCTCGGTCGGTGTGCTCGTGGAGCGTCGAGGCGATGTCGATCTCGACACGCTGCCGCGACGGGATCAGGACGATCTCATGCAGCTCGTGGGTCTCGCGATCTTCGACATACACCGCCGCGTGGGGCGCAATCCCCTCGTGCAGCATCGCTTCGTGGTCGAGACATGGCAGGCTGGGAACGGGCGTGGGCAGTTCGACCCGCAACCGATACAGCTTGACCGCCCGCAGGTGGGCGAACTCGGCTAGGCCGGCGAAAAATCGACGACAGGCCTCGCAGTCGTCTGAGACGGCCGGGACCCCGGAGACGGCCGCGGGAGCGACGTGCACGTCCTCCGGACCGGGCACCGCGTCGACCGTCGACCGCGACGCGGACGCCGGCTGGACTCCTCCACTCATCGCGTTCGTCGATCAGATCTGGCGCCGCAGCAGTGCCGGGGTCATGCGGCCCGGTCGACGACGCTACGGTCACGATACCACAGCGAATCGAGGGCTCTAATCCGGTGACGCACGCGGGCACCCGAAGAGGCACACGATGTCGGAACAGCAGTGGCACATGGCGAAGCACGGACATCAGATCGGGCCGATGTCCGAGTCCGAGATCGTCAGCAACATCCAGAACGGCAGCGCCGACGGCAAGACCCTGGTCTTCACCGCCGGGATGTCGAACTGGACGCCGCTGGCCGACGTCCCACAGCTCGCGACGCACCTCGCGGGTGGTCAGGCCACCGTGCTGCCGGTGCTGCCAGGGCGGACGGCCCACGAGATCGACTTCACCATCGAGGGCTCCGAGATGCAGTATGTCGAGGTGGAGCTCGACCCGGGCGAGAGCGCTGTCGCCGAGGCGGGCGGAATGATGTACATGACCAGCGGCATCGCCATGGAGACGATCTTCGGCGACGGCAGCGAGAGCCAGCAGGCGGGTCTCTTGGACAAGCTGCTGGGCGCCGGCAAACGGTTACTCACCGGCGAGAGCCTGTTCATGACGGTGTTCACCAATAGCGGCAGCGGCAAGCAGCGTGTGGCGTTCGCCGCCCCCTACGCCGGCAAGATCCTCCCGATGGATCTGTCCGAGCTGGGCGGCGAGCTCATCTGCCAGAAGGACGCGTTTTTGTGCGCCGCCAAGGGCGTCACCATCGGCATCGCGTTCCAGAAAAAGATCGGCGTCGGGCTGTTCGGCGGCGAGGGCTTTATCATGCAGCGGCTCGAGGGCGACGGGCTGTTGTTCCTGCATGCCGGCGGCACGGTCCGCCTGCTGGATCTGCAGCCGGGCGAAACGCTGCGGGTCGACACCGGATGTCTGGTGGCGCTCCAGCCCAGCGTCACCTATGACATCCAGTTCGTGGGCGGTATCAAGACGGCGCTGTTCGGCGGCGAGGGACTGTTCTTCGCCCTGCTCACCGGCCCGGGCCGGGTTTGGCTGCAGTCGCTGCCGCTCAGCCGGCTGGCCGACCGCATCTACAAGGCTGCCCCGCAGACCGGTGGTCGCAGGCAGGGTGAGGGGTCGATCCTCGACCACGCGTTCGGGCTCGGCAACCTCATCGACGGCAAGTAGTCGGTGATATAGTGGACGCCAGGGTCGGTGCCGTCGTGGCAGACCCCTCAGAATCCCGCGGCCGTCCGGGCGCGCTGCCCCAGGACGGCTGACAGCCCGACGAGGTGCACGACCGATGCGGAACCGACCGTCTTCAGATTCGAGCCGCCGCCTGTTCGCGGCGTTACTAATCGCGGCGCTCTGCCCATTTGCGGCGTCGCTCGTCGTTGTCCCCGAATCGGCGCACGGCACCGCGATCGAGGCCACGCTCGCCGCACAGGGCGAGACGACGATCTGGGACGGCGTCTACACCGACGAGCAGGCCACGCGGGGACAGCGCGTCTACGAGCAGGAGTGCGCGCAGTGCCACCTCGACGACCTGATGGGCGACGGCATCGCGCCGTCCCTAGTCGGCTCGTCGTTCTTCTTCCGCTGGAGCGACCTGTCCGTCGGCGACATGTACGTCGCCATCCGCACCACCATGCCGCAGGGCGCCCCGGCCAGTCTGAGCCCGGCCGGCTACGCCGACATCTCCGCCTATCTGCTACAGATGAACAAGATCCCGAGCGGCGACACCGAGTTGCCCACTGACATGGATGACCTCGGGGACATCACCATCACTGAGGCCCAGTAGACGTGGCCGACGCCCGCGTCGCGGCCATCCGCTGCGTCGCCCGTTCGGCCTCCTCACGTCCCGGATAGCTGATCCCCCGGCGGTGCAGCTTCAGCGTGTAGATGCTGAACGGCGATAGCCGGTGTGACAGGTACACGCTCCCGACCGTCGCCGCCATCAGCGGCAGCATGATCCGGTAGTCGTTCGTCATCTCGAACAGGATCAGAATCGACGTGGTCGGCGCCTTCGCGGTCGCCGCGAAGAAGGCCGCCATCCCCACCATCGCATACATAGGCGCCGGACCCGGCGGTCCAGTCCGGGAACAGAACGTGGACCAACGACCCGAACGCGCCACCCAGCATCGCGCCCATGTAAAGACTGGGCGCGAACACGCCGCCGGACCCACCCGACCCAAGTGTCGCGCAGTTGGCCAGGAACTCTGCCACGAACAACCCGATCAGCAGCTCCCAGGGGAGCCGCACCCACAGGGCTGACTCGACCGCGGGAAACCCGGCGCCATAGACCTCCGGGAAATAGCGCAGCACGAGCCCCGCCATCAATCCGCCGACCGCCGGTTTCAGGTAGTCCGGGAACCGCCAGGCGCCGAACAGGTCTTCGGTCTTGTAGAGCGCCCGCACATACGGGATCGCGGCCCAACCGATGCCGAGACCCATCAGGAAATACAGCGGTAGCTCGCGACCGCTCGCCAGGTCGTAGGCCGGAGCAGTGAACGCCGGGTAATTGCCAAGATAGGACCGCGCCACCATGCAGGAGCTCAGCGACGTCAGCAGCACCAGCAGGAAGTCGGTCTGCACCCGGCCGATGAGCACCTCCATCGAGAAGATCGCGCCGGCGATCGGTGCGTTGAAGGTGGCGGCGATGCCACCGGCCGCCCCACAGGTCACCAGCGTCCGCACGCGGTGCGGGGTCAGCTTGGTCCACTGGCCAACTGCGGAACCGATGGCCGACCCAATCTGCACCATCGGGCCCTCGCGTCCGGCCGTGCCGCCAAAGCCGATCGTCAGCGATGAGGTGATGACCTTGACCGTGGCAACCCGCTTGCGAATCTTTCCGCCCCGGCTCGCAAGCGCGGTCATCACTTCCGGCACACCGTGGCCACGCGCCTCCTTCGCGAAATGGTGAATCAACGGCCCGGCGATCAGTCCGCCGATCGCCGGCAGCAGCACCAGGCTGGCCGGGCCAAACACCCCGAGGACCGAGGCGACCGGTCCGCGCGCGAACTCGGCAATCCACCTGAGCGCAAAGATGAACCCGACCGACCCGTACCCGGTCAGGACACCGACGACGACCGCGAGCACGATGAGGTAGTTCTGTTCGGGCAGGAACGACGTACGGAGAAAGACCTTCGTCCAGCGCCAGATCGGCAGCCGTTCGGCGAGCCACCGCCCGCCCGCCGCCAACACCCTGCCCAGGCCGGCAGGTCCTGCCGTCGGTTCGGGGGAGGGGGTATCGTTCGACGTGGTCATCTCGTGTCCTGTCCGACAAAGACGCGTCCTAAGTGGTCCCGGTCATAATTACGGTAACGCACCGAGGGTGGCGCGGCGCCCGGCTGGCTAGGCGCGACGCGGGAGCACATCGGGGCAGTTGTGACCGAGGAGCACCGGCGCCAGGCGGGATGCCCTGCCTGGCAATTGGTGCGCGTATGTGTCGGACAGGGCACGAGACATCTCCCACGGGCGGCATCGTCACGTTCGACACGAGGTTGTCGGCGCCCACCGGAGATGTCGAGCGATGGGACGCCGATCGTTGTTTGGTGGTTTGCGGCGTAGCTCCCCTAGCCGGGGTCGAGTGCGAAGATCCGGACGCGGTCCGCCTGGCGGACGGTTATCAGGGTCGGCTCGCCACGCCGCTCCATCCGCTCGAAGACCGCGCGCGCGTCGAGACCCTCGGCCGCGCGCCCATCGACCGCGATCACCAGATCGTCGAGCTGGAGACCGGCCACCGCCGCCACCCCGTCGGGCGCCGTCGCGGCGACCCGCCACCCCTCACGCGCTCCTGCCCCACCGTTCGCGGTCCAGCGCAACGCGAGACCGAAGCGTCTCAGTCGCACCGGCGGCTCGCCGAGTGGGCGGCAGTCGTCCCCAGGCAGAACCGTGCCGCCAGCCAGTCGGCGACGTCCACGCAGGACCCGGTATCGCACGAGCGCGCCCGGTTCGAGTGCGTCCGTCCTGGCCTCGAACACCTCGACGGTGGTGACCGCCTCTCCGTCCCACTCCAGGATCACGTCGCCGGCACGCAGCGACGGCTCCGGCGCGAAGGCGTCTTGCCGGACCTGCTCGACCAACACGCCGCTGTCGATCCCGAGCAGCGCCAGTACCGGCGGCTCCAGCTCGGAGACCACGAGGGCCCGGCAGCGGACGTGGCGCTGGAGCTCGGCCACCACCCGGCGCACGACGCTCGACGACAGCAGCCGCGGTCCGGCCCCAGCCTCCCCCGAGTCGACCGCCACCCCGACCAGTGCGCCGTCGAGATTGACGACCGCCGTCGCGCCCCTCCCGGCCAGCCGCATCGACACCTCGAGCGACTGCCCGTCCGGCGCGGCACGAGCCGACACGAGATGCCCTGGCGTGATCGCCGCCCGGCCAGTGCGATCACGCGTCACCGCAGCCACGTAGGACCCGGACGGCACCGCGGCCGGCGGGATCAGATCGAACGCCTCGACCCGGGACGCATCCACCTCGAAGAGCGACAGCCCGCGGTTGCGGTCCACCGCGATCAACCCGCCCGGTCGCGGCGCCGGCATCGGCTCCGCGGCCGGATCGTCGACGCCGGCTTCGATCGCCGGCGCCTCTCCGCCCTCACCGATCGGCAGAGCCACAACCGCTGCGGCATCCACCGTCCCGCCGCTGGCCGAAGGCTCGTCCGGTGGACGCATGAGCCGCGCCCGCTCGATCTCAGCCAGGACTGCGTCGCCGGCCTCGGCCGACGTCAGCGCCAGACCGGGCATCACGACGACCGCCGGCGTCCGGTTGGGTCCGACAAGCACCACCTTGTCCTCGACGCGCTCCCGGAGCTGGCGCCAGTAGTCGTCGAAATAGGTGAGCGGCGTCTTTTCGAGATCGGGCCGGCGTGAGACGGGTGACGGCACGGGCGCAGGCGTATCTTCCTGGCCAGCCGTCTCGGCCGGCCGATCGCCGCTTTGCCACGCCCCTTGGACGAGCACACCCGACACGACGAGCACCACCACCACCGGGAACAACAGTTGCCGGTCGTGCAGACTCCGGATGACGGGGATGCGAAGCAGTGGTCCCACGCGGCGTCCCGAACAGAGGGGGCCCCATCGGGCCCGTGATGCGGCTCGACCCGCACACGACGGAGCGGGGCCGGGGGTATCGGAGACCGTGAAGCTCGTCGCGGCGTGCGGGTCGGGCGACCCCCATGCTGAACAGGAAGCGTGCAGTCTGCGAACGGGGCCGATGCCAGAAGACACCACACCCGTTGGCTACGATTGTAGTGTGCTGTCCCACCCCGCGCAACCTCTGATGCCCGCGAGGGCGGTGTCCCATCGCCGACGAGGTCGCGGTGGTCGTGCGACAGTAGGCACCTCGGCCACTCCTCTGGCGTCGGGCTCCGAGCTCAGGGCTGCCGATGCCGCAGCGCCGCGATGGCGGCATCGTAGGAGAGTCGGGACCCGCCCGTCAGCTCGCGTGCCAGCACACCGGTTACGTTCGCCACGGCAAAGCTGATGCCCTTGAGGTTGCGTGCCGGCGGCACCCCGGGCACCGGTCGCGGATAGCCGGAGGCGCGGCAGACCGTGTCGCCGCCCCCAGCACCTGACACTACCTCGACCGCGAGCCGCGAACAGCTCCACTCCAGCTCCACGCGCACGACCCCATCGAGACTCCCGGGCAGGTACGCGACGCCATCGTGTGTCCCCGCCGCGACCACCAGCGCGCCGGCTGCGGCCGCCCGCACGACTGCCGATCGGAGCGCCGCCGTGTGGTCCCGGTTCGCGGTGCCCAGACTCAAATTGATCAGGTCCGCGTCGTGCGCCGCCGCCCAACCGATGCCTGCGACCAACGCCTCGATGGAGGCCGACAGGCGCTGGTCGAACACCTTCACGGCGAGCAGCTCCGCGTCCGGCGCCCGCTCGCGGATTGCCGCGGCAACGGCCGTGCCGTGACCCAGCCGGTCGATGTAGTCACCGGCGCTGGACCCGTCAGCCGCGATCGCCGTGCCGCCCGCCACCCCGCCTACATGCGGATGTGCCGGGTTGACGCCGCTGTCGATGATCGCCACCCGGACGGGTCTGTGTGTCATGAGTCTCGGGCGTCAGGCGTCGAGCGTCGGGGTGCGGGTTTCGGACATTGGGGGTTGGCCGCGGGGCGCTCGGGCCGGGGCGAGACGATCGGACGGTCCGCGTGCGCCCCGTCGCCACCAAACAGCTCCGCGAACAGCCCGCCGCGGGTCGTCAACTCGGCCGGCGACCCCTCTTCGACGACCCGTGCGCCATCGATGACCACCACCCGGTCGGCCCGCCAGGCAAGCGAGGCCCGATGCGTGATGAGGATGGTGGTGCGCCCCGCCATGACCGTCTCGTAGCCCTCGACCACCCGCTGCTCGGACTGCGGGTCGAGCGCTGCCGTCGCCTCGTCGAGCACCAGCACGGTCGGGTCGGCCAGCAGCGCGCGCGCCACCGCGACCCGTTGTCGCTCGCCTGCCGAGAACGCCGCGCCGCGTTCCCCCACCGTCGTGTCGTAGCCATCGGGCAGCGTGGCGACGAACGCGTCCAGCCCGGCCGAACGCGCCGCCGCCTCGACCTCGGCAGCAGTCGCCGACGGTCGCGCGTAGCGGATGTTGTCGGCGACCGAGGCATGAAACACCACCGGCTCCTGGTCGACCAGCGCCACCCGGGCGCGCAGGTCCGCCAGCTTCAGGGTCCGCAGGTCGTGACCGTCCAGTGTGACGGTCCCCGCCTGGGGGTCGAGCAACCGGAGCACGAGATCGGCGATGGTGCTCTTCCCGCTGCCGCTCGGCCCGACGATCGCCAGACACTCGCCCGGCGCCACCCGCAGGCTGACGTGCTCGAGCACCGGCGCGCCGCGTTCGAACGAGAAGCTGACGTCGTCGAGCGCCAGCTCTCCGCGAGCGGTGGACAGCGACACCGGCGTCGCCGCCTCCACCACCTCCGGTGCGACGTCCAGGATCTCGTGCACCCGGCCCAGCGACACCCGCACCGTCGCCAGGCTGGTGTAGAGCCCCATCAGCGCCTGGATCGGTCCGAACAGCCGCAGCTGATACGCCATGAAGGCGACCAGCGTCCCCAGTGTCAACGTGCCGTCGATGACACGCTGACCGCCGTAGAGAAACACCAGCGCCGTGCTGCCCGACAGCACCACCCCCGGTAAGCCGCCGGACAGGTAGGTGGTCCGCTGCATCGCCATCAGCGCCGCGATGAACCGGTCGTTCCGCTGACGAAAGCGACCCACCTCCCGCTCCTGCGCGTTGGCGGTGACGACCAGCTTCACCCCCTGCAGCGTCTCAATCAGGAAGCTTCCGATGTCGGCGCTGCGCTCGCGCAGTGTGGCGACACGCCCTGCCAACTTGCGCCGGTAGTGCACCAGCGCCCACACGCTGACCGGCAACAGTGCGATGCCGAGCAGGAACAGCCGGAGATCGAGATACGCCAGCAAGCCGACCGTGCCCACCAGGAACAGCACGTTCCCGACCCAGGCCAGCGCCACCTCGGCCGCTATCCGCTGGATCTCGCCGATGTCGGTGTTCAGCCGCGACATGATGTCGCCGAACCGCGTGCGGGCGTAGAACCGCGGCGAGAGCCGCTGCAGATGACGGTAGAGCGCCAGCCGCATGTCGAAGAGGATGTCGGCCGACACGTGTGTGTACCGCAACCCGCTCCAGACGTTCAGCCCGAACCCGGCCGCCGTGATCGCCACAAACAGCAGTACGATCACGCGCAAGGCGGCGCTGTCGGCGCCGAGGATAGCGACATCGATCAGCCGTTGTGAGAGGAGCGGGATGACGAGCGACAAGGCGGTCGAGCAAAAGCTGAGGACCAGCACCAGGGTCAGCCGACGCCAGTATGGCCTCAGGTAGGAGAGCGCGCGGCGGAAGTGCGGATCGAGCAAGAGGCGGACCCGAGTCGTCGCCGGTCGGACCGGCGCCCATCAGGATTGTAATGGAAAAGGCGATGACGTCCGGCAGCAACGTCTCGGCGCGCTCTCCGAATGTGCCAGCCGACATAATCCACGCGGGCATCGGGGGCTGCCTCACGGCTCTGGATAGAGGGGTGTGCCGCGGATTACAATCGGACGTCTGCCACCCGGAAACAGAAAGCGAGTCGCCATGTCTGCCATCGACCGGGTACACGAGTTTCTCGCGTGCGGCCTCTCCAGTTTCCCCTGGCGCATCGTCCTCAGCGATTGGCAGGACCGTACCTATACGATCGGTGGTGACCGTGAGCACTGGTGCGGGCAGCCGCTGCAGATACGGTTCAACAACGAGCGAGGCATCCACGACGTCCTCGCGCTGAACGGCAAGGAGGTCCTCGAGGACTTCGTCCGCGGCGACCTGGACATGTCCGGCAATCTCTACGTCCTCACCCAGATCGAGCAGTACCTCGACCTCCGCTCGGCACGGTGGCGAGTGCTCGGAGCCCTGGTGAGGAATTGCTTGTCTCAAACGATCTCGCGTGCCAAGGTCAACGTGAGTAGCCACTACGACATCCCGCAGGCCATGTTGCGGTGCTATCTCGATCGGACGTACATGTCCTACTCGTGCGCGATGTTCGAGGAACCGACCCAACTCGAGAGAGATGAGCTGACGCAGGCAGGCAAGGGGCAGGGTGATACGTTCGATTCACTCGAGAAGGGCCAGTGGCGCAAGTTCAAGGATGCCGTCGAGTTCATCGACCCGAGTCGAGGCGACACGCTGCTCGACGTGGGCTGCGGCTACGGCGGTCAGCTCAAGGTGGCGCTGGAGTCGGGCCGGTTCGGGAAGGTCGTCGGCTGCACCCATTCACACAACCAGACGGTCTTCGGTCGCCAGCTGCTCTCCGAGTTCGATGCCTCGACGTGGGAGCTGCATGAGGCCGACTATCGGGAGGACACCAGGGTCTTCGATCATGTGGCGTCGACGGGGATGGTCAGTCACGTCGGCCCGAGAGGGCTGGTGCCGTACGTCCGGAACATCCGCCAGCGCATCCGGACGGGGGGGCGCTACCTGCATCACGCGCTCATGAGCGTGCACTCGTCCCGCGCGCTGGACACGGCTCCGGGCATCGCCTTCAACAAGAAATACGTCTGGCCCGGGTTCCACTGGTTCACGTTCGGCGACCACGTGAAGGCGCTGGAGCAAAGCGGGTTTCAGGTGCTCCGGGCCGTCAACCTGTCGCCTCACTATGCCAAGACCGCGGCTGCCTGGTACGAGCGATTGCTCCAGAACGAAGCGGTCATCCGGGACCTCGTGAACCAGGAGACGTTTCGGGCATGGCAGATCTATTTGGCCGGGTGCTCGGGCGCCTTCACGAGCAAGCGCTCGCACGTGTATCGCCTCTACTGCGAGGCGGTCTGAGCGAGGCACGCGCCGGCTAGTCGCCCCGACGACCGAGGGCCCGATCGAGATTGAACGCCGCGCTGATCAGCGCCAGGTGGGTCAGGGCCTGCGGGAAGTTGCCGAGCGCCTCGCCGCTGGGCCCGGTCTCTTCCGCGTACAGCCGCAGGTGGTTCGCATGGCCCAGCATCTCCTCGAAGATCAGCCGGGCCTTCGCGAGCCGCTGCGGGTCCCGCTGCCCCGCGCGTGTCAACGCCTCGACCAGCCAGAAGGTGCACATGTTGAAGGTGCCCTCGCGGCTGCGCAGCCCATCGACCGTGTGGTCGAGATTGTAGCGATACACCAGGCTGTTCGAGACCAGCCCCCCCCGGTGCGGCGGCTGCATGGTGGCCTCCAGGTTCTGGAGGGTGCGTGGATCGGACGGCGAGAGGAACAACACGAGCGGCATCATCAGGTTGGCCGCATCGAGGGACTCGCCGCCGTAGAACTGCCGGAACGCACGCCGCCTGGGGTTCCACCCGCGGTCCATGATCTCTTCGTAGATCTCGTCTCGCACGCGCATCCACCGGTCATGGTCGGCGGGAAATGACCGCTTGTGGGCCAGACGCAGGCCCCGGTCGACCGCCACCCAGCACATCAGTTTCGAGTAGACATACGGCTGGCGGGTGTTGCGCACCTCCCAGATGCCCTCGTCCTTGCGTTGCCAGTTGTCACACACCCAGTTGATGAGCCGCCGCAGATGACGCCACAGGTCGTAGGAGATCGGTGAGCCGTACTTGTTGTAGAGATACACCGAGTCCATGAGCGCGCCGTAGATATCGAGCTGCAGCTGGCTCTGGGCTCCGTTGCCGATCCGGACCGGTCGCGAGCCACGATAGCCGTCGAGGTGGTCGAGGGTTTCTTCCGGCAGATCGTGACGTCCGTCTATGCCATACATGATCTGCAACGAGCCGTCCGGATTCAGCTCATGACACCGGTGCTCGAGCCAGCCCATGAACTGGCCGGCCGCGTCGGTGAACCCGATGCGCATGAGCCCGTAGATCGTGAACGCGGCATCACGGATCCAGGTGTAGCGGTAGTCCCAGTTGCGCTCGCCCCCCATCGCCTCCGGCAGACTCGTCGTCGGCGACGCCACGATCGCGCCGGTCGGCTCATAGGTCAGCAGCTTCAGCGCAAGGGCCGAGCGGTGCACGATCTCGCGCCACCGCCCCTGATACGTGCACTGCGACAGCCAGTGCCGCCAGTAGTCGACCGTGGTGTTCTGCAGCCCATCGGCTTCCCGTTCGTTCAGGGCGACGACCGGATGCTCGCCGTCCGCGTACCCGAACACGAAGGTGCTGGTCTCTCCCTCGCCGAGCGTGAACTCGGCCGTGACGCCGTCGCCCTCCGGCGCGAGCGGCTGACGCGTGCCGAGCGCGAGCCGGAGCCCGGGCGAGTCGAACCGGGCGCCCGTGTCGAGGATGCGCGTGTCGTGGGGATCGCGCCCGTAGTTGAAGGCGGGTGCGCAGACGACGCGAAACGCCATCGTCCCCCGGATGACCTGCACGCGTCGCACCAGCTGGTGACACTCCCGGTCGGCGACCCGCATCCCCAGGGGCATGAAGTCGGTGATCTGTCCGACGCCGTCGGGGGAGAGGAACCGCGTGATCAGGACGTTGCTCTCTGGCCAGTAGAACTGCTTGTATGTGATGTCCGTGCTGGTCGGCGCGATGGCGAACCGTCCGCCCCTCCGGTCGTCCAGGATGGCGGCGAAGACACTGGGGGCATCGAATGCCGGAAAGCAGAACCAGTCGATCGTGCCGTCAACCGCGACTAACGCGATCGTTCGCAGATCTCCGATGACACCGTGGTTCTCGATGGGATGATAGGCCATGACTCCGACTGAGCCTCTCCGGGCGCGCCCGAGACTACGCGCGCAGCTCCCTCAGGCGACGGCCTCGGGTCCTGGGGAGCTGCTCGTGGACATGCCTCGGCCGTCTCATCGGGGTACTGAGCGCAGCGTCGATACCGACACGTCGGCCACGAGCGGTCGTAAGACGTCCGCCGAGTTGTGCGTCGGCGAGTTCACGGCGGTCGACACCTCGTAGGCCGTGAGCCACTCCGGCGGGCACGGCCGGATCAGTGGAAGCAAGCGGTCCGGCTGGTGCACGTCGGGGTCGAGCCAGCGCTCGACGTCCATCTCGGCCAGGATCACCGGCATCCGGTCGTGAATCTCGGCCATGAAAGAGTTCGCCCGCGTCGTCACGATCGAAAAGGAGTGGAGCGGCGCCGGCGCGCCGGCTGGCTGCCAGCGCTCCCACACGCCGGCGACGGACATGATCGGACGGTCCCGCAAGTGGATGGCGAAGGGCCGCTTGCGCTTCCCTCCCCGCTTCCATTCGTAGAACCCCGACAGCGGCACGACGCACCGCCGGCACTGGAACGCCTTGGCGTAGCTCCGTTTTTCGGCAATCCCTTCGCCACGCGCGTTGATCAGGGAATATTTGGCAGCCGCCTCGACGCTCTTGGCCCACACCGGAACCAACCCCCATCGGAACTGGTCGATCATCCGCGCGCCATCGCGCACGAACACGACCGGAGCACGCTGGGTCGGCGCCAGGTTGTACGTCGCCCCAAACCCTTCGAGGCGCAGCGGACGGCGGTTCAGATACTGAATGGCCAACTCCTCCTCGGTGTAGGTTGCGTAGGCGCGTCCACACATGGCGGACAGTATACCCGGGGCATCGGTTGTGCTCGAACAAACGTCGCCCTCGGCACGTGACGACAGCGCCGACCGAACGAGTCGACCTGGATCTCCCCGCACGCTCCCGTCATACCCTCCCCTGCCTCACTGTGCCGTCCACCCCGCACGCAGACACCTGGCTCGCAGGGCGCGACTCGGGGCACAATGCGGTGATGGCGCCACAACCGATCGACGTGGTCATCGTCGGCGGCGGACCGGCCGGCGCCGCCGCCGCCCGTCTGCTGGCCGCCTGGGGTCACTCGGTTCAGCTCCTGACCAAGACCGTCGACCGGTCGCGGTCGCTTGGCGAGTCGCTGCCACCCAGTTGCCGGAAGCTGTTCGACCTCCTCGGCGCCACGGCCGCAATCGACACGGCAGGTTTCCTGGCGAGCTCCGGCAACACGGTCTGGTGGGGCGACGAGACCACGCGCACCGCCCGTTTCGCTGACGGCGCCACCGGTCTGCAGGTGGAACGGCATGCCCTCGACGCGCTGCTGCTCCGACTCGCAGCGCAGGCCGGCGCACACATTCAGCCCAACGCGCTCGTGCGGCGCGGACAGCTCGCGCCGGTCGACGGCCGCCCCGGGCCGGCCGCAGCGAGGATCACCTACTCGACCGGCGACGCAGGCACGCACACCGTCGAGGCGCAATTCGTCCTCGACTGCTCCGGCCGGGCCGGCGTCATCGCACGCCGCGGGCTCCGTGTGCACGACGTCGGTCGGACCACGCTGGCCTTGACGGCGGTGTGGATGCGGCGCGACGGCTGGGCCCTCGGCGACGACACCCACACGCTGGTCGAAACCTACAGTGACGGATGGGCCTGGTCGGTCCCGGTCACGCCGTCCCGGCGCTTCGTCACCGTGATGGTCGATCCACGTGTCACCGCCCTCGATCGTGGTGGCGCCCTCACCGCGTGCTACGAAGCCGAGCTGGCCAAGACCGGCGCCCTGCGACGGGTGCTCGCGCGGGGGACCCGCGTGACCGCGCCCTGGGGATGCGACGCCTCCCTTTACCATGCGCCAACGTGCGGGGGCCCCGGGATGCTACTGGTCGGCGATGCCGCGTCGTTCATCGACCCGCTCTCGTCCTACGGCGTGAAGAAGGCGCTGGCCTCCGCCTGGCTGGCCGCGGTCGTGGTGCACACGTCGCTGACCAACAGCGCCCTCGCGGCCGTGGCGCTCGACCTCTTCAACCAACGCGAGCGGGAAATCCACACCGCCGCAGTCCGCCAATCGGCGCACTTCTTTGCCGATGCGGCCACGCGACACCACCACCCGTTCTGGACCGGTCGCGCGACCATGGATCACATGGACGGCACAGAGGACGCCGGAGACACGGCACCCGAGATCGACATCGACGCGCTGCGACACGACCCGGCGGTCATGGCCGCCTTCGACACGCTCCGACGCGGCAGCGGGATCCGGCTGCGTCGCGGCGACCATCTGCGGGTCGAGGCACGGCCGGCCCTGACGATGCGGGAGGTGGTGATGGAAGATCGACTCGTCTTGCCGGACTGGCCGCCGGCCGGACGCGGGGTGCGGTTCCTCCGGGACATCGATCTCGTGCGGCTGGTGGAGCTGGCACCCGACTACCGGCAGGTGCCAGATCTGTATGAGGCCTACAATCGCCAGTTTGCCCCGGTAAGCCTGCCGGACTTTCTCGGCGCACTGTCGGTCCTGCTTGCCAAGGGCGCACTCCGGAACGAGGTGACGGAACCGCGTGCTCGGCCCTGACGAGACCCGCACCGGCGCCATTGGGCGCCGCTCGCCATCTGTGGTGCAAGTCCGGGGGCGCACTGATTCGCCCTATGCGGACCGCCACGTGGTGTGCTACAAAGAGCGGACAAGAGAACGCCTGATGCCCCTTTCCCGCGTGACGTGTCAGATCACGCCGCCCCGCGTGCTGCCTATGTGGCTGCTGCTTGCGGCCGTCGTCCCAGCCACCGCGGCCGCACAGCCACCGGCGACCGACGACGATCCGGGCATCCCCATCGAGAACGCCACAGTGCGGCAAGCCTGCGGCGCGTGCCACGAACCGGATGACGCCGGCCGTCTCTCCCGTATCTCGTTCCGTCGCACCACGCCGGAAGGGTGGCAACACACCATCCGGCGGATGGTCACTTTGAACGAGGCGACCATCGATCCCGAGACGGCGCGGGAGGTGGTCCGCGTTCTGGCCAACACCCTGGGCCTCGCGCCCGACGAGGCGCGCCCGGCAGCGTACGAGGCGGAGCGCCGCGCCGACGACCAGCCCTACGACGACGCCGAGATCCAGCAGATCTGCACACAGTGCCATTCGATGGGACGCGTCATCAGCCAGCGGCGCACTGAAGACGAGTGGTCGCTGCTGATGGCGATGCATCGGGGCTACTACCCGTTCACCGATTTCCAGTCCTTCCGGCGGTCCGGCCCGCCAAGCGATGACCCCCAGCCGGTTGACCAGGCGATCGCGCATCTGTCGGAGCGGTTTCCGCTGGACACGCCCGCATGGGCGGCCTGGTCGGCGACCATGCGGCCGGCGCGCGTCGCCGGCACCTGGCTGCTCCGTGGCCAGGCGCACGGCATCGGAGCGGTGTATGGCCGCGTGACGATCGCGGCGGTGCCCGGCACCGTGGACGAGTTCACGACCGAGACCCGCTACGTCTACGCCCGCGACGGCCGCCGGGTCACACGCGAGGGTCGCGCGATTATCTACACCGGCTTCCAGTGGCGCGGGCGGTCGTTCGAGGGTCCGGACGATACGGCGGGGCTGCGCGAAGTGATGTTCGTGGAGCGCGACTGGCAGACGATGAGCGGACGGTGGTTCACCGGCGCCTACGATGAGGTGGGTCTGGATGTGACGCTCGAACGCGTCGCGGGAGCGCCCATGGTCTCCGGGGTCCATCCACCGGCGATCCGGATCGGCACGACCGAGACGCTCCGGGTGTATGGCATGAACCTCGCGCCCCAGACACCGCCAGGCGCCATCGACCTGGGACCCGGCATCGAGGTGCTGCGTGTCATCGAGACGACGGAGACGACGGGCGACCAGATGGACATCGAGGTGCGAGTCGACGACGCCGCCGCGGTCGGCGAGCGTGATCTGTTTTTCGACCAGGCAGCGCTTCCCGGCGCCGTGACCGTGTACGACACCGTGCACCGGGTCGCGGTGACGCCCCAGGCAGGGATGGCGCGTGTTGGGGGCGTCAGCGTCCCGAAGCAGTATCAGCGGTTCGAGGCGCGTGCGTTCCACGACGGTCCCGATGGCGAGTCGGACACCGACGACGATCTCGATCTCGGCATCATCGACGTCGGCTGGACCCTCGAGGAATACGCCGCCACGTTCGGTGACGACGACATTCGGTATGTGGGGGAGATCGACGGGCAGGGCCTGTTCACCCCGGCTGACGATGGGCCGAACGTCGAGCGCAGCGGCAACCGGAACAACGTCGGAGACGTCTGGGTCATCGCAACCTACTCGGGCGACGCGGACGACGAGCAGGTGCTGCGTGCGCGCGCGCACCTGCTCGTCACCGTGCCGCTCTATATGCGGTGGGAGCCCACCGCGGTGGAGCAACCATGAGCCTACTGGGTTTGGGCGAGTTTCATGCGTTCGGGGCGGCGGGCCAACGCTTCCTCTATCTGGTGCCGAGTGCCGCGGTCTTCGCGCTCGACGACCCGGCGGCGGCGCTCATCGACGCGCTGGACACCCACAACCTGAGCCGCGACGATCTGCTGGCAGCGGTGGCGCCGCGGTTTCCCGACGCCGCCCTCGACGAGACGCTCACCGAGCTCGAGCAGGTGCGCGCGGTGGGCCCCGTGGCCGCCCCGCCGGCACCAATGCCGACGATCATCCCCATGACGCCGCTGACGCCGTTTCCGCTGACAACGATGGTGCTCAACGTCACCAACCAGTGCAACCTCAGTTGCGCCTACTGCTACGAGTACAGCGAGGACAAGATCGTCGACACCACCAACGGGGCGCAGCCGAAGTTCATGAGCGACGAGACGGCGCGCCAGAGCGTCGACCTGCTGTTCCGAGAATCGGGCGACAACGCGGTGGTGCATGTCAGTTTCTTTGGTGGCGAGACGCTGATGAACTTCCCGGTGCTGAGCCGTGTCGTGCCCTACGCGCGCGAGCAGGCGGCCGCGCGCGGCAAACGCGTCGAGTTCAACCTGACCACGAACGCGACGTTGCTGACCAGCGAGATGATCGGCTTCCTCGTCGACCATGACATCTCGGTGACCGTGTCGATCGACGGCCCACGCGAGATGCAAAACCGTTTTCGCGTGTTTCACGACGGCCGCGGCACCTACGACGTGCTGCTGCCCAGGGTCCGCGAGCTGCTCCGCCGTCATCGCAGCCGACCGATCGGCGCACGGGTCACCTTGACCTCGCAGGTCAACGACATCCTCGGCATCTATCATCACTTGACCGACGAGATCGGTTTCCAGGAGGTCGGGTTCGCCCCGGTCACCACCTCGCCCGGGCGGGACTACGCGCTGGGGGAGTCCGGGTTCGACCAGATGGTGGCAGAGTTCAAGGTGCTCGCCGACGAGTTCCTCGAGACCGCCGTGGCGGGCCGGCATCACGGGTTCTCGAACGTCACCGAAACACTCGAAGAGATCCACAAGGGCGTCAGCAAGGCCTACCCGTGCGGCGCCGGGCTCGGCTTGATGGGTGTCTCGACCGGGGGCGACGTTGCGTTGTGCCACCGGTTCGCCGGGTCGGACGAGCACAAGCTCGGGTCAGTCACCGACGGCATCGACCGCAACGCGCAGGTCGCGTTCCTCGAGCGCCATCATCTGGCGAACAAGACCGACTGTCACACCTGCTGGGCGCGTCCGCTCTGCTCCGGCGGGTGCTACCATGAGGCACACACCCGCTATGGCACGACGACCCACCCGAATCTGCACTATTGCGACTGGATTCGCGAGTGGACCGACATCTGTCTTCGTATCTACGGCGAGCTGGCCGAGCGCAACCCCGGATTCCTGACCCGGTTCGACTCGTAAGGTCCGGTCCCAGAAGTTTCCTGCTCGAGTCCTTACACCAGGCATGCCATGAGACATCTGACAGCGATCAACCGCAAGGCGGCCCGGGTGGAGCAGGCGGTGACGGCACCGGCCGGCGACGTCGTCGCGCTGCAACAGGGCTCTGGACCACCACAGCAGCCCGAGGGTCCGCACATCCCGCTCGGCTGCTCGCTGGTCTTTTCCCCCGGCTGGGAGGCGGACCGGAACGGCGGCACCGCCGGGCTGTGCCAGCCGGTCGAGCGCGATCTGTTCGACTGTCATCTCGGCTGCTTCTGGCCGGCGCACGTGCCCGACCAGCTCAACCACGCACCAGACTGGACCAGCAAGTGCGCGGCGGCGCAGAAAGACTGGCGCAATATCGACCTGATCTTCCCTTAGCCGATCGGCCGCGCGCGCCTGCAGCAGGCATCCCCATGCGTCTTCTGTCCGTCGCCATCGCGATCGCGTGCACCCTGTCTGGCGTCGCGTCAGCACAGTCGGCACCCGCGCTGACGGGCGGCACCGGCCTCATCTACGTCGGCACGTATCCCAACCGCATTCTCGTGATCGACGAGGCAACCGAGCAGGTGGTCGACGAGATCCGGATGACGCTCGACGGGCCACCCGGTGCTCTACAGCTGTCCCAGGACGGGACGCGCTTCTACATGCGGGACCGGACCTTCGAGCATATCGAGGTGGTTGACGTCGCGACCCGCCGCAGCATCGATACGCTCACGTTGAGCGAAGGCACCACCAAGGTGCGCATCCGCAGCTTCCTCCCGTCGCCCGACCATCGATACATCATCCTGCTGACAGACACCGCCACCAAGCACATCGACCGGTTCGAGATCGCGCCACGCACGCTCGTGCAGGTGGACCTGGACACACACGAGGTGATGCGAGAGATACCGTGGCCGGATGACGAGGAGCGGATCAGCGTCAACATGCTGTTCTCGCCGGGCGGCGACCTGCTCTACCTCTTCGGCCAGGAGATCATCGTGCTCAACACCGACGACTTCGAGGAAGTCGAACGGTGGCAGCTGTCGCAGCTCGACGAGCCGGGGCTCGGACGTTTCGATTTCAGCTTCAGGCACGACGTGAACGAGGAGCCCGGGTTCTTCACGGGATCGTTTTATGTGCAGGACCCGGTGCAGAACCGGCGCCTGATGGGGATAGCGCGGATCAACCTGGCGGAACGCGACATCGACTTCTATACGCTTGGCCCGTTCGAGCGCATCTCGTCATTTTCGGTCGCGCCGGGGCGGCAGAAGGCCTATGGCCTGCTGAATCAGATCGGCCACTACGAGCTCTGGACCTTCGACCTCGCGGGCCGACGGCTCGAACACCGCCAGGTCATCGACGGACGCCCGCGGATGGCGCTCCGACCCAGCAGTAACGGACAGATCCTCTACGTCTACCGGGCCGGCAACACGATCGATCTGTACGAGGCAGCGACCTTCCGCTATCTCCGCACCATCACGCTTGACGGCGACATGACGGGATTTTTCGTCGTGCCCTAGCGACGCGGCGCCTCACACCGTCCAGACAAGGGGCGGCGCCGCATTGCTAGGGCACGAGCTTTTCTCAGAGCCCCGCTACGCGCGGGCTCGACATCTGTCCGAATCCCGTTAGCGCAAGCCGCAATCTGTCGTTTGCGCGCAGATGTCTCGCAACGCGGATTCTCGTACCGCCAATGGTCCTATGGTGGACAGGCCGGCTTCTCCTGCGTCCTGCCTCCTGCTTCCTGACTGCCGACTCCTGTAGCGTTGAGCGCTCTAGCCTAGCCGATCACGCGCGGGGCGATCGCGAGGACCAGCGCCGGGACCAGCGTGACGGCGGTGACGTCCATGAGGATGCCATACTTGATCATCTCCGTGATGGTGACTCGGCCGGACGCGTAGACGATCGCGTTGGGCGGCGTGGACACCGGCAGGATGGCGGCGACCGATGCCGCCAACGCCGCCGCTACCGCCGGGATCAACGGATTGACACCGGCCGCCTGCGCGATCGAGATGACGATCGGGATGGCGATGGCCGTGGCCGCCGTGTTCGACATCGTCTCGGAGAGCACGACGGTGAAGACCGCCGCCGCGAACGTCAGCGCAACCACCTCGCTGACGTCCACCCGCTGTATGATTCCCTCTCCCACCACCGCTGCAAGACCGGTCGACCCCGCCAGGGCGCCAAGGGCGAGCCCGCCGCCGAACAGCAGGATGGTGCCCCAGTCGATCTGCGCCGCCTGTCGCCAGGTGATGGTGCTGGGCTCGGTCTTGCTGTTGGGCAACAGGAAGAGCAGCACGACGCCCACCAGCGCCGCCACCGCCGACGGGACGCTGTCGTTCACCGAGCTGACGACCGGATGGTCCGTCCCGAGCACCAGCGCCAGCAGCCCAGGGCCAATCCACAGACAGATCGTCACGCTGAACGCGATGACAGCGTTGATTTCACCCCGCCTCCAGGGGCCGAGAGCCCGCTTTCGCTCGACAATGATCTGTTCGATGCCAGGGATCTGACGCACACCAGTCCGCCCCACCCAGCTGAGATAGAGACAGACGATTGCCAGCAGCACGAGCACGATCGGCACGGAGAACAACATCCACTGGAAGAACGTGATGTCCACGCCGAGCTGTTCGCGGATCACCTCGATGGCAATCAGATTGGGCGGTGTCCCGACCGGTGTCGCCATGCCGCCCCGCGAACAGCAATAGGTCGTCATCAACATCAGGACGGTCCCGTATTTCCTGGGAATGTCCGCCTCCGATTCCATGAACCGGATGAGCGTCAGCCCGATCGGCACGAGCATCGCCGTGGTCGCAGTGTTGCTCATCCACGCCGACAGGAACGCAGCCAGCAGGCCGTACGCAATCAGGATGCGTGTCGGGCGGCCGCCGATGATGCGCAACGACAGCACGCCGTACGCGACCCGCTCGTTGACCCGGTGCACGAACAGCGCCTGGGCGAGAATGAAGCTCCCGATGAAGAGAAAGATCGTGGGGCTGGCGAACGGCCGGAAGGTGTCGCCGACCGGCGCCACCTGCAGTACCACCACCAGCGCCGGGCCGAGCAGCGCGGTCACCGGGAGCGGCAGCGCCTCGGTGATCCAGAAGACAATGACCAGCCCCAACACCGCCGCCAGTCGGTGCGCTTCGGGTGTCAGCGACGCAAACGGCCACGCCAGCACCAGCACGAACACCAGCGGCCCTGCGACGATGCCCACCCGTCGGCGCGCCTCGTCGAACCGGATCTCGGCGTCGGTCTTGGTCGGTGGCGGCGTGAGGTCTGTAGACATCAGCTCGACGGTGTATCACATTTCCCGGCGTCATCAAAACGACGCGGTCCGCTCGCAGTGCGTCGCGAGGGTCCCACATCGCACCGAGGGTGCCGTGCGGCGACCTGGGACGGCATGACGAGGGAGCCTGACCGGCACTAGTCGACCCCGATGCGCGAGAAGCACAACGCCGTCAGGGCGGCTGCAGCACCAGCCGAATGCAGCTGGACCCTGAGACGTCCACCGAGAGTCTTATCTCAGTGAAGTTCGAGCCGCGAGGGCGGGTAGACCCCGACCACGGCGACGCGGCTCCTCGGACGTCGAGGCGGCGCGCCGTGTGCGGTAACATGAATTGACGCTCTCAGGCACATCGCCACTGTGTCCGCCGACGCCCTGGCCTCGGCGGAAGCACCATGCCCCCCATCGGCAGCATCGTCCAGCACTACGAGATCGGCCCCCGGCTCGGCAGCGGCGGCATGGGCGAGGTGTATCGGGCGCGAGACACGCGGCTGGGCCGCCCGGTCGCGCTGAAGTTCATCTCCCCCGACCATGACCAGGACCCAGACCGGCGGGAGCGCCTCCTCAAGGAGGCGCGGGCCGCCTCGTTGCTCCGATCGCCAGCGGTCGTCACCACCTATGACATCGGCGAGGACAACGGCACGCTGTTCATCGTCATGGAGCTGGTGGAGGGCGAGGCGCTGGCCGACCGACTGCGCCGTGGTCCCCTGTCGATCCACCAGACACTGGGGATGACGCTCCAGATCGCCGACGCGCTCGATGAAGCGCACGGGCTCGGCATCATTCACCGCGACATCAAGCCCGCCAATCTGGTCCTGGAGGCGAATGGGCGGGTGAAGATTCTCGATTTCGGCCTCGCCAAGTTCACCGGACCGGCCGTCGCGCTGGGGAGCGCCGAGACCATGGCCCAGACCAGTCTCGGGGTCGTGGTCGGCACGGTGTCCTACATGTCGCCCGAACAGGCGCTGGGCCGACCGGTCGACACGCGATCCGATCTGTTCTCGCTGGGTATCGTCGTCTACGAGTCGCTGACCGGGCGGCTACCCTTCGAGGGCGAGACCACGACCGCGGTCATCGACACACTGATCCACGCCGAGCCGCCCCCGTTGTCGCGGCTGAACTACGAGGTGCCCCCGCGGCTCGAGGACGCGGTCCGCAAGCTGCTGCAGAAGGCCCCCGACGCACGGTATCAGTCGGCGCGAGAGCTGCTGGTCGATCTCCGGGCGATCCATCAGGATCTCGAGCGCGGGGTGGGGTCGGGCCCCGGCGCGTCGGCGTCCGGTCTGGCCGTGGGCACGCGGCCGGCCGACCCACCGGCCCCGACGAACGCGGTGGCGGTGATCCCGTTCACCAACATCACCCGAGAGCCGGCCGACGACTGGATCGGCTCCGGCATCGCCGAAACGGTCACCGCCGACCTCAAGAGCATCAAGGGGCTGTCGCTCATCGGCCGTGAGCGGGTCTTCGACGCGTTGCGCGTGCTGGGTTCGAGCGGCAGCGATACCCTCGACGAACGGATGTCGATTGAGGTCGGTCGACAGCTCCGAGCCACCTGGCTGGTGAGCGGCGGGTACCAGCGGATCGGGGACCTGATCAGGATCACCGCCCGATTTGTCGAGGTCGGGTCCGGCACGGTCGTGCGGACCGTGAAGATCGACGGCGCCATCGGCGACATCTTCAGCCTGCAGGACAAGATCGTCTTCGAGCTGAGCCAGGGCATGAACCTGACACTCGACGACAGCGAGATGGCGGAGATCGAACGACAGGAGACCGCGTCGGTCGAGGCCTACGAGAACCGCTCCCGCGCCATGATGAACATCATGGAGGGTAGCCCGCAGGCGCTCGACCACGCCATCCTGCTGCTGGAAAAGGCCACTCGGCAGGACCCGAACTACGCGGCGGCATGGGCGGCGCTCGCCCTCGCCTACGACTTCAAGGGCTCGTTCATGAGCCTGCGCGAGCTGTCGGAGAAAGCGGTCGAGGTTGGCCGCCGCGCCACGCAGCTCGATCCGAAGCTGGCCGACGCGCATCGCTGGCTCGGCTCCGCGCTGCTGTCCCTGGGACGATTCGACGAGGCCATCGCTGCAATCTCCGTGGCGGCGCAGCTCGAACCGGACGACGCCAGCGCGCATCAGTCGCTGGCGCGGGCCTACTGGGTCGGCCGGGGCGATATCGACGCGGGGATCACGGAGATGGAACGCGCGCTCGCGATCAACCCGGACCTCGGGTACGCCCACCTCCAGCTCGGGCTGCTGTACGCCCTCCGCGGCAACTACGTCAAGGCGGAGCGGGCGTGTCGGGTGGCGGTCGACCTCCAGGAGCGGTTCCTCTCCGGCAAGGAAGGGCTGCAGATCGTGGGCGCCCACACCCGCCTGGGCTACGTCTATTACCTGCAGGGACGCTATCCTGAAGCGATCAAGCACTACGAGCAGGAGGTGGCGGCTTTGGCCGCCGCTGACCATGCGCTGAGGGAGCGCAGCCTGATCGAGCTATACGTCAAGCTGGCCGCGACTTATCAGAGGATGGACCGGCCCGCCGACGCGAACCGGCACTTCACCGAAGCGGTGACCCGATTCGAGCGGCGGATCGCCCGTGGCGCGGACGACCCGGCCACGAAATATTACATCGCGAGTCTCTACGGGCTCCGGGGCGATGCCGAGAAGGCGGTGCGATATCTGCGCGAGTCGCTCGCCGAGCTGCCGGCGTTGAACCGAGTCCGGGCCGCGGCAGACCCCGACTTCGACCCGATCCGTTCAGACCCGGCGTTCGCGAAGGCGCTCGCAACCGACCTGCACCCTGCGACCGTGGTATCCTTGGAGACCGGTTCTCGGACTTGACCAGGAAGGTGTCTCGATGCATCCAACCGTGTTTGCACTTATCGGAACGCTCGGCCTGCCCGAGCTGCTGATCATCCTCGCCATCATCGTCCTCATTTTCGGGGCCAATCGGCTCTCCGGTCTAGGCAAGGGCATGGGCCAGGCGATTCGCGGCTTCAAGGACGAGATGAAGCCGAAGGACGAACCGGAGCAAGCGAAGCCGCCCCGCGACGCCTGACAGGCACAGGAGCGCACCGCGCTCCGGCGGACCTGGGTACAGGAAAAGGACCGGAATACACGCGGTCGCGTGCGTCCCGGTCCTTTTTGTGTCTCTGGCCGTGGGCTGTGACCCACCGGCGCGCGACGGAACCCACGGCCGCCTCCACAGGGAGGCAGACGTCAGTCCTCGTTAGTTGACCCCCAGCTCCCGTAAGTCAGCCACCAGGTCCTGCCCCGCTGAGGACGGGCTGACCTCCCTGTCGACCTTCAGGATCTTGCCGTCACCGCCGATGATGAACGTCCAGCGGAACGGTAGTGCCCGCTCGGCCGTCACCACGCCGTAGGCCTCCGCGACCTCCTTGGTGGGGTTGCTCAGCAAGGGGAAATCGGCGTCGAGCGACTCGGCGAACTCCTTGTTCGTCTCCGGGTCGTCGACGCTGATCATGAAATAGGCCAGATCGAACTTTTTCAATTCGTCGCTGGAATCACGCAGCGACTTACATTCGGCCGTTCAACCACCGGTGAACGCCTTGGGGAACCAGGCCAGCACCACCGTTCGGCCCGCATAGTCGGACAGGCTGTGGGTCTTGCCGTCAGAGCCCGGCAGGCTGAACGGCGGCGCCATGTCGCCGGCCTCGAGCCCCTGGGCCTGTGCTCCCCCGACGCCAACCGCGGCAACGGCCACCACGACCATGACGCAGAGCGCGACGAGCATTTTCATAGTCTCCAGCTCCTTGGGTAACACGGTCTCCACAAGACAGCGCGAACATGACACGGTAGCAGACCCGAGACCTCCTTGGCAATGCGTCCCGCACCGGACCCGGGGTCACGTAATCGGCATCGTCGGTGACGGTCAAGGCGCGCACGTGCGCGCCTCGCGAGCGCGGAGCGGAGCCTTGGGGGTCCCCGCGGAGCGCCCGCGTGGGGTCCGAGACAAAGCCCCGGCTCATTAGTGAAACAGCTCGGTCTGGGGAAATTGCGCGTACCACCCGAACCAGAACGCCCGGTTCGCCGGCAGCCGCGCGAGCCGGGCGCCGGCGTCGTCCACCGCCACGAGCTCGTCCTCGGTGACCCGCCACACGCGACCGTCCGCGTCGGCCACCCGGACATTGTCGAGGCGCCGCTCGAACCGCTGCCCGCTGGTGCGATAGACGCGGTTCGCACCCTCCGGACTCGTCACCACCACGAACGGGTGACCGGCCACCTCGGCCTGGAACACCGGGTGATCCTCGAGGAAGTCGACCGAGAGCGCCACCGGGTGCCGGGCCCCGCCCGCCGGGTCGTCAAGGAGCATCACGACCACCTCGTCCTTGTTGTCGAGCCGGTCGTCCCGTGCCTGCACCTGAAACATCAGCCGGTCGGTGCTGAAGTAATCCCGATATGCCGCCCCCTCGGAATAATCGCGCTGCTGCCCGGTCTCGAGCGACAAAACGGTGGTCTCGGGGTGGCGCGCGCGCCACTCCGCCCACGTCGTCGTGACCATCGAGCGACGTGTCAGCTGCAACCCGCTGCCGACGAGGCTGCCGATGACCGGCACTCCCTCGAACGTATTCCACAGACTCTTGGTCCCCTGGTCGAACATGAGCTTGTTCGACCGATACAACAGACCACTGGTACCGAACCGGATGTGCTGTCCGTCGACGAGGCTCTCATACGGGATGACGGTGCCGCACAGCGTGCAATACACGATGGTCAGCTCGAGCCCACCGACCCGGTCGAGCGCCATTTCGTGCCAGGCCAGGATACGCTTCGGGTACGCTCGCGCGTCGCCGTTGACGGCGATGCCGAACACGATATTGTCATCGTCGAGATACTCGGCGTCCGCCGCGGCCAGATGCTCGGGATACTCGAGCAGCGGAATGCCGTTCGGCGGTACCCCGCCCCAGTCCACCTCGTCGAGTCGAATCAGGGATGTGACGTTCGGGGGAAAGAACTCACGAAACCGCGGGTCGATCTGCCCGTACCACAGCCCCTTGAAGCGGGCGTAGTCCGGATGTGGGTCATAGGGCTGCTGCCAGATCCACTGTTGCCAGCGCCCGACGTCGTTGCCGAACCGCTCACCTGTCTGCTCCTCGAGCAACCGGATGAGCCGGCGGTAGACCCGCGTCGAGGGCTGTTCCCGTTCGATCTGAGGAATATCCGGGCGACTGAACGGGTCGTTCGGGTCGAACGCCCTCGGCGCCCGGACGGGCGCTGGTGGCGGCGGCGGTCGCATGAACCGCAGCATGTCGAAGACCATCCCGGCGTAGCCGTCACGCCAGGCGGCGGCAATCTCCTCGAGCGCCGCCTCGGCCACGTCGTCGTCGGCGCCCGTGGTCAGGAAAAACTGCTGCAGGTCGGGGTGCGGCCCAGCTGCCTGCCCACGGGCCCCACCCACGAACGACGCCAGCCCGCACACGACAATCGCTGCGATCAGCGCTGCCTTGGTGACCCGCATGATTGTACGACGCATGATACCCCGTTGGGGATCCGTCTAGTCGCTCCGGCTCGCACCTGCGTGTCCGTCGCTGAACGATCTCACCGTCTCAGACTGTCGGTGTGTCGCTCACCCGGGTGCTGAGGAGTCTGGTCCAGGACGGCGACGTAGGGGAGATGGCGGAACTGCTCGGCGTAATCAAGACCATACCCCACGACGAACCGATCCTCGATGGTGAACCCCACGTGCTCGATGCCAACCTCGGCCGTCCGCCGCGACCGTTTGTCCAACAGTGACACAGTACGAAGCGAGCGCGGATGTCGCGCCCGAAACGTGTCCAGGAGCCATGACAGGGTCTGCCCGGTATCCACGATGTCCTCGACGATCAGCACGTCTCGGTCCGTGATGTCGATCCCCCTGTGCCAATGATCTGTGAGACAACCTCCCTGGTGAGATTAGTGTAGGGGTGGGGAGGGATGGAGAGATGACTCGCATGCCAGAATACGTCGAGATGGACGTGGTCGCGGAGCTGGGGGCGGAAGGAGCCCGGAGGGCGACTGGAGGTCCCAGCCCCGTGACCACGTCTTGTCCACCCGACCCTGACCCAGAGGTGCCGGCCACGGTCCAGCGCCGGCGCTTCTCCGCAGCATATCGGCTCCGCATCCTCAAGCAAGCTGACGCGTGCAAGAAGCCCGGCGAGGTGGGGGCCCTGTTGCGTCGCGAGGGGCTGTACTCGTCGCTGCTGACGAACTGGCGGCGGCAGCGGGAGGCGGGGGCCCTGCGCGAGATGCGTGAACGCCGGCGGGGGCCGAAACGTCGGTCCGTCGACCCGCGCCTGAAGCAGCTCGAAGTGGAGAACCGCCGGCTCCAGCGGAAGTTGCAGCGGGCGGAGACAATCATCACCCTCCAAAAAAAAGTTGCCGAGATCCTGGGGATCCCCCTGAGTCCCCTCGACGACGACGAGACCGACTGATGCGTGCCATCGAGGCCATCACGACGCCGGGCGAGACGGCGGCGCTGTGTCAGAGCGTCGGCGTGTCCCGGGCGTCGCTCTATCGCCGGCGGCGCCCAGTGCCGCCCGCTCCCGCCACGCGGCCCCGTGCGCCGTCGCCGCGCGCGCTGGACGCCACTGAGCGCCAGGCGGTGCTCGACGTGTTGCACAGCGAGCGGTTCGTCGACCAGTCGCCCGCCGAAGTCCATGCCACGTTGCTCGAGGAGGAGACGTATCTGTGTGCCCCGCGCACGATGTATCGCGTGCTTGCGGCGGCCCACGAAGTGGGCGAGCGACGCGCCCAGGCCCGGCATCCGGCGTATACGAAACCCGAGCTCGTGGCGACGCGCCCGAATCAGGTCTGGTCGTGGGACATCACCAAGCTCAAGGGCCCGATCCCGTACCTCTACTACTCGCTGTACGTCATCCTCGACCTCTTCAGCCGCTACGCCGTGGGCTGGATGGTCGCGCTCCACGAGAATGCGCATCTGGCGGATCGCCTGATTGCGGCGACCTGCCTGAAGCAGGGCATTGCCCCGCACCAACTCACGATTCACGCGGACCGCGGGGCCCCCATGCGCAGCACGCTCGTCGCGCTGCTCTTCTCGGATCTGGGCATCGACGCCAGTCATTCGCGGCCCCGCGTGAGCAACGACAATCCGTTCTCCGAATCCCAGTTCCGAACCCTGAAGTACCGGCCGGAGTTTCCCGGCCGGTTCGGCTCGCTCGCCCACGCGCGCGCCGTCAGCCGCGATCTGTTCGCGTGGTACAACGACGCGCACCATCACAGCGGCCTCAGCTATCTCACGCCGGCCGCCGTCCACTACGGCCGCGCCGCGACGGTCCTCGCCGTCCGACACCGCACGCGTCTGGCCGCGTATGCGGCTCATCCTGAGCGGTTCGTACTCGGGCCACCACGTCCCGAAATGCTGCCCACGGCCGTCTGGATCAATCAGCCGCCGCAACCGACCCGCGAGGATGCTCCAGGAGCGACGCCCGTTACCCCGGACGACCCGCAGCATGGGGTGATCCGCCGGTCACCTCCCATCACTGACGATCGCTCGATCACGCTCGTCAGCAGCGTGGATCACTACAGTAAATGCTGAATCAGGTTGTCTCAAAGTCGTTGACACGGCCCGTCTCGACATCCGTGGCCAGCGTGACGACACCCGACGACCGGGTGCCGGTGCCGTAGCTGGCGACCGACACGAAGTCGATCGTGACCGGACGGTCCAGCGCGCGAACCAGGTCGGCAAGAAAGATGAAGCCGCCCTTGAGGACCGTCACCAGATGCGGGTCCCGCCCCGTGGGATAGCTGGTGTTGATTTCAGCCGCCAGCTCCCGGACCCTGTCGCGGATCTGGTCGGCGGTCAGCAGCACCGTCAGCGCTGTCTCGTCGATCATCGAGTGGGGATCGTACCAGACGACGGCGCGAGCTGTTGTGTCTGTCTCGAGGTTGTGTGGACTCGGGTAGTGGTCTAAGTTCAGGGCAGCACTGATTTAAGCAACCGCTGAGCTTTCTCGCGAGCTTCGGATGCGATCTCGTCTACGTGTGGTTCTCGCTCTCGCCGGCCGTGGGTGAACCAGACATTCACTGAAACACGCACGGATTCCGCCGGACACGACGATCGTTTCGTAGCTTCGGCTTCAAGCGTCAACATGATAGGCAAATCTCTGCGCCGTCGGCGCGTTCGATACAAGCTTGAGCTTCATCGGTTGTCCCTAGCTTCCAGCAGGCGGACGAGATCCTCATGAGGGCAAAGGTTGCACGTGCAACTTTCGCCCCTGGTGTACGTGTACTTGCGTGCTGTGTGGGTAGACTCCCCCAGCGAGCAAACCCAATAAAACCGCTGGAAAAGCTGGTGGGCGCTAGTGGATTCGAACCACTGACCCCCGCCGTGTGAAGGCAGCCTACGAGATAGCTGCACCACGTCCAACCGCGGTTTTATTGGGTTTTCTCTCCAGCCCCACGGCCGGTTGCGGCCGTTTTTGCCCCCCTGTACTGACATCCGTTGCAAGTTGTTGCAACTTTGCCCGACGCTCCTCGAACTGTCGCATCGCGTCATGCTGCGTCTTCATCGTGCCGGCCAGGTAGATGCTGGTCTGCGCGATGGACGTATGCCCGAGCCAGTCCCGTACCGTGTGCAATGGTACCCCACCCTCAAGCCAGCGGCTCCCCGCTTCCCGTCGCAGGTCGTGGAAGTGCAGATCGATCGCGGCGAGCGCGGCGCGTGACGCGGCGGTCAAGTTCAGAGTCTTCGTGTAGGTCGGCTCGTAACCGTGAGCCTTCAGCACGGCCGTCTGCCAGGCCCGCTTGTGGCTCTTCACCCGCTCCCCCACCTCGTTCCCGAACACGTAGCTGTCGAGCGGCAACGGGGCACCCGCGGGATCGAAGCGCCGCATTTCCAAGATGGCCTTCAACCGCGACGAGATAGGGATCCGGCGATCGCGCCGGCTCTTCGTCTTCGGCCACGGCAACACCAGTTCGGCGCGTGGTGCCCATGTAAACGTCGCCCCGTGCACGGTCAGCCCTTCCACCTGTGTCCACTGGAGCGACGAGAGTTCACCTCGACGCAGGCCCGTCTCAAGCGCCGCTTCTATCACGGCGCGCAGCTGTGGTCCAGCGGCGGCCATCAGGCGGGCTTCCTCGTCGGCATCCACGCTTAGGCGTCGACTGCGCGGCGTCTCCCGTGAGAGCTTGATGACCGCCTCCGTGCCCCGCTTGAACGGGGTCGCCTCGACATAACCCACACGCACCGCCCAGTTGTAGAGGGCACGCAGCCGCGACAGGCTCCGGTTGGTGCCGCCGACACCGGTCCCGGTCTCGCGGCGCGCCTGGCGGTAGCGTTCGATTGTATCGGTCACGATGTCAGCAAGACGCCACGCACCGAACGACACGGCGGCGCCCGT